>JANMUE010000505.1:0-8115 GCA_031391205.1 Lysobacterales bacterium | reverse complement strand
CCGCGAAGCTCTTGCTCTACTGTTTGATATCCAGCGAAGAGCTTCGCGGCTCACGCCGCTCCCACATTCTCTACGAATCGCGGCTCACGCCGCTCCTATACAGCCGCCCTGCTACACTTTATGCCTGCCCCATTCACCACCGAGTTGCCTCATGTCCGACGCTCAACGCTCCGATCAGCATCTGAAACTGGCCCTGGTAGCCGGCATGATCCTGCTCGCCGCCCTGTCCCGCCTGGTGCCGCATCCGTGGAACTTCAGCCCGCTCGAAGCGATGGCATTGTTTGCCGGAGCGCATATCGCGCGGCGCTGGGTCAGCATGCTGATACCGCTGATCGCGCTGTTCGTGTCCGATCTATTTCTCGGCTTCTATGACAGCATCTGGGTCACCTATCTGTGCTTCGCACTGATCGCCTTCGCCGGGCACTGGTTGCGTGGCGCCGGTGCCGCCAAGATCGCCATCTTTGGTCTGGCCAGCGCGACGGGCTTCTTCATCGTCAGCAATTTCGCCGTATGGGCATTGGGCACCATGTATCCGCACACCGCGACCGGGTTGATGAGCTGCTACGTCAGCGCCATTCCGTATTTCCATAACCAGCTCGCTGGCGTAGCCTTCTACAGTCTGGTGTTGTTCGGCGGATACGCTCTGCTGCAGCGCGCCCGCGGCAAAGCCAGCACTCAGTCGGTCTGAGCGCAGAGGCGACGCCATGGGTAATCGCCTCAGCAAGATATATACCCGCACCGGCGATGACGGCAGCACCGGCCTGGGTGATGGCACCCGCGTCTCCAAAGACAGCGCCCGTGTCGCCGCCTATGGCACCGTCGACGAGTTGAATAGCTGCATCGGCATGGTGATCGCCGAGCTGGTCGGCGCTGTTGGCCCGCAAGGCGCGATCGCCGACACGCTGACCGAAATCCAGCATGAACTGTTCGATCTCGGTGGCGAACTGTGTATTCCTGGCAGCGAGATGATCGCCGAGCCCGACATCGCCCGACTCGAACAGCGCCTGGATGCGTTGAACGACCCGTTGCCGCCGCTCAAGGATTTCATCCTGCCCGGTGGCGGCCGCGCGGCTGCCTCGTGCCATCTGGCACGCACGGTCGCAAGGCGCGCCGAGCGCGAAGTGGTCACGCTGGCGCGGCACGATGCAGTGCGCGCGGAAGCCATTCGTTATCTCAATCGCCTGTCCGATCTCCTCTTCGTGATGGCCCGCGTGCTGGCACGCGAGTCCGGGCACGGCGAAGTGATCTGGAAGCACGAGCGCCGCAGGCGCGGTTGAGCACGGGCGCAGCGCAATGATTCTCTCCCATCCCGTGTGTGGCTTGCATGATATGGGTCCGGGCCATCCGGAATCGCCGGCACGGCTAGCCGCGGTGCTGTCGGCATTGGAAACGCCGCCATTGGCAAGCATCAAGCGCATGCAGGCACCGGCCGCCAGCGTTGAGCAGTTGCAGCGTGCGCATGATCCCTGCCTGATCGAGCGCGTGTTCTCGACCGCACCGACCGAGGGCGTATCGCGACTCGATGCGGACACCGCGATGAACGAGAACTCGCTGGCCGCAGCGTTGCATGCCGCGGGCGCCGTGGTCGCTGCTGTCGATGCCGTACTGATGGGCCAGACCGACCGCGCTTTCTGTGCCGTGCGTCCGCCTGGGCACCACGCCACCCATGTCGACCCGATGGGGTTTTGCCTTTTCAACAATGTCGCCGTCGGCGCCGCGCATGCATTGGCGCTGGGTCTGGAACGCGTCGCCATCATTGACTTCGATGTGCATCACGGCAATGGTACGCAGGATATTTTCGCCAACGATCCGCGCGTGCTGTATGCGTCGTCGCACCAATGGCCTTTGTATCCCGGTACAGGCGCCGAAAATGAGCAAGGCGTCGGCAATATCCATAATGCCATCCTGATGCCGGGTGCGCGTTCGCTGGAATTTCGCGAAGCCTGGGCGCTGCAACTGCTGCCCAACATCGATCAATTCAAACCACAACTGATCATGATCTCTGCAGGTTTCGACGCGCATCGCCTCGATCCGCTGGCCCAGCTCAATCTCGGTGCCGAGGACTTCGCCTGGATCACCCGCGCCCTGGTGATCATCGCCGAACGCCACACTGGCGGTCGCGTCATATCCACGCTCGAAGGCGGCTACAGCCTCACCGCATTGCGCGAGTGCACCACCGCGCATTGCAATGCGTTGTTCGGAATTTCCTGAAGCGCTAGCAGTGCCGGTCCGCGCTGCCGGACGCTTTTTCTCATCTTTTGCCAATAACGAACAGCGTCGGACCACAGGTCGGACCCACCTTATGACACAACGCCACCTGAACGACATTTTCGCCGTCATTCCCGCGATATCCGTCACATCGGCAAAAACCCAAACAAATCAATATCCACCCGTGGCATCTATCGCGTTGGCTACGCCTAGTCGACCTCCCGGTCGTCAGTACAAATTGCGTCGACACAGCGCGATACTCGGCCTGTTTTCTGCGCCTCGCCGTAACGCTGCCATTCGTGCCCTTGGGAGATCATCATGAATATCCGCAACCTGTTCGTCCGCTGTGTTGCCGCTGCTGTCGCAGTCATTTCCGTGGGTCCGGCATGGTCGGCCAATCACAATGTCGCCGTCGGCGGCAACGGCCTGGTGTTTACCCCCAACCAGCTCAACATAGCGGTGGGCGACACCATTACGTTCACCAATGCGGGTGGCCTGCACAACGTGGTGTCCAATGATGCCGGCTTTCGCTGCGCCACCAGCTGTCAGGGCAACGGCGGCAATGTCAGTACCGCGAACTGGGTGGCCACGGTCACCTTCAACACCGCCGGAACCTTCAACTATTTCTGCGATGCGCACGGCGGCTCCGGCTTCGGCATGGCCGGGACGGTGACCGTAACGGGCACGCCCACTCCGCCGACGCTGACCTCGGGTTATACCGGCACCTGGTACGACCCGGCGCAAAGTGGGCATGGCATCTTCATCGAAATTCTTCCGGGCAATGCACTGCTCGCGTACTGGTTCACGTTCACCCCCGAAGGCCAGCAGGCCTGGTTCGGTGGCGTCGGCGGCATCGTCAACAACACCGCAACGATGACTGCAGTGCGCACCACCGGCGCGCGCTTCATTCCGAACTTTGTTCCATCTCAGGCAGTGCGCGCCGACTGGGGTACGCTGACGTTCACCTTCACCGATTGCACGCATGGCCGCGTCGACTTCAATTCGGTCGCCGGCTTCGGCACCGGCAGCATGAACCTCACGCGTCTCACGCTGCCAGCAGGTCTGACCTGTACCAACCCTGCGCCGGTCACCGCCCGCGCCTACGTAGTGAGCGACGAGTGAGAAACCGATGACGACAACAATGAAAAACACCGGCGGGATGCAGACGCCAAGAAACAGAATCCTGATACTGGTCCTGATCGCTGCGTCGCTACTTCCACTCATCGCGATCGCCGAAGAAACTTCCAAACCCGCCCCCGCCTTCACGCTGCCGCTGCTGCAATCCAAAGAAACACTGCGGCTGGAGGATCTTCGCGGTCGCGTCGTCCTGCTCGATTTCTGGGCGTCCTGGTGCGGCCCATGCCTCGAGTCACTGCCGCAGTATCAGAAGCTGCGCAACGGATACAACCGTGCCGACTTCGAAGTGTTGGCCGTCAGCCTGGACGAAGACATTGAAGACGCACTCGGCTTTCTGAAACAGGTTCCGCTGCAGTTTCCGCTCCTGCACGATCCTGAAGGCAAGGTGGCCAGCGCCTATGCGCTCAAGGGCATGCCCTCGTCCTACCTGATCGATCGCAACGGTATTCTGCGTTCGCAACATATCGGTTTTCAGATGAAGGATTTGCCCCCTTTGCGTGCCAAGATTGAGCAACTGATTGCGGAGAAGGCCGATGCGAATTGATCGACTGCGCCTGTTCCGATGGCTGATGCTGTCGGCGACACTGCTGCTGAGCGCCTGCGCCACCACGACCACCGTGCAACCCTGGGAACGCGGCCGACTGGCGCGCTGGGATATGCAATGGACGCCCGACGGACTGGAAGGCGCCATGGCCGAACAGGTCAGCTTCGCCAAGGAAGGCAGCTCCGGTCGTCTGGGCGCAGCAGGTGGTGGCTGTGGTTGCAATTGATGCCGGATTTGTAGATGCGGGGCCCGACCCGCATGCTCTTGATCTCCCGCAACAATCAATAAACATCAAACGCATGCGGGTCAGGCCCCGCATCTACAATGCAAACAAACACGAGATCACGCCATGAAGCGCGACGAAATCGAACCATCCGCCCCATCCCAAACCCGTGTCACCGCCTCACTGCGCCTGTTGCTGACCGCCGCCGCCGCACTCGGCGTCAACGCCGCAGCAGCAGCCGATGAACCCGCAGACGAGCCCGAAGCCGCGGCCAGCGGCGATCGCGATACGCGCACCAGCTATCGCTATTCCGAATACGATGAAGACGCACAGACCGGCACCATCATCGGCAGCGCCGATCGTTACTTCGTGCGCGCGCATCAGTTCCGCCTCGATCAGGGCGTAGGCGAACGTGCACAGCTCTCGCTCAGCGGCACTCAGGAAATCATGAGCGGATCGTCGCCCTGGTATGTCATCCCAGGCCCCAGCGATTCGCTGATCCAGGTATTGAGCGGCGCCACCATCCGCGACACACGCCGCGAACTGGTTGCCACCTTGGTCTCCGATCCCATCGCTGAAGACCGCAACACCTACAGCGCCTCCATATCCGACGAAGACGACTATCGCTCGGTGTCGCTGGGTTTCGAGCGCGCGCAGGCGCTGCGCGATCAGCTTTCGCTGGGCTATGGTTTCAGCTATGCCGACGATCGCATCGAACCCAGCGATGCGATCGAGAACGGCCGCATCGAGCACGCCGATAAATCCACCACATCAGGCTTCGCCAGCCTGTCGTGGATATTGAATCGCTCAGCGGTACTTCAGGCCGGCATGCAGCTCACCTACCACGATGGTTTTCTGTCCGATCCTTACAAGCTGGTATTTATCGAAAGCATCGGCAACGTCAGCGCCGATGCCCGCCCGGGCAACCGACTGCAGACTGCCGGCATCGTGCGCTATCGCCATGCCTTTGCTGGCGCCGATGCCGCACTGCATGCCGACTATCGCTACGTCCGCGATGACTGGTCTATCGAATCGCATACCTTCGACCTGGCCTGGTATCAATCGCTGGGCAAAGACTGGCGGCTGGTCCCCAGCATCCGCTACTACAGCCAGACCGCAGCGGATTTCTACGCGCCATTTTTCGATGACGACAGCGCCGCACATGCCTCCAGCGACTATCGCCTGGCCGCCTTCGGTGCCTGGTCGGCAAAATTGAATCTGCGCAAACGCTTCGGCGCCTGGGAACTCAGCATCGGCGCCGAACGCTACCGCAGCGACGAAGACTACGCGCTCAGTGGCGACAACGAAGCCGTGCCCGGGCTGGTCGGCTACACACGCTACTTCGCCGGTTTCGATTTCGGTTTCTAAGTAGGGTGGGTGCAACCCACCGTTCTCGAAAATTCGATATTGGTGGGTTGCACCCACCCTACTCCTGCTGCGATTGCCCGGCCTATCTATCGCGAACAACCCGCTGACATTTCGATTGAACGCCTTCCACTACAGCTTCGCCGCCATGGGCTGCCCCTGCGCGCTGCATATCGAAACTGGATCGTCCGCCCAGGGGAAGCACGCCTTCGCGATTGCCGAAGCCGAATTGCGCCGACTTGATCGCAAATACTCGCACTACCGCGACGACAGCCTGATCGCCGAATGGACCGCGCATGCCGGCCATCCATCGCCACTCCATGTCGACGACGAAACCGCTGCCCTGCTGGATTTTGCCGACGCATTGCACAGCCAAAGCCAGGGCCTGTTCGACATCACCGCCGGCACACTGACCCGACTCTGGGACCTGCGCAGCGGCACGCTACCCGACGCCGCCGTCATCAATGAAGCGCTGTCGCGCGTCGGCTGGCGGCGCCTGCACTGGCAGCGTCCGCAACTCTCAATACCGGTGGCCGGCATGCGCCTGGATCTCGGCGGAATCGTCAAGGAATACGCCGCCGATCGCGTGGCACAACTCTGCCGCGAAGCCGGATTTTTGCACGGCATGGTCGACCTTGGCGGCGACCTCGCCGTCATCGGCGCGCATCAGGATGGCAGCGCCTGGCGCGTCGGCATCAAATCACCCGAGTCGCCGAATCAATCCACCGCCCATATCGACATCGCCAGCGGCGGGCTCGCCACCAGCGGCGACTACGAACGCTGCCTCATCGTCGATGGACGCCGCTACTCACACATCATCGACCCGCGCAGCGGCATGCCCATCGAAAGCTTCGCCAGCGTCAGCGTCAGTGCACCCAGTTGCCTGGTCGCAGGCGCCGCCGCCACATTGGCGATGCTGTTGGGTGTGGACGAAGGCAAGCATTATCTCAACGAACTCGGCCTACCCCACCTCTGGCTGACCCGCACACCATAATCTCTTCTCCCGCTCGCGGCAGAAGATGCCGACCGCAATCGCAGGAGCGATTGCGAACAGCGCAGCTGGCCCGAAGGGTGAGCGCCATGGATGGCGCGAATCAAGCAGATGAGGGAAACCTGCGAAACCGCCAAACGACCCTACGCCTTGAAATCCAGCGAAGCCGAATTGATGCAATACCGCAACCCCGTCGGCTGCGGCCCATCCTCAAACAAATGCCCCAGATGTGAATCGCAGCGCGCACACCGCACCTCGACACGCCGCATGCCATGCGACTCATCGAAATGCTCGCTCACCACCTTCTTGCCCAACGACTGAAAATAGCTCGGCCAACCCGAACCCGAATCGAACTTCGCCGTCGACGCAAACAGCTCCGCCTTGCAGCAGGCACAGACATACGTCCCCGCCTGATGGTGATCCCAGAACTTGCCGGTGAACGGCCGCTCCGTCGCCGAACAGCGACACACCGCGTACTGCGTCGGCGACAGCTCCGAACGCCACTCCTCATCGGTCTTGCTGACTTTCTCGTTCATCACACATCCTCATACTGAACCGCTGTTGTAGGAGCGACGCAAGTCGCGATTCCCCACGGTACGACATCTCCCGTGATAGCACTGTGCGCAACCCGCCATATGCACGAGATTTTTCCTTGCCAATTTTTGCCAAAAATCCTACCCTTCAACCATGAGCACGATGAACATTTCCCTCCCCGACGCCCTCAAGACTTTCGTCGACGAGCAGGTCAGCCAACGCGGCTATGGCACCAGCAGCGAATACCTACGCGAATTGATCCGAAGAGATCAGGACAGATTGCACTTACGTGGACTTCTGCTTGCGGGCGCAGCTTCCGCTGCAACCTCCCCAGCAAACGCTGCCTACTTTAAAAAATTGCGTGACAAGGTTCGCCAACCAGCCAAGTCCGGCACACCTCGGTGAAATCGAAACCCGTCATCCCGCGCGAGCAAGCCAACCGGGATGTGCACGAAGCCATAGCGTACTACTTGGGCGAGGCCACTGAATCCGTGGCGCTGGCGTTCGTTGACGCACTGGAAAATGCCTACACCCAAATCGGCCGCCGCCCTGCCGCCGGGTCACCGCGTTATGCGCATGAATTGAATCTACCCGGACTGCGCAGCTGGCCGCTCAAGCGCTATCCCTATCTGATCTTCTACGTGGAATGCGCCGAGCACATCGACATCTGGCGTGTGCTGCACGGTAAACGTGACATCGCAGAATGGATGCGCCAACCGGAGACCGTCGGCATCACCTGAACCTTTTACCCGCGCAGCATAACCCGGCACATCCTGCTGTCGTGGGAGCGGCATGTGGCCGCGAAGCTCTCGCTCCGTTCCCTTCAAAGCCAAAAGCTTCGCGGCCAGCGGCCGCTCCCACAACGGCGCTAAGCCCCCGCACGTCCACAATCTGAATCTTTCCCCACATCCATCCACAAACACCTTGAATCCCAACCACACACCCCTATACTGATGTCATCTAGCAGCAACAGTTCAACCGGGGGCGATCGGCTTCGACGGGGGACTCGAAATTGCTGGGTGCATGCCGAGGGGGCCACTTTCCTCGTTAATCCAGTAGCAAAACTTTAGTTGCCAACGACGACAACTACGCACTGGCCGCTTAAGGCCTAAG
>JANMUE010000499.1:0-2935 GCA_031391205.1 Lysobacterales bacterium | reverse complement strand
GCGGCTGCAGTGGCGGTCAATGTCAGTCTGACCATGTTGTATTGGCGGGTCGGCAAGCGCATTCGTGAAGATCTGCTCGCCAGTCAGCGCGCCGACTATGGCGAGAAAATTGTCGCCACAGTGTCGCGACAATTGGTGCGTGAGTATGGTCAAGGATTCGCAGAAAAAAATCTGCGGCGCATGCTGCAGTTCGCCGAGGCATTTCCTGACGAAAAGATTGTCGCCACACTGTGGCGACAATTGAGCTGGTCGCATTTTCGGGAGTTGTTGCCGCTAAAACAGCCGCTGCAACGCGAATTCTACGCCGAGATGTGCCGCATCGAAGGTTGGAGCGTGCGGACTTTGAGTGAACGCATCGACTCAATGCTGTATGAGCGTACGGCATTGTCGAAAAAGCCTGATAAGCTGATCGCCAAAGATCTGCATGCACTACGCTCACAAGGCGAAGTCACGCCGAACCTGGTGTTGAAGGATCCGTATGTGCTCGATTTTTTAGGCTTGCAGGATCACTACGTCGAGCGTGATCTTGAGGATGCCATTCTGCGTGGGTTGGAATCTTTTTTGCTTGAATTGGGCGTAGGCTTTTCGTTCATTGCACGGCAAAAGCGTATGCAGATTGATGGCGACGATTTTTATCTGGACTTACTATTCTTCAATCGTCCGCTGAGACGCTTGGTGGCTGTGGAGCTGAAGCTGGGACGTTTCAAACATGCGGACAAGAGCCAGATGGAGTTGTACCTGCGTTGGCTCGATCAGCATGAAAAGCAGCCGGAAGAGCTACCGCCACTGGGTATCATCCTGTGTGCGCAGAAAAATGCCGAGCAAGTGGAATTGTTGGAGTTGGGAGCGCAGGGCATCCATGTTGCCGAGTACCTGACGATTCTGCCTCCCAGAAAAGTACTGCACGCCAGACTGCAGGCCGTCATTGAGGCAGCGCGTTCGCGTTACCGTTCCCAAGACAAACGCTCATGACCGTCACTCCCGATACGCTGCTGAGTATTAATTCTCTACGCATCGCTTTCGCTCGGCGCAATCAACCGCCGGTGGCGGTGGTAAAGGACGTGTCCTTCCGCATCGACCTGCGCCAATGCGTGGCGCTGGTGGGTGAATCAGGTAGCGGCAAATCCGTGACGGCTACGTCGATTCTGGGATTGTTGCCCAGAACAGCCAGCATCGCTGCTGACAGCCGCATCGAGTTCACGGGACGCAATCTGCTGACGCTCAGCGCAGCGGAGCTGCGTGCGCTGCGCGGCAAGGACATCAGCATGGTATTTCAGGACCCGATGAGCTCGCTCAATCCGGTATTCACCGTGGGGGAGCAAATCGCAGAATCGTTGCAACTGCATCTACACATGACACGCAAACAAGCCATGAGTCGCGTTGTCGAGCTGCTCAACGAAGTCGGCATTCCCAGGCCCGAATTGCGTATCAATTCGCATCCACACGAATTATCTGGCGGTCAGCAACAGCGCGTCATGATTGCGTTGGCCATCGCCTGCCAACCAAAATTGCTGATCGCCGATGAGCCCACCACAGCGTTGGATGTAACAGTACAGAAACAGATCCTTGAACTGCTATTGCGTCTGCGCGAACAGCAGGGCATGGCCATGCTGTTCATTACGCATGATCTCGGGTTGGTACGTGAAGTGGCCGATCATGTGGTGGTGATGCAGCAAGGCGAAATACGCGAACAGAACTCCACGGCGGCGCTATTCGCGGCGCCACAGCATCCCTATACCCGGGCATTGATGGCTTGTCGGCCTCGTCTGGATGTGCGTCCGCAACGCCTGCCCGTGGTGGAGAATTTTTTGAGTGGTAACGCAGTGCCGGTTATGGGCGAGCGTCACCGCGGCACCAGCGCCCAGGATGCCATCGTTCTGGAAGTCAAAAACTTGTCCAAAACGTTCACGCTCAAGACCGGCCTGTTCCAGCGCGAACATCTGAATGTTGTTAGTGACGTGTCGTTTCAACTGCCGCGCGGCAAGACGCTGGGTATCGTCGGCGAATCCGGTTCCGGAAAGAGCACAACGGCGTTGACGCTGCTGCGTCTGATCAAGAGCAATGGTGGCCAGGTTTGGTTTGACGGCAAGGATCTGCTCAGCATCAGCGACAAGGATATGCTCGTCTATCGTCGCCGCATCCAGATCGTATTTCAGAATCCGTATGCGTCTCTGAATCCGCGCTTTACCGTGGCGCAGTTGTTGTTGGAGCCGATGGCAATTCATGGCATCGGGGCCAATACGCAGGAGCGATTGCAACTTGCTGCGGCGATGTTGCAACGCGTAGGTCTGCCGCAGACGGTCTTGCAACGTTATCCACACGAATTTTCCGGCGGTCAACGTCAGCGCATTGCCATCGCACGCTGTCTGGTGGTGCAGCCGGAGGTGTTGATCCTCGATGAAGCCGTGTCGGCGCTGGACGTGTCTGTGCAGGCGCAGGTGTTGAATCTCTTGCAAGATCTGCAGGATGAGTTTGCACTCTCCTACATATTCATCTCGCACGACCTGAGTGTAGTCAAGCATATCTCCGATCGCGTGCTGGTCATGCAACATGGCAGCGTGGTGGAGATGGCAGACTCTGATGATCTATATCGCGCGCCCCAGGCGGCCTACACGCGCGCATTGTTATCCGCCATACCGGGGCAATAGGGCATCAGAATTTTCGCCCAAGAGTTACAGCCCTGTTTGTTTTTGGCTAACTCAGCGTTGCTGCGCTTGCACGACCAAATAGGCTGCTCGCAGTACGGGCGACCGTATCCCGGTGCGTGATTAGGGTCTGGGTCACTGGCTTTACATGTTCATCTTCCCGAACTTGCTGAACCTGCGTGCCTGAGTGTCAATGGCGCCTTTCAAGTACCGCACCCCGGCTATCGTTGTTGACTCAGTGTCAGGCAGCGGGGTACGTTAACCAACCGCCGCAGCGCACTGGGCGCAGC
>JANMUE010000493.1:0-1576 GCA_031391205.1 Lysobacterales bacterium | reverse complement strand
TACTTGGCGCGCATCGATGCCTACGACCAAAAGGGACCCAAGCTCAACTCAGTGATCGTCCTCAACAAGAACGCCTTGAAGGAAGCGCGCGCACTCGATGCCGAGCGCAAAGCCAAGGGGCCACGTTCACCGCTGCACGGCGTCGTTATTCTTGCCAAAGATGTGTTCGATACGGCCGACATGCCCACCAGTGGCGGCTTCAAACCCATGGCCACCTCGCAGCCCACGCGCGACTCGTTCGTGATCGATCGCCTGCGTAAATCCGGCGCGATTATTTTGGCCAAGCTCAATCAATCCGATTGGTATGGCGTAGCAGCCAGCGGCGGCAGCACCTTGATGGGACAACCCATCAGCCCTTACAACGCAGGCAAGACCACCGGTGGTTCCAGCTCCGGTACTGGTGTGTCGATGGCGGCGTGGTTCGGCACTGCGGGCCTGGGCAGCGACACCAGTGGTTCCATCGTGATTCCCAGCACGCTCAATAATCTGGTCGGCTTCTCGACCACGCATGGCTTGGTCAGCCGCACCGGCATGATGTGGAGTTCGCCACGCCAGGAAAGCGGTGGGCCCATGTGCCGCAGTGTGTACGACTGTGCCGCCGTGCTCGACTCCATTGCCGGTTACGATGCCGCCGATCTGGCTACCGAAGCGGGACTGGGTAAGGTTCCCGAACAACCCTATACGAGTTTTGTCGGCAAGGATGGCTTGAAAGGCGCACGTATTGGTGTGTTACGCGAGATGGTGCGTTCCGGACCCACGCATACCGATGGTGTGGCGCTGTTTGAAAAAGCCGTGGCCGATTTCAAAGCAGCGGGCGCAGTGATGGTTGATCCCGTGCTGACTGGTTTGAAACTGACTGAAGCATTACGCGATGCCGGCGCTGCAACTTATGAGCGCGCCGATGCTATCAACAAATATCTGGCGGCCTTGCCGCCCACTGCACCCATCCGCACTGTTGATGAAATGATTGCTAAAGGTGGCGATCTGGTAAAGCCAGCGATTATCGAAGCCGCCAAACTTGGCAACTTGGATCACAACAAACAATTGCTGGCTGCGTATAAGCAGCAAGACATCATCAAAGCCGCTGTTGTTGAGGTGATGGAAAAGTATCAGCTCGATGCCGTGATTCTGCCGTACCGAACACTGATTACCGATGAGCGCCGCACCACACCGAACCCTCCCGGTGGCGGCGGTAGCAGTGAAGGCGGTAACGCGCTGGCTTCGTACACCGGCCTGCCGACGATTATTGTTCCCGGTGGATTCTTCCCCTCAGATGGCATGCCATTCGCTGTTCAGTTCCTTGGCAAACCGTTCACCGAACCCACGCTGATCAAACTGGCCAGCGGCTATGAGGCGGTGAGTAAGCATCGCAAAGCACCGACGGTGGCGCCGGCGTTGAAGGGTGAGACGTTTAGTTACTAGAAGCGAATGGCGCTAATTTAACAGGTTGTTGAAAAAGGGCTGTCCTGCCCTTTTCAACGTCGCTTCGAAAAAGGCGTGACTTTTTCGCGCTCCCGAAATCAAGCGCTTAGCAGCGCATGATTTCGCCGGGCCATCCATGGCCCGGAAAGCAGGC
>JANMUE010000486.1:0-13723 GCA_031391205.1 Lysobacterales bacterium | reverse complement strand
GGCGAAGACCTACGCCGGCTCGACTGGAAGGTGCTCGCCCGCACTGGCAAGGCGTTCATCCGCCTCTTTCAGGATGAAACGAACCTCATTTGTACGCTGCTGCTCGATTACAACATCAAGAGCGCACTGCTCACCTACGCGGTTTTGCGCCCCCGCCACTGATCGCGCGTCTGCCCCCACAGATCGCAGAGTGCGTTGTCATGCGGCGGCGGCATCTTGCCGGGGCCACGATTGCTCGATCCAAGACGGATCGCGACTTTTTGCGACGCGAGATTCTTCGGATCGATGCAGTGAATGACATAGGTCCAGCCCAACTCATCGAAGGCGTAGTCGATGCAGGCGCGCGCTGCCTCGGTTGCAAAACCTTTGCCTTGTGCGTCCGGATGCAGACTCCAGCCGACCTCAGTTCCGGGCCAGCCATCCGGGCGCCAGGGACCGCAGCGTCCGACCCAGCGGCCGCTGCTTTTCTCGATCAGCGAAAACATCGACACACCCGTCAGCGACCAGGCCCCGGCCATCGCCATCAGGCTGCGCCAGGCCATCGATTTCGCCTGTACGCCGCCGATATAGCGTGTGGCTATAGGGTCGGCCATCAATTCGGCCCAGCGTTCGAAGTCGCCCATGGTCGGTGGGCGCAGGATCAGGCGTTCGGTGTGCAGCACGGGCAGGTTCTGAGTCATCGTGTCGGTCGCTGGAGAATTTGCGCGCAAGGCTAACAGCGCAAAGACTATATGCTTGTGATCCTGGTCGCTGAGGGGAAGCCATTATGCGCGTGTCGCGTGTGTCGATACTGATTGCGTTAGCACTGATCCTGAGTGCCTGTGGCATCGAAGTGCCGCACGACAAGGGTGACTACGTCGGTCGCTGGCGGCATCCCGACATGAGCCTGTGGATCACCGCTGCAGGACATGTCGAATATCGGCGCGCCGAGGGCAACGTCAATACATCGGTCTCCGGCCCGCTCAAGGCTTTTGACGGCGACGACTTCGAAGTCGGTATCGGCTGGATGAGCACGCGCTTCGACGTCAGCGAGCCGCCGCATCGCGACGACGGCGAATGGAGGATGGTGGTCGATGGACTTGAGCTGACACGTGTGGAAACACGCATAGAAAACTGAGCCGGATTTTCACCCGCGTACCTGACTTCGCCACCCGGTCTGCCCTAAGCTACGCGCATCATCAGAACGACGGGAAATGGGCCAGAGCGCAAGTCATTCCGAACCCGAGTCGCGACGCTTTGGCTTTGCCGGTGTCGAACTGGACGCCTCGACGCAGAGCATGCGCGTGGATGGCGATCCGGTTGCCTGTTCACGCAAGGCCTTTGAGCTGCTGCTGCAACTCTGTCTCAAGCCGGAGCGGGTGCAGACACGCGATGAATTGATCGGCGTGCTGTGGCCGGGTGGCCAGATCGTTTCCGACGAAGCACTGACCCAGGTGATCTTTCGCGCCCGCGCGTTGCTCGGGCCTTATGCCGGGCATCTGCTGACGGTCCGCGGTGTCGGCCTGCGCATCGACGCCGAGGTACGCCTGTTACCGGCGCAGGCCGGCAATGCGGCGTCGGTGGGGCGCAACACCACAGTCGCTGGCACTACACCGTTGCGTCGTGCCAGTGATGCACTGGCGGCAGCAGCGACAGCAGCAGTGCCTGCCGCTGCAGCACCGGCGCGCGCCGCAGCGTTGCCGACGTCGGCGCAGCGTTCCCGGCGCTGGCCTTGGCTGCTCGCGCTGATCGTCCTGGGCAGCGCAGCAATCATGGTGATCGGGTATATCAGCAGTGCGCGCACGGCATCGGTCGACGAAGGCTACGGCCTGTTCGAGACCGACCTGCACGCCCGGCAACCCGGAACCGCCGACATGATCCGCGAGGCATTTTTGAACGATGCACGCGGCGAGCGCGCCCGCGGTCAGGCGTTGCTGCAGGCGGTACATGAAGCCGACCCCAGCACGCCGGTGCCGGCAATCTTTATCGCGCTGTGGGCGGCGGGCTCGGGCGATGCCGAACGCGCGCGCAGCTGGTTGGCGATTGCGCGCGCGCGTGTGGGCGCCTCGCACGATGTGTATCTCAATCTGCTGCTCGACTATGTCGAAGCCGAAGCGCACGGCAATGGGGCCGACGTCATCCGTCAGGCGGGCGCCATTCTGGACATTCGCCCAGGGGCCTGGCGCATGCGTTCGGCGCGTTCGCATTTGATGATCGCCAGCGGCATGCGCGAAGCCGCCCTGCGTGAGGTCCAGCAGATCGAAGTGCGTTCGCTCGGGCATCGCAAACTTGAGATGGTCATCGCCGATCGCGCCTCGATGGGCGATGTGGAAGGCGCGCAGGCCATGCTCGATCGTTTGCCCAAGGGCGACGCCGATGCCGCCGCCTATGCATTCCTTAATGGCCGCATCGCCTGGAGCCGCAGCGATTTCGACGTAGCACACAGGCACTTCAGTGAAGCGGCGACCAAAGGATTCGAGTCGGCGCGCAGCGACCTGCAGCGACGCGCCCTGCTCAATGTCGCGGCCATCGAAGTATTACGTGATCATGATGAGGCCGCAATCGCGGCGCTGGAGCTTGCCCGTGTCGGCATGAGCGAGGGCGGCAGCCGTATCGATGACATCGATGCCAGTCTGTTCCTTGCCGAGCTGCACGCGCGCGCCGGGCGTGTCGTGCAGATGCAAACGGAGCTTGACCGCGCGTTGTCGGTGAGCAAGGACACCAACGCCGTCGGCATGCGGCTGGTCGCCGTGCTGGTGGCAAAACGGCTGCGTCCGCAACTCGATCTGCCCATGCCCCCGGATATGCCGGCAGAAGGCGAGGCACTTTGGCGCGCGCGCCTGGCCTACAACAGCGGCGATCGAGTCAGCGCGGATGTGGCGCTGACCGATGCGCGCCATCGCGGCATATTCAGCACGCGCCTGGTCGAAGAGGCGCGCTTTCTGGCGCTGCAGCTTGGCCAGGACGTGCCGGCCGAACAGGCCATCGACCCACCCTATCCGCCGCTGTCACTGTTCGTACTGAGGCGGGACTTGCGCAAGGCCACGACGGGTAGTTAGCGCTGAATTGCCAAACTTGGCCCGCCGTCGTCCGCAGAGCATCACTTCCGGGATACGAGGACATCTGCCGGGATTACACAGCCCGTTGAAATTCAAAGAAATATTTCGAGTAATGCAGGTGTGATGCGGGCGTAACCGCGATGTCAGGTGAGGCCCGCTCACGATCGGCAAGCTGCACTCCCAACGCACCACCCCGGTGCCCATCCTTTCTGGGAGCCTGCCATGTATCGCTTCAACCGCCTCGTTATTGCCAGCTTGCTGATGTCGGCCGGCCTGACCCCGGCACACGCCGCCAACTTCTGTGTTTCAACGGGTGACCAGCTCGCCAGTGCACTCACCACTGCAGCCGGTAACAGCCAGGCCGACACCATCCGCGTCCGTGCCGGAGTGCTGACCCGCACGTCTGCTGATGCCCACGACTACACCTACCAGAGCGCCGAAAACCTCGATCTCTCCGGTGGCTGGACCGGTGCCGGCAGCACCTGCGCCTTGCAAACGTATCCGGCGGGACAATCCCTGCTCGATGGCGAGTACGAAAGCGGCATTCTCAAGGTCTTCGTCCCGGCGGGTTCCGGGCCGACCATTTCCATCTACAACCTGGGCTTCTATCGAGGCGCCGCTTCGGTCAATGGCACTGGAAGCGTAGACCTCGAGATAAATTCCGGCAGCACCGGCAAAGTCCGCTTCGCTCGCAACAGCATCACCCAATCGATCAGCACTGCCGGTGGCACCGCTGGCCTGCGCGCCCGCGCCGCCAGCGGCGAGATGCGCATCATCGGCAACCTGATCGTCGGCAATGCCAGCGAAGGCGACACCGGCAATGGCGGCGCGCAAATCTCCGCCTACGCCGGCGCATTGCTCTACTTCAACAACAACACGGTGTCGTCCAACAGCCACAACAACCCGCAGATCGGTGCCTCGGGTGTGTATTTCTATGCAATGACGCCGATGTGGATCAGCAACAACGTCGTCACCGGCAATACCAGCCTGCCTGCGTCCAATATTCAGTACAAGACCGACACCAACGGCAGCGGGCAGCAGATGCATTTCGCCAACAACCATTTTGGCGCTGTCAACACCGGGGCAGCACTCCCATCGACGACCGTCAGCGAAACCGGCACCTTGTTCGGTGACCCCGGATTTGTCTCCGCCAGCGATCGCCACCTCGGCGTCAACTCGATCCTCCGGGACAGCGGCCTGAACAATGCGCCGGGTGGCTTCGAAGTGCTGGACCTGAGCGGACAGGCACGCCCGCAGGGCGGAACCATCGATCGTGGCGCCTACGAATTCGAGACACCATTGCTGTTTGCCAATGGCTTCGAATGAAGCGAACGGACTGCGCACTCCTTCCCGTCAGCACCTCGCCTTCGTAGCGCACAATGCGCCCCAGCATAGAGTCAACGTCATGCTCTTCAATCCCATCGTTCTGTTTGTCGGCACCGATACCGAAAATGTTAAACCGCCTCAGGTTCCTGCCGGCAGCAGCACCCGGCCTCCCAGGCAACTTGTACCGGCCTTGCCCGCCGCCATACCGATCAATGCCATCACGCCGCCGATGCCCGAATCTGCGCCTTGGCGCCCGCGTACGATGCATCAGTGGCTGACGTAATAGATGCCGCATCAACACCATCCGAAGCGACACCTGGTACCAACGAATCGGTCCCAGAGAGCAGCCGCTGAAGAGCACCGCTCCACCCCCAAATCACACAACGGAGAACCCCATGAACACGATCCGCATTTTCTCGTCGATCAACACCGCCTCTTCCATCAACACTGCATTGGCGCTGTTGGCCTTGTTCGCCGCCGATCTGGCCCAGGCCGCTGCCAGCGATCCGCTGACTGCCATCCTTGAGCAGAGCCGCGACGAGAAACGCGGCGTCACCCTGGTTGTCGATGGCCGCGATGTCGGCCTGCTGGTCACCGAGATCCGCAAAGACTTCGTCGTCGGCAAGAGTCAGCAGCACGAACGCATCGTGGTGCGCATCGACCGGATCGATGCTGCGCTCAAATAATTCCGCTCGCGATTTCGGCCCGCTCGCGGGCCGATGGAGGCATGGCATGGACCAGCGGCAGATCGAGCAGGTGCGCTCTTCCTATGCGCGCCTCGCACCACGCGCCGAGGCGATGGGCATCGCGTTCTATCGCTTTTTGTTTGAGCTCAACCCGGATGCGCGCACGTTGTTCGTCGGCGACATGGGCGCACAGGTGCACATGCTGAAGGAGGTGGTTCGCGAGGTGGTCGAAAACCTCGACCATCCCGATCAATTGCTGGCTTCATGTCGTGCGATGGGGGAGCGCCATAGCGGATACGGGCTGCAGGAATCGCACTACGACGACGTGGGCACAGCACTGCTCAAGACTTTGCACGCCGGCATGGGCGAGCACTACACCGATGAGTTGGAAGGAGCCTGGGCCGCCGTCTACGGTGAGATGGCCGAAACCATGATGGCGGCGGGTCAGCATGTGTGACGTTGAATCGAATGTGGGTCCGCGCTATGCGCGGACGCTCTTTGCCCGGTTCGGGCTGTGTCGAGAGCGTCCGACCGCAGGTCGGACCCACACTCACGCATTACGTCAAGGACAAACCGACTGATAGATACACGCCGCCCATTGCGGATTGTCCACAAACGGATTGCGGTTGCCCTGATAGCTGTAGATCACTTCATTGCGCAGCTGCTCGTTGGCATCGACCGGATCGTCCTGATGCCACTGCAGCAGCGTCGACAGCTTGCCCATGTAGGCGACCGAGGCATTGCTGCCGGTGCCGACGACGAGGCTGAGGTCACTGGTCAACCGAAGGTCAGGTTCGCTCGCGCCAGTCACGCCGTGGCTGCCGGCTTCATAGCGCAGATCCATATAGAACATCGCGCGCGCGACGTTGCCTTTGAACTTGTGCCACACCTGGAACACGCTGCTGTTGCTCCAGTTGGAGTTGCCTGGATAGCTTCCGCTGCCGCCGCCCTGGCCATTCGTCGCCTGGGTCGGATACTCGGTGCAACCCGAGGGGCAGTTGTCGTAGGGCTTGTTGCTGCGCGTGCTGTTGTAGCTGATATCCGACGCCATCAGCATATGCAGATCGGTGTACGGATAATTGCTCGCACCGTCATTCGGGAAGCCCAGTGAATTGGGCCAGGTGTGTTCGCGGTTGTAGAAATCGTTACCGCCGGTGGCCTTGGCATACGAGGCATTCTTGTAGATATCCAGAATGCGCGAACTGTTCATCGGGTCCTGATCGGCGATGGCGAGCACGTCCCAGGTATCCGTCGCCGATGCGGTATAGCCAAAGCGCGTGTGATCGTCGATCACCAGATGCAGCGAGCTGCGCATTGCGCTGGCCGATGTCGCGTTGACCGTGCCGTAGTAGCCGGTCGACGCCGAACTGGTGGTGAAGCTGCGGCTAACGTTCGCCGCCATCGGCTGGATGGTGCCGTCCTGATCGCTGATATTGGCGGCGACCAAAGTGAGCGTGCAGGATTCCAGCGAACCGAAATCGGTGTTCGGATTCAGCGTGAAGGTGGTCGGCCCGCCACTGACTGCAGCCGGATGGCTGCCGGTACTCGCGCAGCTGATGGTGTACCAGCTACCGGTAACGGTCACCGCTTCGCTGAATGTCACCGACAGATTGCTGTTGGCGCTGACATTGGTCGCGCCCGCGGCAGGCGTCGTGCTGCTCACCGTCGGCGCGACATCGGTGCCGCCGCCGGTGCTGTAGTTGCCGGTCAACGTGACGCCGGAGAAGGCGCTGTAGGCGCGGATCATCACGTGGTAGGTGCCGGCGCTCGGCGCCGCGAAGCTGCAGCTTTCGTTGTTGCCCGAAAGATACGGACGACAGTCATAGGTCGTGGTGGTCGGCGCGCTGCCAAAGCGCACGTAGAGATCGCCATCGCCACTACCGCCGCTGCTGGCGATCACCAGGTTGGTGGCGCCAGCGGGTACCTGCATCGTGTAGTTGACGCTGGCATTGATTGCTGCCGCCAGGCCGGGCAGGGGCACGCCATTGGTCAGCGTTGCCGGCGTACCGCCGCCGCCACCGCTGAGCGTCTGCCCGGTATTGCAGGCTCCGAACGAACTGGTGCGCGATGCCTGCCAGGTGAACTGGCCATAGCTGCTGCCGCTGCCGGCGAGCTGCAACGACTGTCCGGTCGCCGAGGTACTGCTTTCGGATTGCGGAACGGCCGTGCTGCCCATGCCGCTGGCGGGGCCATCGACTGCGGTGAAGGTGCCTTCGTAACTCAGGAACTGCACGACGACATTGCTGGCATCGACCAGGGCCAGACCATCGGGTCCGCCGTTCTGGATGCCGGTGGCGACAGGCGCGGTGACCACCGCTGTGCCATGTCCGCCACACTGATTGGTGGTGGTGCCGGAAAGATTGAGCGTGCTGTATTGCGCGCCATTGCCACCGTTGTAGAGAACGATCTTCCAGCCGGTCAGATTGGTACCGGACGGCGCGATGACCTCGACCTTTTCATTGGTGTCGGTGCCATCGTTGTCGTAATGAAATTCATTGATGAATACGTCGGCGACAGCGACATGAGACATCGAGAATGCCAGGCAAAAGCCCAGCACCCGACTTGCGGGACGCACACAAGACATTGAGTTTTCTCCCCGAATGGATGGCCAATCCGGCCTGAACCCGCGCTTTCTTGCGTCCCTGCGGGCGCGGGGCTGGGCGAGGATAGCCACAATTTGTGACAAGTCGTGACGCAGTGCGGCACAACATCTTGTGTTGTGCGGCAGAGGATGGGCCAAGGCCTCACCTGCAGCGATCCTTCGTCGATGATCCATCGGCGTGGATTTTCGCGAGTCACCTCACGCCGCAATCCAATCCCCTTGAGTCAAGGCGACGGTCGCCGCCACAGGCGGCGAGGATGGGGTGTGGCAGACACGCTTGATCGCGTACCGGCTGAATCGGAAGACAGTTCTATCAAATATTTCGCGGTGATTTCGAAGTCCGGGTTCGTGACCGCGATCTACGCCGCAAGCTTGCAGCGATTGCGCCCTTCGCGCTTGGCGTCATAGAGTGCGGTATCAGCATTGCGGATCAGGTGTTGCAGCGAGATGGTCAGCTGCTGTGGCTGCACGCCGGTGAAGGCGATGCCGATGCTGACGCGCAGTGGCACCTTGACTCCGGCGTGCACGAACTCGGCATTCGCCACCGCCGCGCGCAGGCGCTCGGCGATGCTGAAGGCAGTGGCCACATCGTGGGCCTTGAGCAGGACCACGAATTCCTCGCCACCGTGGCGCGCCAGCACATCTTCGCTGCTCAGCTCCGATTGCAACGCGTGCACGATCGCGCGCAGTGCCTCGTCACCAACTTGATGGCCGTGCTGATCGTTGACCGACTTGAAGTGATCGGCATCGATCAACAGCAACGCCAGGCTTTGCTGATGTTGCACGGCAGAGGTCAGCAGGCGCCTGGCCTGGCGCTCGAAATTGCGCCGGTTGAAGATACCGGTCAACGGGTCCAGGGCAGCCTGACGCTCCAGTTCGGCAAAAGCACGGTCATTGAGCAGCATCAGAAAGGCCAGTGTCAGCAGCAACGGGCCGACGCCGTAGTAGGTGTAGGAAATCACATCGATACCGGTGCTGGTGTAGTAGTCGAGCTTGGGCTCGATACCGAACGACTCAAGCAGGGCACGCGATAACAGGATCATCACGCCGACCAGCGCCACAAGCATCAGCGCCCTGGCACTGCGATGCGTCCAAAGGCTTGGCACGCGCGAGATGCGGAAGGACAGAAACGCCAGCGAACCGGCGAGACCCAATGAGATGATGATGACGCGGGCGTGGATGCTCGGCCAGATCAGCGTGTACGGGATAATGGTCAGCCAAGCGCAGCCGGCGGCGACCAAATGATGCCAGGCGGGCGGAGGCGGATCGGCCAGTACTTCCAGCGCACGTTGCAGGCGCGAGATGCTGATCATCAGCAGGCCATTGCCGAACAACACGCAGATCCACTCCGGCAACACCACGCGCAACGCCAGGACCACGATCGACGCTGCGGTCATCGCGATCGCCAGCGACCAGGTTCGATAGGCACGCTGGCCGACCGCGTCCTTGCCCGGTGCATACCACAGCAGCAGCAGCGACAGCGAGACAATACCGGCAACAGCGAGCAGCATCGCGGTGCGGATATCGAAGTTCATCTACACTCGCTCCGCAGCATCCAGCGTCGGCTTGCAGCGCAGCCGTGTCCGTCAGCCGTCACAAGTACGGCCCGTCGAATCGCTACAATGGTGGATGCTCTCATTCAACAATCTCACACTGCGCCGCGGCCCCCGGGCCCTGGTGGAAAATCTCTCGGCCACGATATTCGCCGGCCAGCGCGTTGGCCTGGTTGGCCGTAACGGTACCGGCAAATCCAGCCTGTTCGCGCTCATTCTCGGCGAAATCGCCCCTGACAAAGGTGAATGCTCGCTCCCGCGCAACCTGGAAATCGCTACGGTCGCTCAGGAAGCCCGCGTCAGCACCCAGTCTGCTCTGGACTATGTGCTTGATGGCGATCAGGAATTGCGTCGTATCGAGGCCGCCCTCGAGGTCGCCGAGCACGCCCACGATGCGCATCAGATTAGCGATCTGCATGAACGCCTGAATGCCATCGACGGCTACGCGGCGCGCTCTCGCGCCGGGCGCCTGTTGCACGGCCTGGCGTTTTCGCCCGAAGAACAGAACCAGTCGGTGGCCAATTTCTCCGGCGGCTGGCGCATGCGCTTGAACCTCGCCAAGGCGCTGATGTGCCGCAGCCAACTGCTGCTGCTCGATGAACCGACCAACCATCTGGATCTCGATGCAGTGTTCTGGCTGCAGGAATGGCTGACGGCGTACGAGGGCACCCTGCTGGTGATCTCGCATGACCGCGAGTTTCTCGATGCGGTGACCACCCACACCCTGCATCTGGGCCAGGGTACCGGCACTTTCTACACCGGCAACTATTCCGCGTTCGAGCGTCTGCGCGCCGAGCGTACCGCCCAGCAAAGTGCACAGCGCGATCAGCAGCAGCGCCAGATCGCGCATCTGCAGAGCTTCGTCGATCGCTTCAAGGCCTCGGCCGCCAAGGCGCGCATGGCGCAGTCGCGCGTCAAGATGATCGAGCGCATCCAGCTGACCACGGTGGCGGCTGCCGACAGCGAATTCAATTTCGATTTCCACAAACCTGATCGGCTGCCGTCGCCGTTGCTGCGGCTTTACGACACTGGGGTGGGCTATGGCGCGCGCACGGTGCTGTCCGGCATCAAGGCCAGTATCGAACCGGGTGATCGCATCGGTCTCTTGGGCCCGAACGGTGCCGGTAAATCCACCTTCGTCAAACTGCTGGCCGGCGAGCTCGAACCGCAACGCGGCGATGCCACGCGCCATCCCGATCTCAAGGTCGGCTATTTCGCCCAGCACCAGCTGGAGCAGCTCGACGTCAACGGCTCGCCGCTGGATCACTTCAGGAAACTGGAGCCGAACAAGGGCGAGCAGGAACTGCGCAAGATCCTCGGCACCTTCAACTTCGTCGGCGATCGCGTGTTCGAACCGGTGGGTCCATTCTCCGGCGGCGAAAAAGCGCGCCTGGCGCTGGCCATGGTGGTGCACCTCAAGCCCAATATGCTGTTGCTCGACGAGCCGACCAATCATCTCGACCTCGACATGCGCGCGGCGCTGGAAATGGCGCTGCAGGATTTCGAAGGGGCACTGGTGCTGGTGTCGCATGACCGGCATCTGGTCGGCAGCGTCTGCGACGTGCTGTGGCGGGTCAGTGATGGCAGCGTCGGCGAATTCGACGGCGATCTCGACGACTACGCGCGCTGGCTGTCGCAACGCGAACGCGAGTACAACCGCAGTCTCGAAAAGGGACCGCCCAAGGCAGCATCGAATGCCGCCGCTGGCAGTTCCGATGCGAAGGCGCAGAAGAAACAGAACGCCGATCAGAAGGCACGTGAAAAGCCGCTGCGTCAGGCGTTGAGAAATACCGAAGCCAATATGCAGAAACTGCAGACACGTCTGGCCGAAATCGAAGCACAGATGCAGTCACCGACCATGTTCGATGCCGGCAAGCGCATTGAACTCGCGCTGCTGGTGCAGGAACAGGCCAAGGTCAAGGATGACCTCGGCCGTGCTGAGGAGGCCTGGCTGGAAGCAGCCGCGGCACTCGAAGCCATCGCACCGTAAACCTGTGGGTCCGACCTGCGGTCGGACGCTCTGCATCTCGATAATTATCTGAGGGAGAGCGTCCGCGCATAGCGCGGACCCACAAGAGCGATTGCGCCTCGCTGTCAGAACCTCGCGGTGAACTCCAACCCGAAAATGCGCGGCTCATTGATAAAGCCTGTCAGGTTGTTGAAGTCGATGCCGCCGACCAATTGCTGCTCATCGGTGATGTTGCGACCGAAAGCGGCGACTTCGTACTTACCGTTGTTCCAGAGGTAGCCGATGCGCAGGCCGCCTTCGAGCAGGGCCTTACCGTTGAACTCGACCGAGTCGTACAGGAAGAAACTGATCTCGTCGCGATACGCCCAGTCGGTAAAGAAGAACAGCTCGCCGTCGCCCATCGGAATACCATAGCGCGCGGTGATGTTGCCGACCTTGAGCGGTGCCTGCGGCAGACGATTGCCGTTGAGCAACACCGTCCCCGGCACCGACCCAGCCGGATCGAGCACGGTGCAGCCGCCGCCGCAGGGCTGCACAGCAAGGAGTTCGTCCTGGATCTCGGTGTCGTTGTAACTGAAGCCGGCGGTCACCAGGAAGTTGTCGGTCAGATAAGCCTCGGCATCGAGTTCAAAGCCCGAGCCCACCGTCTTGTCGGCATTGACCAGGGTGTTGAAGTTGGCGCCGCCACCGACGGCGGTCAGCTGCTGATCATCGACGGTGTAACTGAAGAGCGTGAAGCCGACGCGTGCGCGCCTATCCCAGAAGTCGCTCTTGATACCGGCCTCGTAGGACAGCACGGTTTCGGTATCGGCCACCGAGATGCCGTCACCGAACAACAGACGCCCCTGGATGCTGGGCGCGCGGAAGCCGCGTGCTACGCGTGCGAATGCATTCACGTCGTCAGTGAATTCATAGACGCCGCTGAAATCCCAGCTGACATTGGAATCGCTGGGGTTCGCATACAGCGGACCGATCGCACCGCCGCCGATCGGCGACTGGAAGCGCTGGGCTTCGAAATCCTTCTCGTCGCGGGTGAAACGCAGGCCGCCGCGCAACGTGAATTCATCGTTGACTGCGTATTCCAGCGAGCCGAACACGGCGTACGCGGTGTTCTGCTGCTTCTGCTGGGCGAAGCCATTCTGCGGGCGCCCTGGCGACAAGGTGTCGTAGTTGTAGCTGTCGATGGTGATGTCTTCATCGAAATAGTAGAAGCCGGCCTGCCACTGCAACGCCGCATCGGTGGTCGATTCGACGCGGATCTCCTGAGTGAACTGGCCATGATCCGGCAGGCCGTCGGCAGATTCGGCCGGGAAAGGAATAAAGCCGGGGCCGAACGGCGGCGCGAAGCTGGCACCGAAGCCGCCGTCGATATCGCCGCGCGACAAAGTGTCGACTGTCTCGTAGCCGGTGATCGAGTACAGACTCAAGCCGTCGAAATCCCAGCGCAGACGGGCGTTGGCACCCCAGGTGTCGAGCTCCTGGAAGTTGTCGCCATCGATGGCGATGGTGTCCGGGTCGAAACCATCGATCAGATTGCGGGTGCCCGGCTCGATGATATTGGCGCGGAACAGACGCGCCGTGCCGTCTAGCGAGCGCAGATGCAGATTGAACAGGCCCTCGAAATCATCGCGCGGCGCGTACAGCAGCTGCGCGCGCACGGCGTACTCGCGGTAGCCCTCGAGGTCATCGCCGTCGCCATTGCGCGTGTTGTCGACCCAATCGTCGCGGCGCTGATACTGCGCCGACACACGTGCCGACCAGTCCTCACTGAGGCCGCCGCCGATGGCGCCCTCGGCATTCATCGTGCCGAAGCGGCCATAGGACACCTGGCCATAGCCACTGGTGGTCTGCTCGGGGCGGCGCGACTCGAACTTCAGCACGCCAGCGGGCGTGTTGCGGCCGAACAAGGTGCCCTGCGGACCACGCAGCATTTCGATGCGGTCCAGATCGAACACCGGAAAGCCCTTGAGGATGGGGTTTTCCTGAACGATGCCGTCATAGATCAACGACACCGGCTGCGAGGCATTCAAATCGAAGTCGGTGTTGCCCAGGCCGCGGATATAGAAGCGCGGGAACGCACGGCCGAACGAGGACTCGATCTGCAGGCTGGGCAGACGTGAGGAAAGAAAACGGATGTCTTCACCGCCGGAGCCCATCACATCTAGCTTCTCGGTATCCAGCGTGGTGATCGAGATCGGCACTTCCTGCAGGTCTTCTTCCTTGCGCTGCGCCGTCACGGTAACCGTTTCAAGCTGCGAGGTGCCTGATTCCTCGGCGTCTTTGGATTCTTGAGCGAAAGCGACGGGAGAAGCGAACGAACAGGCAATGGCAAAGCTCAATACACTGCGCTTGAGCGCGACAAGAGACTGGGCGGGCTTGGACATGGGCGGCACTCCTGGGTGCGGAAGGGGACTACCGGCGGATTTGAACACTTTTTTAACGAAGACGGAATCCCACTGTCATAAAGCCGAGCTGCCCTGGCTCCTGTAGAGCGGGGCTTGCTCCGCTGCCTTGGCTTTGATCCCGCAATCAGAAGCAGAGCAGCGGAG
>JANMUE010000484.1:0-11695 GCA_031391205.1 Lysobacterales bacterium | reverse complement strand
GCCTGCGCACGCGGCATTTGCACATCCATGTGCGGTATGAGCCGCGATGCTCTTGCTCGGAATCTCAAGCAGTAGAGCAAGAGCGTCGCGGCGGGACGCCGCTCCCACGGACCCTTGCTCAGTTGCAGGTGCGATAATTGGCGTAGATATAGCTGTGGCTGGCGATATATGCCAGGTGCGCGGCAAAGGCGCCTGCGCAGGTCGGGTCGCTGGTGGTCGAGCTGGTCGAGGAGAAGATGTAGGTCGCCGTCCAGTTGTTGGCGGCGGTGCCGGGAATGACGACGATCTTGTAATAGGTGCGCGCCGTGTACGTCGGGCCGGGCGGATCGCGCGGCACGATCGGGCCGCCGATCTGCTCGGCGCTGGCGCTCATTGAAATCAGCAGCGCAACGATCGATACGAATTGGGTAAGGGGTCGGGTCTTCATATGCATTTTCCCAGTCATCAGTGGACCGGCACATTCGCGCTGATGGCGCAGGCCGGAGTGATCACAGCCTAGGCAATGGCGGCGGAGCAAGGCCAACACATTCTGGGACGAACTGGGATGATTCGGGCAAAGTGTGGAAAAGATGCGAATCGGCTGTCGTTGTGGGTCCGACCACAGGTCGGACCCACGAATTTCCCTAGTCAGAAGGAATGTCCGATTTGCCGGTTACGGCTTGATCGGTGAGTTGGTCATCTGCGGATCGCACTCGATGATCTGTCCATTCACACTGTCACGGACAAACACCGTGAAGTACACGGTCTGCTGGGTCAGGTTGGCGCCGTAGAAACTGGCCTTTCGATCCGAGATTCGGTCTTGCTGATACTCGCCACGGGCATCGTTGTCGACGCGCAATGAAACGATCGAAAAGCGCTCCTCCGTGCCCTTGACCAGGTTGACACCGACCACGCCCGCCTTGGTCAACTCGTAAACGGACTTGTCAAAACCGCAGGAATAGGCGGAGTCCGGGGTGTTCGGAAACCCCTTGTCCTCGCCATGCCAATTGACAGAAAGATAGACCGACAAGGCGTCCGGGTCGTTCGCCTGTTGGGCGTTAGCCATAGAGCAAAATGCCAGAAGTGCAGACGTCAGCAGGGTTTTCCTCAACATAGAATCACTCTCCATTTGATACATTTGATTGGCGTACTGTCGGCGACGGCACGGAAAAAGACTTCCCCGGCGACTGAGATGTCGGCAGTGTACGCATCCGACTCGATCACTCTGTACCTGAAAACCATAGTTACATTGAAATTGCTAAATTATAGTAAAAATTCGCTAGGTAATCGGACGCCATACACAAGCGTCAGCAGGAATGTCAGAGCGCATCGCACGGGGGTATTGAATCCATGGCGTTTGTATGACGGGTCCGCACCGTTCACGGACGCTATCGATGAAATTTCAGGAAAATAAAATCTTATGGATCAAAGCCACTCTCCCAGAGGCGCCTAACCACCCGATCCCCTTGGTGTGTTGGTCATCTGTGGATCGCAGTTGATGCGAACATCACCGTCCATCACCAGCACGGAAACAAAGACAAGTTGCTGCGCCTTGTTTGAATTAACGATGCTCAAACTGCGTCGATCCGACGACTTTTTCAAGCCGCTCAGGTTGCCGCCGTTGTCGCTGGCGTAAAGGTCGGCGATCTGAAAGCGCGCGGACGTATCGTCCGACAGCGTAAAAACTACCTCAGTATCGGGTTCGGTGACATTGATCGTTGCCGGAGTGAAGCTATAGAAATAGCGGCCATCGCGAGTGTTGCCACCGCTGGCAACAAACATTACGGCCAGCGATACGGGTATGGGTTTTTCGGACATATTGTAGGATCCTTCTATGGTTGAAATTTCTTGACGCTGGAGGGTCGCGGCATTCGTGTATTTCCGTCAAGGCACGGAATCGTAACTCAATCGATAGCCGCCATTTTCCAATCGAATGCGCTCGCGCGCCGTTGTTGCGCTGCTTCCAAGCCGATTGTTTACCACGATCCAAGGATGCAGGATCTCTCTATTTCGGCTTTCAGGCGCAATCGTTGCCAGCAGACCGTGTGCTTCGCGCCAGCGTGAAATTGCGTCGGAAGCGCGTTCCTGAGTCGACAGAATGTCTCCTTGAGCGATGAGCGAACGAGCCAGCGTTTCTCTTAGCTCGCTATCGTTTGTGTCGCGATCAAATAACCTGCGGGCCTCAGTCAATGCTTGATCCAGTTGCGCTAGAGCACCTTCAATGTGACCAAGATCGAATTCGGCCTGTGCGATACGCAACTTGACCAAGGTTGCTAGATTCTGCCACTCGCTGGGCGCCTCGGAGCGACGCAAGAGTGCCTGCAGTCGTTCTCGCGCTGGTCGTAAACGCGAGAGGGCCTCTGTCGGCCGCTTTGCGAGTAATAGGAGGTAGGCGAGGTGTGTTTGAGCGAGGCACAGGTTGCGTTGCCAGGTTGCGTTGCTCGGATCAGCCAGGGTCAATTTTTCGAGCGACGCTTCGGCGATGGCATACAAAGCTTCAGCGTCATCCAAACGACCCAGCGCTAGATACAGCCGACCCGCCAGCAACTCAGCCAACGCCAATCGATGCCGCCAACCATCTGCAGCCGGTTGCCGCTCACCAATGCCGCGCAGCAACTCCAGCTGCCTTTGGTAGTAACCCATCGCCTCGCCAAGGCGGCCTTCCTGTTCCAGTACCGATCCGATCCAGGACAGGCTGTCAGCCTGTTCGACGGCAAGCATCGTATTGTCTGGCTGCAACGCCAGCACGCGGTCTTTCAATTCTGTCGATTGACCAAATAGTTCCAGAGCGCGTTCGCCCTGTTGCTGCTGTTTAGCAACGCTACCGAGATTGTTGAGCGCATACGAAAGCTCCAACTGCCAGTTGGCATTGTCCGGCGCGCGCTGCGTCAGTTCGGTGGCGTCGGTGCGGTAACGTTCGAACTGCGTCTCGGCGGCATCGAGGTCATTGCGGCGGAAGTCGAGCATGCCCAGCCAATAGGCCACGGTGCCGCGTTCTAGGAGCACTTCGGATGACAGGTGCTCTGCTTGCGCGAAATCCGGCAGCATCGCCATCGCCTGATCGAACGCCTGTTGTGCTGCCATCTGATCGCCACGTTCCACAAACACCTCACCCAGCGTGCGCAGCGCGCGCACGCGCTGCAGCCGGGTGTTTTCGTCGGCGTCGCGCTCGGGGAGTTGCGACAGATGTTCGAGCGCGCGTTTGGCCACGTGATCCATCAGCGCCAGGCGTCCTAGCGGACGCAACTCGTCGGCAAGATCGGTCAGCAGGTAATCGACCAGTGATTCGGCCTGGCTGCGCCGGCGTTCGGCGTCCTGATGCGCGCGCAGTGCCAGCAAGGCCGAGATCGCTGATGCTGTCGCCAGCAGCACGACGGTCGTCAAGGCAATGACGCGGCGCGTTCGGCGTCGGCGTTCCGCGGTCTGCGAGGCCTGCACCAGGGCGAGATCGTTGCCATCGAGCAGTCGCGGCGCGTGCCGCACCAGATCGTGGGCTTCGATCAGCGGTAGCCCCGGGTTCAACAGTAGGTCACCGCGCCGATCCGATTGCTGCCAGCGACGGGTGGCCTGCTTCACGCGTTGCTGCGCCTGCAACTGGCGTTGATTATCGCGTGCCCATTCCTGCACCCGCGGCCAGGCGCGCAGCAGGGTTTCATGAGTCACCGAAAATTGCGCTACATCGTCGCTCAATGAGCTGGTGAACAGGCGTGCTTCCACCAGACCGTGCACCAATTCGCGCTCGGACGGAGTCTGCAGCACCGACCAGGGCAGGCGGCGCGCGGTCAACGCCTGATTGGATTCATGGCTGACCACCAGGCGCTCGAGCAGATGCGGCCAGGCGGCCCGCACCGGCTCGGGAAGTTCCTCGAAGAGTTTTTCGGCGCGCAGTGCCAGCGCACCGCCGAGGCCACCGAGCTTGCGATACGCATCGAAGCTCAGCAGATAGCCATCGCCGCGTGCTTCGTACAAGGCCTGCAGGGTGTACTGCAGCATCGGCAAGGCCTCAGGATGCGCGACCGCTGCATCGCGCAGCACATCGTCCAGCCCGAGCAGGTTTTCCTTGTCCTTTTCAAAGGCGAGTCCCGCAGCGAGGGCGGGACGCCGAATGATCTCGGCGAGTTCGCCGGCTGTGGGCGGCAGCAGATCGAAATGGCCATCTGTAGATTTCAGCGTCGCGATCGCCGGCAGGCGCGCCAGCAGCGACGGATAAAAATCGCTGCGACAGAGCATGACGACCAGGACATGCGGACTGGCGCACAGCGCGGTCAGTGCCTCGTTCAACGCCAGGCAATCGCTGCCGCTTTCCGATAGCGCCGCTTCGGTGTGGTCGATCAGCAGCAGCAGGAAGGGCGCGACCGCGGCGGAACGCAGCGGCGTGCGCTGAAACGCCGAGGCTATGCCGTCGAGCAGATCCAGCGGAGTAGCGCGAAGCCTGGCTTCGATATCAGCACGATCCACGAACACCGGGCGCTGCTGCAAGGTCCAGGTGCAGAGCGCCGCGGCCAGTGCGGCGAGAGGGCCGCCTTGCTGCGCATCGGCAAAATCAACCGAGGCAGCCGCGGCCGCCTGCAACCCGTCGAAGCCATCCTCGCGTTGCAGCAACGGGACCACACCGGCGCGCAGTAAGGAGGTCTTGCCGCAGCCACTGGGGCCAAGCATCAGCACCAGACGACCGCCATCCAGCAGTTGCCGGCGCATTGCAGAAAGCAGCAGGGCGGAGCTGCGGGCGCGGCCAAAAAATACCGCGCTGTGCGAAGAATCGAAGGGACGCAGTCCGACAAACGGGCTGCCGCTCTGCCAGGCGCTGCCGGTCTGAGCAATGAAGGCGGAATAGTTGTTCGGCACCACGACATCGGCGATCAGGCGATAGCCGCGTTTGCGTATCGTCTCGATGTAGCGTGGCGCCTGTATATCGTCGCCCAGGCAGCGTCGCAGGACGGCCATCGCGCGCTGCACCGGACCGTCGCCGTAGAACGCGCCGTGCCAGATATCGATCAGCAATTGTTCCGCGCTGATCACCTCGCGCGGGCGTTCGGCCATATAGATCAGCAGTTCCATGACACGCGGTTCCAGGCTGAGCTCGGCACTGCCGTTCTGCAGCAGCAACCGGCTGGGATCGACCAGCCATTCGCCCACACGCAAAGGCGGGCGCAGCGCGCTATCCGGCGGGGCAACTGCTGCCATTGAGGTGGATTCCTGAAGCGGGGTTCGTGGTTATGGCGCTCGGTTAAAAACTCCATTTGAGCGCCGCCGATCATAGCGTGTGGACGATTATCCACGGATACAAATCATTCGAATCGGTGATTCTGCAGTGACGCTGCCACTCCAGACTGATGACGTCCGCAACGACGCGGCATTGGTCCGTTATTTCCGGACCAACGCCGATGCGGATTCGCGATCGTGCCAGGGAGGCGGCGCGAGCGACGCGCATTCTCCCCCACAGCAGACCTGATCAGCAGGCTGCGAAAATGAAGGAACCCGTATGTCCGGCATAGTTCTGGTGAATATCCCCTCCGATGGCGCACCGCAGCCTGGTCAAAGAAATCGCTCCAGCGAAAATTTCCAGTTCCAGACCTTCCCGACCACGCAGTTGCAGTTCCAGCTGTCTGAAAATCCGAGTGTGGGCAACATCGCGTTCAATGTGATGCGCGACAAGGTGCTGGGCATTGATCCGACCATCGTGAGCGGCCTGAGCAATGGCTCGACCGTGCCGATCAACCTGTTTGAACTCGACGCCGACTACTACATCGCCGATCCCACCGGAACCGAGGGGTCCGGTTTCGTGGTCACCATCACTGCGGTTTGATGCGGCGAGTATCCACAACAGCGCTGGTCAACCCACCATTCCCGATGCTTCGAGGACGGTGGGTTGCGCTGCGCTCCACCCACACCAGGGGACCTCTGAATAAGTCACGACTTCGTCTTCGCTGAACAGCTTAGTGCTTGCCACACCCCTAAAAACCTACGGTTTTTCGCCCCCTTACTCAGGGGGCTTCCGCGGCTCCGGACTTGTTCAGAGGTTCCCTAGGACTGCCGCACTGCGCTGCTTGCGGCATCTTCATTCGCGACGTCGACGCGTGCAGCAAAACTGTAGCCGGCGCCACGCTCAGTGCGAATCATCGCAGCCCCCAGCTTGCGCCGCAGTCGCCAGATCATCATGTCGACGCTGCGCTCCTGGGTCTGCTGTTCGCCGTCGGCGATCAAACGCAATAGACGTTCGCGGCTCAGCACGCGTTGTGGCGCATCCACCAGGGCCTGCAGCAGCCGACGTTCGCTCGTGGTCAGATGCGACACCACTGCGGCGGGGGACTGCAGCAAGGCGCGATGCGGTGCAAACGTCCATCCGGCAAACGTGTAAACGCGGCTCGGCGCAGTGCCCGCCCGCCCGGCATGGCTGCGTCGCTGAAACCCGCGGATCCGCGCCAGCAGTTCACGCGGACTGAACGGGCGGCGCAGATAGTCGTCGGCACCCAGCTCCAGCGCGATGATGCGCTCACTCTCGTCATCGGGGGCATCCGCAACGATCATCGGCAGATCGGTGTTGCCACGAATCTGCTTGAGCAGGTCCAGGTCGGTGTCGCCATGGGCATCGGGGCCGAGCAGCAGCAGATCGATGCGCAGAAGATCGAGTTTTCGCCACAAGTCCCGCGGGGTGAATGCGGTGCTCACCTCAAACCCGTGCCGGCCCAAATAGTCGTTGACCTGTCCCCGGCGTCGCGGGTCGTTGTCCATGCTCAAGATATGCCAGTTCGTCATCATTGCAGTAATCCTCGTCGCCATCGTGGACTGTTTCCGAGCGGACACCGGTGCGTCCGCATATTGCCGTCGGCATTCGTCAGGGGATGAATCGACGGCGTGGCGACACAGTGGAACCATCCGGCCGGGCGAGCCTTACGGATACCTTACGGTTGAAAATCACCATAAATATCAAGTCTATTGATTTTGATAACGGGCGTGCGAAACGTTGTCCCAGGGGGATTGCACCGCTCCGTTGTTGAAAGCCCTTTGGGACTGCGCGTCGGTTTTGATATGCGTCGCACCGATGTCCATAGATTCGATTGAATACGTATGCAGCACATTGTTGCGCCCGACCAAGGCGCCTAGGCTCCGTGAGCCGCATGCAGGGGACGAATGAACCCGCCGAGCCGGACGATCCTGTCGATCGACTCAAAGCCAATCGCTGCGCCGGCGACAACGGACGATCCCGAATCGCCCGCACATCAATGTAATCGGACTTGGGAGGGTTTGATGAATCGTTTCCATGAGGAACATCTGGATATGCCGGCGCTTCGGCTTCGCCACACTGCATGTTGTTTGCCAAGCCCCCAAAAAACCTGCGGTTTTTTGCCCCCTGACTCAGGGGGCCATTGCGGCTCCGGATTTGTTCAGCGGGTCGCTGATACCGCAAAGGGCGGTGCGCCAGTACGCAACACATCCGTATCCGCCATCATCGCCGCCAGCCTGCTGCTGCCTGCCGCATTGGCGGTGACGACCATGGCCCACGCGCAGGCACTGCGCCCCGGCTACAACCGCGACGTGATCTATCAGGTTTTTGTCGATCGTTTCTTCGACGGCAATGCCGCCAACAACTACGCTTCCGACCCATTGTTCGATGCCACCGGCACCAATCTGCAGAAATACCTGGGCGGCGATTTCCAGGGCCTGACCGCAAAGGTCAATTATCTGAAGAACATGGGCATCACCGCGATCTGGGTGACCTCGCCGCTGGACAACCGCAATCTGCTGGCCATCGGTGGATCGGTCGCTCCGTATCATGGCTACGAGATGCGCGACACGCAGAAGCCGGACGAACACTTTACCAATATCAGCCAGACCTGGCAGCCGTTCGACGATTTTGTCACCGCCGCGCACAACGCCGGCATCAAGGTCATCGTCGATTTCGCACCCAATCATTCCAATATCCGCAATTCCGGTGAGGACGGCAGTCTGTCGCTCAACGGTGTGCTGCAGGCGAACTACGCCAGCAATCCCGGCGGCTTCTTCCAGACCGGCGCGAACATGGGCGGTGCGCAGTGGGATTCACCTTACGAAACCCAGTACCTCACCATCTACGACCTGTCTGATCTGAATCAGCAGAACGCCACGGTCGATTCGCTGCTCAAGGGCGCAGTCAGCAATCTGCAGAACCATGGTGTCGACGGCTTCCGTATCGATGCCACCAAGCATGTCAACTGGGGCTGGCAGTACAGTCTCGCCAACAACATCTACACCAACAAGACCAGCTTCGTGTTCGGCGAGTGGGTGGCCGACGACACCAGCAATCCGCTGTATCAGGACATGATCAAGTTCAGCAACAAAAGCGGCATCGCCGAGTTGAACTTCCCGATGTTTACCACGATCAACAGCGTTTTTGGCCAGGGCGGCGCATTCACCAATTTGAACAATGTCGTCGTCCAGCAGCAGACCGACTTCGCGTACCAGAATGATCTGGTCAACTTCGTCGACAACCACGACCGCAAACGTTTTCTCACCGTCGATACCAGCGCCAACGACACCAAGCACCTTGAGCAGGCACTGGCCTTCGTGTTGACCGCGCGCGGCATTCCCTGCGTCTACTACGGCAGCGAGCAATATCTCGAAGGCGGCGACGATCCGGACAATCGCCGCAAAATGCCGGGCTTCAGCGAGACCACGACAGCATTCAAGCTGATCAAAAGCCTGTCGACGCTGCGTAAGGACAACGAGGCGTTGGGCTACGGCACCATCGCGCAGCGCTGGATCAACAGCAATGTGTATATCTACGAGCGCAAGTTTTATGACAGTGTCGTCGTGGTGGCGATCAACAAGGGCACCAGCAGCCAGAGCATCACCGGCCTGGTGACATCTCTGCCGACCGGCACCTATAGCGATTACATGACCAACCTGGTCAGCGGCGTTTCGTTGACCGCGACGACAGCGACCTCGGGTGGTTACAACACCAGCAACTTTTCGTTGCCGGCCAACAGCGTCTCGGTGTGGCAGCGCGATCTGGCGGTGTCAGTGGCGCAGCTTGGCAATGTAACGCCGACCGCAGCGCAGCCCGGCGTCAAGGTGGTGATATCGGGACAGGGCTTCGGTGCCTCCACCGGCACGGTGAAATTCGGCGTCACCAGCGCGGCGATCACCAGCTGGAGCGACCAGCAGATTGTCGCCACGGTGCCCACGGTGGGGCAGGGCGTGCATGCGTTGACGGTGACGCGCTCCGGCAGCGCCACCGCGTCGAACGCATTCAACTTCACCGCGTACCAGGCCAAGCTCATTCCGGTCACCTTCACCGTCAACAACGCCTCGCCGACCAATGCCGGCGACTACATCTATCTGACCGGTAACACGATTGAGCTCAGCAACTGGGCGAGCACCAGGCAAGCGGCCGTTGGCGCGATGCTGACGACAGCCGGCACCTATCCCAACTGGTGGCTGACCGCCAGCGTTCCGGCGGGTACAACGCTGCAGTTTAAGGCCATCAAGATCCAGGCGAACGGCACCGTGACCTGGGAAAACGGCAGCAATCACAGCTATACCGTGCCGGCCTCGGGTGTCGGAACGGTCAATGTGAACTGGCAGTATTGATGCTCTTGTCCCAAGGGACTTCCTTCGGTCGTAGGCGGGGCTTGCTCCGCTGCTTTTGATTTCGCTCCCGGTGGCCGGTGGCAGAGAAAGATCAAGAGCAGCGGAGCAAGCCCCGCTCTACAACATCAAGAACAATTAAGCCCCCACGCGCCGGCGGACGGCATCCATATCGCGCACCGGACGCACCTCGATGCTGCCGAACTGTGCCCAGGGAAACTGCTGGGCGATGCGCATCGCATCCTCGGGTGACTCGGCTTCGATCAGATTGAAGCCCGCCAGCATTTCCTTGGTCTCGGCGAATGGCCCATCGACGATGCTCGCCCGGCCTTCGCGCACCCGCAGCGTCTTTGCAGTGGCCGGCGCCTCCAACTGCTGCGATTGAATCAGATAACCCGCCCGCCGCATGCCATCGGCCTTGGCGAAGCAGCCCCTCATCATCGCGTCGGCCTCGTCCTCGGGCAGCGTCGACATCAGCGCATCGTCTATATAGATCAGCACCAGATACTGCATGTTCAGGGTTCCATACCGCGTAGGGCCGACATCATGCCGCATTCGCCCCGTCATCGTCTCGTCATCCGATTGGCCCCAGCGCGATGGCACCGATTGGACCCACGAAAAAATTTTCAATGCCATGTCGATTTCGCCTGTCACGGTTCGTCGTCTCAGCAAGCGTTCGATGACGTACAGAAGTGATCCATCGGGCGCGGTCCAATCCCACCTCAACCAAGGAGCCAACTATGCGCGTCATGGTCATCGTCAAAGCCAGCAATGAATCCGAGGCCGGCGTGATGCCGAGCGAGCAGCTGCTGACCGAAATGGGCAACTACAACGAACAGCTGGTCAAGGCCGGCATCATGTTGGCCGGCGAGGGGCTGCATCCCACCAGCAAGGGTGTACGCGTGCATTTTTCCGGCAAGCAGCGCACCGTCATCGACGGCCCGTTCACCGAGACCAAGGAACTGATCGCCGGCTTCTGGCTATGGCAGGTGCGTTCGATGGACGAGGCGATCGAATGGGCGCGACGCTGTCCGAATCCGCATAACGAGGAATCGGATATCGAGATCCGGCCGGTGTTCGAGGCCGACGACTTCGGCGCCGAATTCACCCCCGAGCTGCGTGCGCAGGAGGATCGCATCCGCGCCATCGCCGCCGGCCAGTCCTGATTCCCACGGAACACATACTCAAAGGAGCTTCCATGAAATTCAATACCTATCTTTCCTTCAACGGCAATTGCCGTGAAGCGCTGCAGTTCTATGCGCAACTGTTCGGCGGAAAGATTACCGCGATGATGACCTTCGGCGAGTCGCCGGCCTGCGATCATGTGCCCGCCTCGGCGCAGGCCAGCATCATGCACGGTTGCCTGGAAATGGACGGCGGCACGCTGATGGGCACCGATGCCACACCCGATCATCCGTATCCGGGCGTGCAAGGTGCGCATGTGGTGATCAATGTCGGAAAGGCCGAAGAGGCCGAGCGTCTGTTTGCCGCACTGGCGGAGGGCGGCCGCATCGACATGCCGATTGGCAAGACCTTCTGGGCCGAGCGCTACGGCATGGCGTCGGATCGCTTCGGTGTGCCATGGATGGTGAACTGCTCGCCAACGCCTGGCTGCAGCTGAGGTCAGCGCCATGGCGACACAAATCTACGTCAACTTGCCGGTCCGCGATCTGTCGCGTTCAATGCAGTTCTTCGGCGCGCTTGGTTATCAGTTCAATCCGGAGTTCAGCAACGACAAGGGTGCCTGCATGATCGTGGCCGACGACATCTACGTCATGCTGCTGATCGAATCGTTCTTCAAGACCTTCACCCACAAGCCGGTGATCGATGCCCACACTGGCACCGAGGTGCTGGTATGCCTTTCGGTGGAGACGCGCCAGCAACTGGATGACCTTGTCGTGAAGGCAGTCGCTGCCGGTGCGACCGCGCCCAGAGCGCCGCAGGATCATGGCTCGATGTACCAGCACGGATTCGAGGATCTCGACGGTCACATCTGGGAACTGGTGCATATGTCGGGGTCGCCGGGGTAATGTTGAAATGTAGGAGCGGCGTGAGCCGCGATGCTTGTGCTGTTGCCTGTGTAGAGCGGGGCTTGCTCCGCTGCTTTTGATCTGGTCGCAACGTTGGCAAAAGATCAAGAGCAGCGGAG
>JANMUE010000479.1:0-17327 GCA_031391205.1 Lysobacterales bacterium | reverse complement strand
CGCGGCGGGACGCCGCTCCCACATTCAAACGAGGGTTAGCAATGAACAGGCAGGAAGCCAACACCATCCACATCGACGGCAGCGAGGGCGAGGGCGGCGGGCAGATGCTGCGCAGCGCGCTGACGTTGTCCATGCTTAGCGGCAAGCCGCTCTGCATGACGAAGATCCGCGCCGGCCGCGCCAAGCCGGGCCTGATGCGCCAGCATCTGGTCTCGGTGCAGGCTGCCGAGCGCCTGTGTTCTGCGCATGTCGTCGGCGCAGCGATCGGCAGCACCGAACTCACGTTCTCGCCGGGGCTGGTGCAGGCCGGCGTGTTTCGCTTCGCGATCGGTACCGCCGGCAGCACCATGCTGGTGTTGCAGACGCTGCTGCCGGCGCTGCTGCGTGCGGATGCCAAGACCACGCTGGTGATCGAGGGCGGTACGCATAACGGCATGGCGCCGAGCAGTGACTTCATCGCGCGCGCTTTTCTGCCGCAGCTGCGGCGCATGGGCGCGGATGTCGAACTCATTGTTGAGCGACTGGGCTTCTATCCCGCCGGCGGCGGCGCGGTGCGCGTGGTGGTGAAGCCGGTGCCTCTGCGTGTGCTGCATCTGCATGAGCGCGGTGCTGCGCTCGGCATCGAAGCGCGCGCGCTGGTGCTGGGACTGCCGGAGAAGATTGCGCTGCGCGAGCTGACTGAAGTGGCTGATCGGCTCAAGCTGCGCCGCGGCCAGCTGCATGTCGATCAACGCGAGCAGCGCGGCGCCATGGGCAATGCATTGCAGGTGATCGCGGCATTCGAACATGTCGAAGAGGTAGTCACCAGCCTAGGCGAACGTGGCCTGTCGTCGGAGGCGGTGGCCGCCAACGCCTGTCATGAGATGCAGGCCTATCTGGCGCACGATGCACCGGTGGGCGAGCACCTCGCGGATCAGCTGTTGTTGCCGATGCTGGTCGCCGGTGGCGGATCGTTTGTCACCGCTGAACCGAGCGGACATCTGCTCAGCAATGCCGCGGTGATCGAGGCGTTCGGCATGGCGCGTGTCGTGATTGAGGCGTTGCCGGAGCGTAATGTGGCGCATAGGGTGACGGTGATGCCGGTCTAGGTGCGCATGTAGGAGCGGCGTGAGCCGCGATGCGCTTGCCCTCGATTTGTAGAGCGGGGCTTGCTCCGCTGCTCTTGATCTTTGATCGCAAGTTGAGCGAAACAGAAAAAGCAGCGGAGCAAGCCCCGCCTACGACCGAAGGGAGTCCCTTGGGACAACGTCAAAGGCAGCAGTAAGAGCATCGCGGCGGGACGCCGCTCCCGCGTCAGCGCTGTCGGGAATCGGCGAGCTTCTCGGCGATCTGCGCAAGCCTCGCATCGATACTGCGCAACAGCGCCAGCTGCGCACCCTCATTGCCGCTGGCCGCGGTCACCGCTGCCACCGGCTGCGACCGCGCCTTTGCCTCGGCACGTCGTTGCAGAATCAGATCGCGGAATTGCAACGCGTCGATGATGCCGACCAGCTGCATGTCGTGCGCCTGACCACTGCTCTGCCCTGCCGTTTCGAATTTCAGCATGCTGAGGTTGAACTGTCGCAGGATTGGACCTTCGATAAAGGTGACGTCCTGGATGTTCTCCAGTGGAATGGTCTTCTCGACCGTAAACAATATGCCCTTGCGGAAGCGCAGTTCACGTCCATCGATCTCGCACATCAGTTTGTCGAAATAATGCCTGGCCCACCATTGCCCGATACCGAGCAGCCATAGCAGGGCGAAGGGAATGCCGACGATGGTGATGGACAGGGCGAATGCGATCTGCAACACCAGGTACGGACGGATCAGCGGATTGAAACGGGCGTCGTGCGTGGGCGTGGTCATTATTGCCTCGCGAAAGCGGCAGCCATACCGATGAACAAGGCCATGCCAACCCAATGACTGTGGCGAAACGCGAGAAAGCAGGCATCGCGATCGCGCGTACGGATGACCCAATGCTGCCAGGTGATCACCGCCAACGCTATGCACCAGCCCGCTGTATAAGGCCAGCCCAGCGCGGCACGTTCGCCCACCAGCCACATCGCGAGCAGGAAGCTCGCATGCAGAATGCCGATGCCAACCAGTTCCATATCACCCAGCAGGATCGCTGTTGAACGGGCGCCCATGCGGATGTCGTCGTCACGATCGACCATGGCGTAGATGGTGTCGTAGGCACTGCTCCACAGCACATTGGCCAGGAACAACAACCCGGCCAGCGCATCGATCTCGCCCTTCTGGGCGGCATAGGCCATAGGCACCGACCAGCCAAATGCAGCGCCCAGCCACAGCTGCGGCAGATGCGTGTGGCGCTTCAGGAACGGATAGATGATCGCCAGCACTGCACCAACACCAGCGAGTTTGATCGTCAGCGGATCGGTCAGCAGCACCAGACCCAGCGCCATCAACATCAGCACCGCAAACAGCACCAGCGCCTCGGCGGGCTTGACCCTGCCGGCGGCGATCGGTCGATCCTGGGTGCGCTTGACGCTGCCATCGAGCCAGCGGTCGGCCCAGTCGTTGATCACGCAGCCGGCCGAGCGCATCACGATCACCCCGGCGGTAAAAATCGCCAGCAGTTTCCAAGAGGGCAGTCCACGCGCCGCGCACCACAGCCCCCACCACGTTGGCCACAGCAACAGCAGCCAGCCGACCGGGCGATGCAGGCGCATCAGCAGTGCGTACTGTTTGAATTGCTCCCTCCAGCTCCATTCCGGTGCGACCGCGACGACCGGGCGCGCTGGCAGTGGGCGCTTCGCTGCAACGGCCGGGCGTGTCGCCGCCTTGGCCGGAGCCATGGTGGCGGGCTTTTGTGGGGAAACGTGGCGAGGCGGTGGCGGTTTGCCTGGATTCATATCCCTATTGTCGCGATAACCACCGGCCCTGGGTAGGACTCCAGCATCGATAGAGCCACCAACTGCGGGCCTTTAGCCCCTCCCCGATGTTCGGGGAGGGGTTGGGGAGGGGTCAGGGTGCGCCTGGCAACCTGCATGCGGCAAGGGGCTCCATCCTTAACGCATGCAGGTTAGGATGTTCGTTCAGGACGATGCCTCGTCGCCCGGATGCTTTTCGTGTCTCAGAACGCCTTCGCCGCATTACGCCACCGCGACTTCACGCTGATCATCGTCGCCGGCGGTCTGTTGCTGACCATCGCCATCCTGGCTCAGGAGGTGGCGCTGGGCTACGCGCTGTATCAGCGCACGCACGATCCGCTGATGCTGGGGCTGATCGGCCTGGCCGAGGCGATTCCGTACATCGTGGTGGCGCTGTTTGGTGGCGCCATCGCGGACCGCCGACCACGCAAGCGCATCATCGTGGCTGCGGTCTCGGTGATGCTGGTCGCAGCCATCACGCTCGATATCGTGATGCGCAACGCCGATCGCATGAGCGATCTGGCGCTGCTGACCAGCGTCTATACCGCCATCGCGGTAATTGGATTTGCCCGGGGTTTTTACGGGCCCGCCGCGTCGGCGCTGCGTGCCAACCTGATTCCCGCCGGGCTCTATGCCAATGCCTCGGCCTGGGCGGCGGCGTTCTGGCAGGTCGGCGCGGTGCTCGGCCCACTGGTGGCCGGATTTCTTTATGCACCGATCGGGCTGTCGGGCACGCTTACCGTCGTCGTGGTCCTGATGGCGGTGTCGCTGCTGTTGCTGTCTCTGATCCGTGCGCCCGCGGCGCCCGTCGTCGAGCGCCATGAGCCGATGTTGATCGCTATCCGCGAAGGATTCCGTTTTGTGTTCAAGAGCCGCGCCCTGCTCTATTCGATCAGCCTGGATCTGGTCGCCGTGCTGTTTGGTGGCGTGGTCGCGATTCTGCCGGCCTTCGCCGAAGACATCCTGCGTGTGGGGCCCGAATGGCTGGGCTGGCTGCGCGCCGCGCCCTCGATCGGCGCTGTACTGACACTGATCGTGCTGGCGCGCTTTTCTCCGGTCGGGCCGCATCTATGGCGCAATATGCTACTGGCGGTGGCAGGCTTCGGTATCGCCATGCTGGTGTTCGCGGTGTCGGAGAACCTCTGGCTGTCGCTGATCATGCTGTTCCTCACCGGCGCGTTCGACAGCGTCAGCGTGGTGATCCGCCAGTTCCTGCTGAACTCTGTGCCGCCGGATCATCTGCGCGGCCGTGTGCTGGCGGTCAACGGCATCTTCGTCACCTGTTCGAACGAAGTCGGTGCCTTCGAGTCGGGCGCGGCAGCGCGGGTGCTGGGATTGCGTACCTCGGTGCTGGCCGGCGCATCGGTGACACTGGGCGTGGTGGTGTGGCTGGGCATCGCCGCGCGCGATCTGCTGCGCGATGAACGTATCGGACAACGTGCGAGCGAGGCGGGGTAAGTTTATGCCAGCATGGTTACGCGCGGTTTTGATCCTGCCTTTGGTGCTGCTGAATACCGTGCTGCACACCTCGGTGCTGTTTGCCGTGGCGTTGTTCAAGTTGCTGCTGCCCATCGCCGCAGCGCGCCGCGCCTTGTCGCGGGTGCTGACCCTGCTCGCGGAGAGCTGGATCGCGGTGAACAGCTGGATGATCGATCATTTCTCACCCACCCGTGTCCACATTCAAGGCGGCGAATCGCTGCGCTATGCTGGCTGGTATCTGGTGATCAGTAATCATCAGAGTTGGGTCGATATCGTGGTGCTGCAGAAGATCTTCAACCGGCGCATCCCGTTTCTGAAGTTCTTCCTGAAGCAGCAACTGATCTGGGTGCCGCTGCTGGGATTGGCATGGTGGGCGCTGGATTTCCCGTTCATGAAACGCTATACGCCCGAGCAGCTGGCCAGACGTCCTGAACTCAAGGGCGCCGATATCCGCGAGACGCGCAAAGCCTGCGCGCGCTTCAAACACATTCCGGTATCAGTGATGAACTTCGTCGAAGGAACGCGCTTCACCCCGGCCAAGCAGGCGCGTCATGCCGCCGCGTTTCAACATCTGCTGCGGCCCAAGGCCGGCGGCGTCGCCTTCGTGATGAATGCCATGGGCGAAATCCTGCAGTCGGTGGTCGATGTCAGCATCGTCTATCCCGGCCGCATTCCGACCTTGATGGATCTGATTACCGGACGCGTTGCCGAAATTCACGTGCGCATTCGCGAACGCGCGATTCCCGCCGACCTGATCGGTGGCGACTACGAAAACGACGCCTCGTTCCGTGAACGCTTCCAGGCCTGGATCAATATGATCTGGGTCGAGAAGGATGTCGAGATCGCCGCGATGCTCTTGTAGGAACGAGGTTTGTTGTAGGAGCGGTGTGAGTCGCGATCCTCAACGCGGACGAACCTTCGGGAATCGCGGCTCACGCCGCTCCTACATTTAAAAAAGAACCCCGGCGCTAGGCCGGGGCTCGGATGTTGCTCTGTGCGATGTGGGTCCGACCTGCGGTCGGACGCGTTTGAGCCCGATGAACCGGCCAAGAGTGTCCGCGCGCAGCGCGGACCCACAACAGCTTCCCATCAGAATTGCATCGACCAGCTGTTGATATAGCCGGTATCACCAGCAGCATTGTCGTTGACGCGCAGCTTCCACGCGCCATTGGCGACTTCGCTGGACACGTTGATGGTCACCGTCTTGACGATGTTATCGGTGCCGGCGCCGGTGCGGTTGTGGATGTTGTACAGCGAGCCATCGGGCGCGACCAGGTCGACCTTGAGGTCACCCTGATAGGTATGCACGATGTTCACCGCCACGCTCAACGTCGCCGGGGCATTGCCCGAGACGCCGGAGACCGTGATCGGGCTATCGACCGTGGTGTTGTCGCCGATGGTGTAGTCGGCGGTGTTCTGGAAGAACGCACCGCCAGCGGTGTAGCTGCCGGTCAACGACAGACCCGAGAACGCCGCGTAGGACTTCAGTCGCACGTAGTAGGTGCCAGCCTGCGCCGTCGCAATATTGCAGGTCTCGGCATTGCCCGAGGCGAACGGACGGCAGTCGTATACGGTGTCGGTCGGCGCGCTGCCGAACTTGACATACATATCCGAGTCACCCGTGCCGCCGGTGGTGACGAACTTCAGTCCGGTTGCGCCTGCCGGCACCACCATCGTGTAGTTCAGCGAAGCGCCGGTAGCAGCGGACAAACCGGTAACTGCCACGCCATTGGTCAGCACTGTGCCGCCGGTCGTGGTGCTGACCGTCACCGAGCTGGACTTGGTGTGGGTGGCACCGCCGTTGTCGGTCACGGTGAGCGTGACGTTGTAGGTGCCGGCAGCGCTATAGGTCTTGCTGGGATTCGTCGTGTTCGAGGTGCTGCCATCGCCGAAGTTCCAGCTGCGCGAGGCGATCGTGCCGTCGCTGTCGGTCGAGCTGTCGGTGAAGGTCGCGATCAGGCCATTGGTGCTGAAACTGAAGTTGGCGACCGGTGCCGCATTGCTCGGCGTGCCGGTATCGCCACCGGGAACCACGCCGCCGAAGTGCGTCGACACCTGCGGCCAGATCTTGGTGATCTGCGCGCCAGAGTTGTTGCAGCCGCCCAGATGGTGCAGGGCGATCACCTTGTTGCTGGAACGCGCCACCACCGGCGAGCCCGAGGAACCTGGCTCGGTGTCGCATTTGTAGCCGGCATCGGTGTTGGTGCCATTGCCGTTCTGCGTGGCGGTGTCGATGCGGCAGCGCGCGCCACCGACATGATCGCTGACCGTAGCCAATTCCTTGATGCGGCCACCGGGATGCTGCGGGATGAAGATCTCTTCATTGGTGGTCGGCGTGCGTGCGTCCAGGCCCAGATAACCGAAGCCCGCCAGGCTGGAGAAATTGTTGACGGTGAACAGGGTGTAGTCGAGCGTGGCATCGGTCTTCAGCATGGTGGCGCCGGCGACCTTGGTGGTGGTGCCGCTGGTGGTGCTGCTGCAGTTGGTGGCCTGATAGTTGAACCACACTTCCGAAGCGGCCACTTCCGCAGTCGTGGTGAAACAGTGGTTGTTGGTGAACAAATGATTGCCGGAGCCAACGCGCCAGGCCGTGCACAGGCCGCCGCCGCTCATCACCAGACGCGCCACCGGGCGCGAACGATCCACCGCTGTTGCATCGGACGAGGCATAACAGGCCACCGCGCGCTTGTCGTCGACGCCGCAGATCGCCTTGGCCGCTGGGCCGGCGAGCAATTCGTCGCGCTGCAACGAAGCCAGCAGCGCCTCGGGATAACCCTCAAGCACGCGGCTGACGCGCACGCCATGGGCGCTGGTCCAGGGCTCTTTGGCCTGGCCGACCAGGCGAACATTGGCGACAGGTCCGCTGATCGACATCGCGGCAAAACTGGTGACGCCGTCCTGACCCAGGGCCTTGTCGATGGTGAATGCATCGTTCTGGGCGCCGCCGTAGCGATAAACTTCGCTGCCGTCCGGATTGAATACTTCCACCGACATGCCCCTGGGCAGGTTGATGTACTCGAAATGCACCTTGATGAAGGCGGCATCGGCGCTGCGCACTTCAAACTGACGTGCGTTCGAGCGTTTCAGATCAAGGCGGTAGTTGGCATCGCGCAGTTCGGCGATCTGGGTAACGCCCTGACGCGGCAGTTCGCGTGGCGACTTGGCCAACAGCGAAGTGGCGGGCACGAAAGCAAAAAGCAAAGCAAACGCCGCCAACGCATGGCGCGTCGTGATGAAGGTCGACATGGAATCTCCCCAAAGCAGTTTTTAGAGTGGTTATGGCGGCCCTCCGATCAAGAAGGCCGTGGCGCACTTCTCTTGCACGCTGTGTCACGAAGTCACCGATCCGGATCCACCGCTTCGACGCCCCGCGCTTAATCACCCACGCAGTTCTGGCTGTGCTGATCCCACGGCCAGAACTGCGCTCCCTTCGGGTGATCCTCCGCACTTCCTCATGCTTCCCCAAGCATTTCTGCGACCGGCTACCCAACGTAGCGCAGCTGAGGTCTCTGATCAGACGCCAGCCGCGCAGCCGACAGGGATGCACAGCGCCGCGCGAAACTAGTAGCAGTACGAGCGCATGTCATCGCGCACTGCAGCATTTCGCGGTGACGTGCTCAGGCTTCGATAAGCTCCGGGTTTCTCAAAGCGAAGGGCTTCTGACCGACCCGGTACGCGATAGGCGTGTTTGCCACACCCCATCCTCGTCGCCTGCGGCGACGATCGCCCCCTTTACTCAAGGGGGCTGGATTGCTGCGTTGAGAGGATCGCGAAAATCCTGCTCTATATGTAGGCGCGGGCCTGACCCGCGCGCTTTTGATGTTCGGCGAGAAATATATTTTGTGCGATCCGAAGTGCGGTCGATCAATCCAGCGATTGGGGGTCGACGTCGAGGGACCAGCGTACGCGCTTGGACTCGGGCAGGCTGTAGAGCTGCGGTACGAAGTTCGACAATGCGGTCTGCAGTACGCTGCGTTCATTGCATTGCAGGAGGAGTTGCACGCGATGTGCGCCTGCGCGGCGGGGCTGCGACGCGGGCATCGGACCGATGCATTGCACTTGGATCAGTGCCGCGAGTGGAGCGCGCACGGCGTCGAAGAAGGCCTGCAGTGCCGTTTCTTCCAGGGCTTCGGCACGCAGCAGTGCCATCGCGGTGAACGGCGGAAATGCCAGGGATTTGCGCAGCTCCAGCTCATGCTCGGCGAAGCTGCGATAGCCGCCGGCGAGCAGGTGGGTGAAGGTCGGGTGCTCGGGGTGGTGGGTCTGGATCAGCACGGACCCGCTCTTGTGGCCACGGCCCGAGCGACCTGAGACCTGCACGATCAGCTGCGCCATGCGCTCACCGGCGCGAAAGTCTGCGCCATAAAGTCCCTGATCGGCATCGACGATGACCGCGAGCGTGATATTCGGCAGATCATGGCCCTTGGCCAGCATCTGCGTGCCGACCAGGATGCAGGGCGCGCCGCTGTGCGCCTGTGCCAGCAGGCGCTCGAAGCTGCCGACCGTGCGCGTGCTGTCGCGATCGACGCGCAGTACCGGCACATCGGCGAAGCGCTGACTCAGCACCTCCTCCAACCGTTCAGTGCCTATCCCCAGCGGCGTCACCGCCTCGCCACATACCGGGCAATGCCTGGGCGCAGGCCGTTCGCGTCCGCAGGGATGACAGATCAGACGATCGCGTTTACGGTGATAGGTATAGGGCCGGTCACAGCGATCGCATTCGGCATGCCAGCCGCAGCCGCGACACTGCAGCACCGGCGCAAAACCGCGCCGGTTGCGAAATACCAGCACCTGCTCGCCACGCTTAAGGGTTTCGGCGATGGCATCGATCGCCGTTCGGGTCAGGCCCTCGTGCAGACGCTGCCGACGCAAGTCGATCAGTTCGACGCCTGGTGGCTTGGCATAACCGGCACGATCCGGCAGATGCAGGCGCCGATAACGCTCGTTGCCGGCGTTGTGCAAGGTCTCCAGCGCCGGCGTGGCCGAGCCCATCAGCACCGGAATGCCCAAACGCTTGGCGCGCACCAGCGCCAGATCGCGGGCGTGATAGCGAAAGCCCTCGTGCTGTTTGAATGAGGCATCGTGCTCCTCATCGATGACGATCAGCGACAACTGCGCGAACGGCGCGAACACCGCTGAACGTGTGCCGACCAGAACCAATGGTTTGCCAAGGCGCACGCGTTGCCAGGCGCGCGCACGCTCGCCATCAGCCAGCGCCGAGTGCAAAGCCAGCACCGGCACGCCCAGTCGTTCGCGAAAACGGGTCAGCAGCTGCGGCGTCAATCCAATTTCGGGCACCAGCACCAATACCTGACCGCCGCCGGCCAGCACCGGTTCGATCGCCCCCAGATACACCTCGGTCTTGCCGCTGCCGGTAACGCCTTCCAGCAGGAAGGCACGAAACTGGCCGCGCGCTGCGACCACTTCGGCAATGGCCGTGCGCTGATCGGGGTTGAGTGGCGGCCCCTGAATCAGACCTTGGCGTGGCGAGGCATCGAGTGCAATACGTTCAACCAGTTGCAATTGTTCCAGGCGTCGCAGCGCGGTGGCGGCCTGAGAAATCTGTGTGCGCAGGCTCGCCCATGGCTGGGCGCCCGATTGCAGCGCCTGCAGCAGCAACCAGGGTGCGCCGCCTTCACGCAATCGTTCTGCTGAATCGATCGAGGCGATGGCGCGCACAGCGAAATCGCCGCGCCCGGCTGTCGCCTCGCCATCGTCACGCAGCGCAGCAGGTAACGCCGCCGCCAATACTTCACCCAGCGGATGCTGCCAGTAACGCGCCGCCCATTGCAGGCTGTTCCAGAGCTCGTCGGAAAACAGGCTGGACTGGTCCAGCACCGCGCTGGCTCGGCGCAGCTTGGAGGCTGCCCCGCTTGCTGGTCCCTGCCCGCTGACCACCCCGACCAGCTGTCTGGGCCCGAAAGGCACGCGCACGCGTACGCCTACCGACGGCGGCCCCTCCCAGCCTGGTGGCGGCAAGTAGTCAAACGACTGTGGCAGGGGCAGCGGCAGAGCCACCTGAAATACGCTGTTCATCGGAGGTAATTTGGGGCGGTACAGTGTAGGGCCAGCCCGATTGTTCTTAGGCTGAAATGCATCGCTGAACCCATCTTTATTTCAGAACGAGGAAAACGTTGTTAATCCATGTTCTGAAAGAAGAATTGCGGTTATCCACACATACTGTGGATAAGTCTGTGGATGGGTTCCGGATGAACCCCCGCAAGGGCCGTCCGACGCCATCCGAAGGCGCATTGGTCAAAAAATTGCCAAACAAAAAAATGGCTATTATTCAATGGCATGGAATATGAGCCCGGCACGGCTGAAAGATCGCTGTCACAAACTTGGACGAGGCGATGAGGGGTTTGGCCAGCCTGTGTATTACTGCATTGCGGCGAGCCCAGACAGGACGGGCGAGAGCGGGGAATGCTTGCGCTGTCAACTTGCTTGCGACAGGGGGCTTTACCCCCTGACGCAAGCAAGTTGCCTTGAGTGTCGCCTAACCCCTCCCCGGCCCGCCCGGCCCGTCGGCATAGCCGCCGTGCGTTCGTCTGGTCGCGTGCCGGTGGCACGCAAGCGACCATCCTCACCCCCGAACATCGGGGAGGGAGCAAGGCTTGGCAGGCGGGCGACCGACCCCACCCCGAACATCGCAGAGAGCTTGCAGTGCCACCCAGCTCACGTTTCGTGGCAGCCGGTCAACCAACTTTCATCTGGCGCGTTTTGACCTGCGACCTCGCGAGCGCGCCCCTTACAATGACCCTCCTCGTCCTGCACTTGAATGTCCAGCCTGTGACGCCGCATCCCGAAACGCTTGCAGCCGATGGCGCGCAGCGCCAGCTTGACCCGTTTCTGCGCGGTGTGGAGCGGCGGGCGTTGCGCATGGCGGAATTTTCGACCGGCAACCGCGATGACGCGCTGGAAATCGTGCAGGACAGCATGCTGGCCTTTGTGCGGCACTATGCCGACAAACCGCAGTCGGAGTGGACGCCGTTGTTCTATCGTGTGCTGGATTCACGCATTCTGGACTTTCATCGCCGTCGCACGGTGCGCTCGCGCTGGTTGAGCTGGTTGCCGATCGGTCACCATCAGGATGAAGACACCGCTGGCGACCCGCTTGCCCTGATCGCTGATGAGACCGAACCGGGTCCAATGCAGCGACTGGCAGATGATGAAACCGGTGGCGCGCTGGAAGTGGCATTGAAGGCGCTGCCGCTGCGTCAACGCCAGTGCTTTCTGCTGCGTGTGTGGGAAGGGCTGGACGTTGCCGACACCGCACTCGCCATGCAGTGCAGCGAAGGCAGCGTCAAAACCCATCTGTCGCGGGCGATGTCGGCGCTGAGATTAAGATTGGAGGCACATCATGGCTGAAGAGCGTCCACCCGAACCCCTTGGCACTCCCGCCAACGAACAGGACCAAAGCGCGTGGCTCGATCAGATCCGCACCCAACTCGATGCCTCGGCGCGCGACCTGGACGGGCATACCCTGTCGCGGCTGAACCGGGCACGCCAGGAGGCTCTGTCAGCGCTCGGCCGGCCGGCACCGCAACGCTGGTATTGGCTGGCATTGGCCAGTGCGGCCTCGATTGCGCTGGCGGTGGCGCTGCTGCCACAACTGCGGCCACCAGTGCTGGAGCCGGTGCCCGTGGTACAGGACAGCATCGAAGACTTCGAATTGCTGACCTCCGAGGAAAATCTCGCGCTTTACTCGGATTTGGACTTCTATGCCTGGCTGGATACTCAGGATCTGGGCAGCTGAGCGCCAGCGAAGCGGCGCGCGACGACGAGGCGCCGCCGAGTATGGAACTGCTGCTTTACCTGGCCGAGTTTCAGAACGACCAGGGCCAGGTTGAAGATCCAATGGAGGTGGATCGGATCATGCAGTCCGACCCCAAGGCACCCAGCGCCGAGTTGCCCGAACTACCAGACCGCACACCCGAACCGCAACCCGAATCAAAACCCCGACGCGCAACCCAACCTGATCACCATGCCCCCACGCCCCCGCCACCCGATGAAAATTCTCGCGCTTAGCCTGTTGCTAGGCTGCGCGTCGCTGTGCGCACAGGCGCAGGCAACGGCGTGGTCGGAATTGACCCCGGCGCAGCAGCGTGTGCTGATGCCATTCGCCGAACAATGGGGCAAACTCGACACCGCCACGCAACAAAAACTGCTGCAGGGCGCCGAGCGTTGGCAGGCCATGGATGAAAGGCAACGTCTGGAAACCGCGCGCCGATTTGGCGAATGGCAGAGCCTCCCGGCCGAGGAGAAGCGCTGGATGCGCCAGCGCTATCAGCAGTACAAACGCCTGCCACAGCAGCAGCAGCAACGCATGCGGCGGAATTTCGGCCGCTTCCAGAATCTGCCACCGGCGCAGCGTGCGCGGCTGCGCGAACGCTGGGCCGCCATGACCCCGGCCGAGCGCCGTGCCTTCGCCGCCGGCGTCGAGGCCTCGGAGCGCCTGCAGGGCCCGCCGGCACTGCGCCACCTCGCTCCGGAGGAACGCGCCGCAACACTGCGCATGATGGAGTCACTGACGCCGGCCGAGCGACAGGCGGTGCGCTGGCGCATGCAGCCGCTGGCCCCCGATCAAAAGGAGTCGCTGCGCCGTCAGTTGCTGGAAATGAGCGCAGAACAGCGCAGCGAATTTCTAAAGGAAATGTAGGAGCTGCGGCTATGATCGAGTGGCATGAGTACCGTCACCGGACCCCGCAGCCCACGTGGTGCCACCGCTACCTGGCATCAGTTCGTTCCCAAACTGGTCAGTGTGTTGCGCCAGGGCTATGGGTTCGCCGAATTTCGTCATGATCTGCTTGCCGGGCTCACCGTCGCGGTCGTAGCGCTGCCGCTGGCGATGGCGCTGGCGATCGCCTCCGGCACGACACCGGAGAAAGGCCTGCACACGGCCATCATCGCCGGGTTTCTGATCTCGGCCCTGGGTGGGTCGCGGGTGCAGATTGGTGGCCCGACCGCGGCCTTCATTCCGGTCGTGTTCGTGGTCATCGAAACGCACGGATACGGCGGCATGATTCTGTGCACCTTCATGGCCGGTCTGATGCTGATTGCGGCCGGGCTGATGCGGCTCGGCACCTTGATGAAATTCATGCCGCAGCCGGTGATCACCGGATTCACCGCCGGCATCGCCGTTTCGATTTTCTCCAGCCAGGTGAAAGATCTCTTTGGCTTAAGTATCGAGCGGCTGCCGGCCGAGTTTCTGGCACGCTGGCAGGCGTACTTCGCGCATGCCGATACCTTCAACGCCTGGGCCATAGGTCTGGCGCTCGCTTCGCTCGCCACCATCCTCCTCATGCGTCGCTGGCGTCCGCACTGGCCGGGCTTCCTGCTGGTGGTTCTGCTGTCGTCGCTTGCCGTAACCTTCACAGGATTGCCCGTTGAAACCATAGGGTCGCGTTTCGGCGAAATCCCCTCGGCATTGCCGGGCTTTTCGCTGCCGAGCATTCCGTTCGACCGTATTGCACAGCTGCTTCCTTCGGCCTTCACCATCGCATTTCTGGCCGGCGTCGAGTCGTTGCTGTCAGCGGTCGTGGCCGATGGCATGACCGGAGGTCGTCATCGCTCGAATGCCGAACTGGTGGCGCAGGGCGTCGCCAACTGCGGCTCGGCGATGTTCGGTGGCCTGCCTGCCACCGGTGCGATCGCACGCACCGCGACCAATGTCCGTGCTGGCGCGCGCTCGCCGATATCGGGCATGCTGCATGCGGTGTTTCTGCTCGGCTTCATGATGCTGGCAGCTGGCGCGATGAAATTTGTGCCGCTCGCGGCACTGGCCGCCATCCTTCTGGTGGTGGCCTGGAACATGGCCGAGATCGAACACTTCAAGCACCTATGGCGTGGCCCGCGCGGCGATCGCCTCGTGCTGGTGCTGACCTTTGCGCTCACCGTGATGTTTGACCTCACCATCGCCATTGAGGCCGGCGTGGTGTTGGCGGCCTTTCTGTTCATGCATCGCATGGCCGAAGTCGTGGCCATCGAAAGCGGTGTCCCGATCATCAATGAAGACGGCGAAGAGCATAACGAAGATGCGCGTCAACGTGAGCGGCTGCCGGCCGGCGTCGAGGTCTTCCAGTTTGCCGGGCCACTGTTCTTCGCTGTCGCCAACCGTCTCGACAGCCTGCTCGACACCTATATCGATGCACCACGCGTTTTGATTCTGCGCATGCGTCTGGTGCCGTTGATCGATGCTTCCGGCGTGCACGCCCTGCAGCAATTCCTCAAGCGCTGTAGTGCCCAGGGCACGCAGGTGATTCTCTCCGGACTGCAGTCGCAGCCGCGCAAAGTGCTGCATGGCATGGGATTGGAGCCCGGCCCGGGCCTCGCTTTTGCGGAAAATTTCGAGGCCGCGATCATGCTGAGCGTGGCGTCCACAGCAACGCCCGAGCACGGCTGAGCTTCAATTAAGGATCCTCTGACCAACTCCGGTGCCGCAACACCCCCTGAGTCAGGGGGGAGAAAAACCGCAGGTATCGACCAGCTTCGATGTAGCTTCGCTGTTGAAAGCCGGTGTGCGACAAGCGAAGCTGTGTAGCGAAGACGATGTGGTGATCTGTACCGAGGTTCCCCAAGTCGCAATCAGCGACGCGGCGCGCCCCCATTCGGCTCTCGCATCAGGCATCATTGCACCCCGAGCTTGCCGGCAACGCCCACACATGGCGCAGCCGCCCCCAAGCCACGATGGATGCCCTGCTCGCCGGCCTGAACGTACTGATGCCTCAGAACTCGACAATCCATCTTTCCCTGTCGCTACGCGCCGCTGCCTGGCTCGCGTGCGTACTGGCTATGGCGTCGGCGCCAGTGGCATTGCGTGCTGCCGACTCCGATGTGCCGGCAGCGCCGGCAATGGATGCCACCACCGCGGCACTGCATCAGGCGGCGCGCGAGCAGATCCTCAATCTCAATGAGTCTGCCACCAAACTGGCGCGTAGCGATCCTGATCGTGCGCGGGCCATCGCCGAACAGGCGCTGACCGAGTCAGTCAAAATCGGCGACGAGGTCGGCCGGGTCGAGTCGCTGCACAACCTCGGCCGCATTGCGCGTCTGCGCGGCGATCTTGAGCTGGCCTCGGCGCATCTGCGTGAGGCACAGTCGGTGGCGCGCAAGCTCGGCGACATGCGTCTGCTGGCCAGAGTCAACAATGCCCTCGGCGTCACCTACGAACTGCTCGGGCTGGATTCCGAAGCGCTGGACCTGCACCAGCAGGTGCTGGCGTTGTGGCAGACACTCAATGACATGCCAGGCATCATCGCCTCGAATATCAATATCGGTAAAGTTTTCGAACAGCGCGGCGACCACGACAATGCGCTGAAGCAGTTCGAACGCGCGCGTACCGATATGGAAACGATGGGCAATCGCATCGAAATACCGCCGCAGGACCGCGCTGCCATTTTTGTCGGCCTGGCGCGTTCGCAGCTGCAGCTCGGGCAGATCACCGAAGCCCTGGCCAGCATCCAGCGTGCTTTGCCGATCCAGCGTGAGCACGATGATCGCATCGGTGAAGCCGGCTCGATCGCGGTGCTCGCCCAGGTCCAGGTGCGCATGGGAAAGGTAATGCAGGCCTTCAAGACCTACGAGCGTGCACTCGATGCCGCCGCCACCATAGGCAGCAAACCCGAGCTCGCCGATATCCTCGGCCAGATGGGCCGCATGTACCTCGATGCTGCGCAAACGCAACGGCCCGAGCATGCCGAACACCGCGGTTCCATGCTGCAGGACGCGCTGGAGTACAGCGAGCGGGCGCTCAATCTGGCCCAGGAGCTGGGCGCGCCGCGCAACCTGATGCCGCTGTATCAGCAGATCGCGCAGATCCATGAAGCGCGTAACGACGTCGCCCAGGCACTGGCGGCGCAGAAAGCCTATATCCGTCAGAGCGAGCAGCTGTTCGAAGAGCAGAGCCATGCGCGCTATGCGCTGCTGGAGAGTCGCTATCACGCCGAGGAGCGCGAGCGCGAAATCGGTGCGCTACGTACCCAGGCCGAGCTGAGTGGACAGTTGATCACCCGCGAACGCAGCTTTCGCCGCGTGCTGGTGGTGACGGTGCTGCTGGCCCTGCTGCTTGCCACCGTGCTCGGGTTTCGTTATTGGGAGCGGGTTCTGGTCGAACGCCGGCTGCGCCAGGCCCGCGATACACTGCGCGATGCGCTGGACGACGCCGAACGCGCACGCAAACGCGCCGAAGAGGCCGATCGCGTCAAGACAGAAATGCTCGGCATCGCCGCGCACGATCTGCGCAATCCGATGAGTTCGATCCTGGGTTTCGCCGATCTGATCCGCAGTGAAAACGAATCGCTGGAGAATGCCAAGCGTCACGCTGGCATCATCGTCAATGCGGCGCAGCGCACCCTGCGTCTGCTCACCGATCTGCTCGAATCGGCCGCGCTCGATACCGGGCGTGTCGAGCTGCGTTTGGCGATGCTGGATTTTTCCGAACTGGTGGGCGAGGCCATCGATCGTCAGCGCGCGCGCGCCAATGCCAAGGGACAGCAGATCGAATTCTCCGGTTCGCACAATGCCCTGGTGCGCGCCGACTCCGATCGCCTGCACCAGATTCTGGATAACCTGTTGAGCAACGCCATCAAGTTCAGCCCAAAGGGCAGCCGCATCGACGTCAAAGTGTTCAACACCGAGGGTGAAGTGCGGGTGGAAGTGCGCGATGCCGGCCCGGGCTTTCGCGAAGAAGACCAGGTGCTGTTGTTCAAACGCTTTCAGCGTCTGTCGGCACGGCCTACAGCGGGCGAAAGCTCGACCGGACTTGGGTTATCGATCGTGCGTGATCTGGTGCTGATGCATGGCGGCATCGTCCGCGCCGAATCCCAGGGCGAAGACCGCGGCAGCATTTTCAGCGTCAGCTTCCCGCATCCCGGTAAGCCCGCGCTGGTCCGACGCTGAGACTTTGACGTTGTAGAGCGGGGCTTGCTCCGCTGCTCTTGATCTTCCGCCAACGGTGAGACTAGATCAAAAGCAGCGGAG
>JANMUE010000443.1:0-1050 GCA_031391205.1 Lysobacterales bacterium | reverse complement strand
ACGCGCGCAGCGGTGACGACAACTGATTCCAGTTCGTCGGCAGCGATGGCGGTTGAGGCGGTGACAAAGGACAACACGGCGCTAGCCGCGCAAACACGCATAACAGACATGAACACATACTCCCCACGCTCGCCCGCATGGCTGGGATTGAGAAAATCGCAGGGAGTTAAAGCGGAGAAGTCTCGATGCTCGGCATGGACGCGAGTGGAGACCGCTCAACTCATCGCCCGCCGCGATGCTGAGTGGAGCCCATGCTTAAAAATGCACAGACTCCGGCTCCAGGGCCGGTCTCCGGGCTTACGAGTGAGCGAGCTATAGAAAGCTGGCTCGTCGGCTTCGTCTTCCCACGCTGGTATTGTCGGGGGGGGGGGTTTAAACCCGCCCCTACGTACGGCGCAGTGACTTGAGTCGCGTGACTCAGTGAAACAGACTTGACTCGATTACCGTTGCGGGGGCAGCGTCGGAATTGTTTCGTTTGGAAAAATGAAACGCACCGTCTTCCCGTTCTCGACTGCGGTTAGGCAGGCGATCACCTTGAAGGTGCGCGCACGTTAGGGGAGCGCTGCGGCAGTGTCAAGGCGGGCGCCGAATCGGCTATCCTTGTTCATCGAAAACCGTTCATCTAAAACCGGCCGCCTGAAATCTCCGCCCCCAATCGATTGAGCAGACCATGCCTTCATCCTTTCTCACCGCCGCTATCGACGCCGCCAACGCGGCGGCCGTGGTGATTCGTCGCTACTACCAGCAAAACATCGCCATCACCATCAAGGCCGACAAGTCGCCGGTGACGCAGGCCGATGTCGAAACCGAACAGGTGATTCGCCAGCTCATCAGCGAGCGCTTTCCCGATCATGGCTTTTATGGCGAAGAAACCGGCAGCCACGGGTTGGACAAAGAATACCTGTGGTTGGTCGATCCCATTGATGGTACCAAGGCCTTCGTGCGCGAGTACCCGATGTTCTCGACGCAGATTGCGCTCATGCATCGCGGCAAGTTGGTTGTGGGTGTGTCGTCTGCGCCGGTCTATGGGGAATTGGCTTATGCAGAAAT
>JANMUE010000442.1:0-20220 GCA_031391205.1 Lysobacterales bacterium | reverse complement strand
GAATATCAGAGCAAGAGCTTCGCGGCTCACGCCGCTCCTACAACACAGCGTCCGACCACAGGTCGGACCCACAGATCAATACGCAAATGCCTTGAACAGCGGATCCACCGATCCCTGCCATTCGCCGTGATAAAGCTCGAGCTTGCGCTCTGCGGGGCAGATGCCGGCATCAGCGAACTCGATCAGCGGCTCCAGATACATCGCCTCGTCCATGCCACGGCTATTGAGACGCGCGCGACGCTTCAGGCCGTGCGCGGAAATCTTCAGCGCCTCCAGCGCGAGATCGCTGACCTTGCCGCCGCGGAATGGCAGCTTGAGCGCATGCCGCGGCACTCCGCTGCGCAGCGCCTCGCGCTCGGCCATGCTGAAGTCCTTGACCAGATCCCAGGCCGCGTCCAGTGCGGTGCTGTCGTACAAGAGGCCCACCCAGAACGCCGGCAGCGCGCATAGACGGTTCCACGGTCCGCCATCGGCGCCGCGCATTTCCAGATACTTCTTCAGCCGCACTTCGGGAAACGCCGTGGTCAGGTGATCGGCAAAATCTGTGATCGACGGCTTCTCACCCGGCAGGATGGCTAGCTTGCCGGCCATGAAGTCACGGAAACTCTTGCCGCTGGCATCAAGATATTTGCCACTGCGATACGCGAAGTACATCGGTACGTCGAGGATGTAGTCGACATAGCGCTCATAACCGAAACCCTCGTCGAATACGAAGCCCAGCATGCCGGTGCGATCCGGATCGGTGTCGGTCCAGATATGCGAGCGATAGCTCATGAAACCGTTGGGTTTGCCTTCGGTAAACGGTGAGTCGGCAAACAGCGCCGTCGCAATCGGCTGCAGCGCCAGCGACACGCGGAACATCTTCACCATCTCGGCTTCGTTGCCGTAATCGAGATTGACCTGCACAGTGCAGGTGCGCGTCATCATGTCCAGGCCGAGGTTGCCGCGCTTGGGCATATATTCGCGCATGATCTTGTAGCGCCCTTTGGGCATCCACGGCATCTCGTCGCGCGTCCATTTCGGCTGAAAACCCACGCCGAGAAAACCCAGGCCGATTTCGTCGGCAACGCTGCGCACTTCTTCCAGGTGCTGGTTGACCTCGCAACAGGTCTGGTGAATCGTTTCCAGCGGCGCACCGGAAAGTTCGAACTGCCCGGCAGGTTCCAGCGATACCGAAGCCTTGTCGCGCAGCAACGCGATCACATTGCCATTGTCGTAGACCTGCTCCCAGCCGAAGCGCTGCGCCATGCCTTCCAGCATGGCCTTGATGCCGCGCTCGCCCAGATAGGTGGGGGCGCGCAGATCGTCGTTGCGAAAACCGAATTTTTCGTGCTCGGTACCGATGCGCCACTCGCTGCGCGGCTTTTCACCGCTGGCGAGGTAATCGATCAGCTCCTGCTTGTTGGCGATCGGGGCAGCGGATTCCTGGCTGGGATTGGACACGGCATGCTCCGATTCGAGGTACAGACGGTGGCAAATGGATGCGAAAACGGGGATTGCAAGATGCAAGGGTTATGACGAATGCACATGATGGATGTGGGTCCGACCTGCGGTCGGACGCTGTTTGGATATACGACACCGGACGAGAGCGTCCGCGCGCCGCGCGGACCCACAAGAGCATTACCTCCCACATCCGCTACGCTTGTCAGGACCGGCACAACGCCCACGAGATTGCATGCGCTCTGCATTGACCAACATTCTTCTGGCACTGGCAATGGTTGCAGGCGCCGTGGTGCATGCCGATTCCGCCGTGCCCGGGATGCTGCGCCGAGGCAATGGCCCGGAGCCGTCGACGCTGGATGCGCATCGTGCCCAGGACATCGCCAGCCACAATATTCTGCGCGATCTCTATACCGGCCTGGTGACCGAGGCGGCGAATGGCGACATCGTGCCCGGCATCGCCGAGCGATGGGGCATCAGCAGCGATGCGCTGGAGTACGTGTTTCACCTGCGTCCGGCTCTGCGCTGGTCCAATGGCGAGGTGATGGACGCGACACAGATCGTCGCTTCGTTCCAGCGCGCGCTGCAGCCGGACACCGCTGCACCGCTGGCGCCCCTGCTCGATGTGATTCGCCGCCGGCCCGACGTCGATGCATCGGCGCGTGCAGCTGCCGACATCCAGGCAATCGATGAACATACGATCCGCATTCGACTGACCCGCCCTGCGCCATTGCTCAAACTGCTGGCATTGCCGGTGGCGATGCCGATGTATCTTCCCGCAATCGCCGCGCATGGCAATGCACATACCCGCCCCGGCAATCTGGTCAGCAATGGCGCTTACAGTCTGGAGTCCTGGGAGCCACATTCGGCGATCACACTGGTGCGCAATCCGCACTTCCATGCCGCCAATGAAGTCGCCTTCGGGCGCGTGCGCTTCCTGGTCACCGAGGATGCCGCCAGCGAACTGAAGCGCTTCCAGGCCGGCGATCTGGACATTACCGAGACCGTGCCGCCCGGCCGACTCGATCGCCTGCGCGAACGCTTCGGCGACGCGCTGCGTATCAGCCCTTACCTTGGCAGCTTCTTCTTCGGCATCAACCTGCGTGCGCATCCGCTGGGCGATTCCAGGGCGTTGCGTCAGGCGCTGAGCCTGGCCATCGATCGCGATATCCTGACGCGCTACATCACCGCACTTGGCGAAACCCCGGCCTATGGTCTGGTGCCCGACGGGATCGCCGGCTACACCAATGCCCGCATGCCCGAATCAACACTCAGCCAGGCGCAGCGTGAAGCACGGGCGCGGCAATTGATCGCCGAAGTCCGGCAAGAGCTGATCGAGCCATTGGAAGTTGAAATCCGCTACAACACCTCGACTTCGCATCGACGGCTCAGCCTCGCCATCGCGGCGATGTGGCGCAAGACCCTGGGCATCCGGGTGCGGCTGCGCAACGAGGAATGGAAATCGTTCGTGCAGAGTCGGCGCGATGGGCGCATTACCGAAGTATTCCGTGGCGGCTGGATCGGCGATGTCGATGACCCCGGCAGTTTCCTGTCGCTGTTCGATGGCGCCCAGGCGCTGAACTGGAGCGGTTGGAACGATGCCCGGTTCGTTGCCCTGCTCTACGCTGCCGATCGTGACAGCCTGCGGCGCATGCATCTTTTACAACAGGCCGAACAACAGCTGCTTGATCAGCACACGATCATCCCGCTGTATTTCTACACCTCCAAGCATCTGGTACGCAGCGGCATTCAAGGCTTCGAGGCCAACCTGCTGGATCGGCATCCAACACGGTGGATGCGCGGCTTCGACAGCCGGCGCCCGCCATGAATATCGAACATGTTGGCATGACATCGGATGCAGCGCCGCCGCGCCGCGCAGGCTCAGTCTGGCCAAGACGCATCGCACTGCGCATCGGCGAGTCATTGCTGACACTTTTTCTATTGGCGCTGCTGTGTTTCTTCCTGTTGCGCGCGGCACCCGGTGGCCCGTTCGACAGCGAACGCGAACTGGATACGGCCCAGCGGCAGCAATTGATCCAGCAATACGGGCTGGATCGGCCGCTTGCTCAGCAGTTCGGACAGTATTTCTGCTCAGCCGTACGCGGCGATCTGGGCGCCTCATTCCAATATCCCGATTATCAGGTCCGCGAATTGCTGCAGTCAGGATTTGCAGTATCCGGATGGCTGGGTACCTGGGCGCTGGTATTGGCGCTGTTGATTGGCGTACCGCTGGGATTCCTGTCCGCATCGCAGGCTAACCGCAGCATCGACACGATGATCGCGGGCGGCACCCTGCTCGGCCTGGCCCTGCCGAAATTCGTGATTGCACCGTTGTTGATTCTGCTGTTCGCCGTATATCTGGGCTGGCTGCCCGCCGGCGGCTGGGATTCCAGCGACTGGCGCACCGCGGTACTTCCGATCGCGGCGCTGTGCCTGCCCAATCTGGCTGCGGTCGCGCGGCTGACACGGCATGCAGTAATCGAAACATTGTCCAGTGATTACGCGCGCGCCGCGCGTGCCCGCGGCATTGAAGGGCTGGCGTTGATCCTGCACCACGTGCTCAAACCCACATTGCTGACGGTACTGGCGTGGCTAAGCCCTGCACTGATTGCGGTGATCACCGGTTCCACTGTGGTCGAACAGATCTTCGGCATCCCCGGTGTCGGCCGCTATTTCGTTCAGGGTGCGCTCAATCGCGACTACCCCCTGGTGATGGGGGTGGCGCTGGCGGCGGGCGTTCTGATCGTCTTGGTCAACCTCCTTGTTGACGCCCTGCGCGCCTGGATCGACCCGCGACTGCGCGGATGACAGCGCTTACCACGGGTATCCCGCGCGTTCCTGCAGTGCATTATGTCGATCGGTTCTCATAACATAGCGTATCGCTCGCATTTGACTTAACGAAAATGTCACTATTCGACCCGGCGGGGCGCGCGTTTTTCAGCGTTACCCGGACCGATAAGCGTGCAGGGGGCGCGCGTGTCGAATTGCACCGGGCTTGACCGGGGAGGCCCAACGAAGGCTGGAAAAATAGCCTGTCCCCGAAAAATAATAATGGGAGAAACACTATGTCCATCGATTACACCGAAAAACTGCGGCTGCGCGCGTTATGCATCGCCATGACGATGGCGATGCCGTTGATGGCGCAGGAATCCAGCGAAGACGCCGGCGAAGACAGCAAGACACTGGAACAGGTTGTAGTGCTCGGCTCGCGAGCCCGTGGCCATACCGCGACCGAGACGCTGGCACCCGTCGATGTATTGACCGGCGCCAAGCTTGAATCCAACGGCGCGCTGGAAGTCGGAAAGCTGCTGCAGATGCTGGAGCCTTCGTTCAACTTTTCGACGACCTTTATTTCCGACGGCACCGACATCATTCGCCCGGCCACGCTGCGCGCCCTGGGTCCCGATCAGGTGCTGGTGCTGATCAATGGCAAGCGTCGGCATCAACAGGCCCTGGTGAATGTGCAGCAGACCATCGGCCGCGGCTCAGCGGGTACCGATATCAATGCGATTCCGGTCTCGGCGATTGCGCGCATCGAAGTACTGCGCGATGGCGCAGCAGCGCAGTACGGATCGGATGCGATTGCCGGCGTCATCAATATCGTGCTCAAGGATGGCACCGATCGCACCACGCTGAGCACCCAGATCGGCCAGACCTACGAGGGCGATGGCGAGAACTACCACGGTGGTTTCAACACCGGCTGGGCCTTCGGCGATGATGGTTTTTTCAACGTGACTGCCGAGTATCGCGACCGCGGCGAAACCAATCGCGCCGGTGTCGACTCGCTGCGTGTCGACCCGCCCAGGGTGACCCAGCGCATCGGCGATGCCGATGCCAAGGACAAATATCTCTGGTTGAACTCGGGACTGGGCGCCGGCGATGGCGAGTTGTATCTGTTCGGCGGCTGGTCGGAGCGCGAAGGAGATTCCTCTGGATTCTTCCGCAGCGCCGGCGATGGCCGCACCGTGCCCCAGCTTTATCCCAATGGTTTTCTGCCCAACATCATTACCACCGTGCGTGACGTCTCGCTGGCCGGCGGGTTTCGCGCACCGATCAACGATGTCTGGTCCTTCGACGCCTCCGCCAACTGGGGCGAGAGCCGATTCGATTTCCACGAGCGCAATTCGGTCAACGTGAGCTGGTTCTACGAGCCGCTGCCCGGCGGCGGCATCTTCGGCGAATCGCCGACTTCGGCCGATACCGGCTCGCTGGTCCAGGAGCAGACCAGCCTGAATCTGGATTTCACCGGTTCGTTCGCGGGTGTCAACGACAATCAGATGTTCATGGCCACGGGCCTGGAATACCGCCGCGACAATTTCCAGATCGAAGCCGGCGATCCGGTGTCGTATACCTATGGGCGCACCAACAATCCGGCCATCGTGATCCTCAACCAGACCGGCGGAACCGCGGCTGCCGGCATCCAGGGTTTTCCCGGCTTCACGCCTGGCACCGAAGTCGATGAAGGCCGTCACAGCTATGCCGTCTACGGCGATCTGGAAGCACCGATTACCGATCGCTTTACACTGGGATCGGCACTGCGCTTCGAGGATTACTCCGATTTCGGCAATACCTTCACCGGCAAGCTGTCGGCGCGTTTCGAAGTCAGCGATGGCTTTGCTCTGCGTGGCACGGTATCCAGCGGGTTTCGCGCACCCGGCGTGCAACAGGCTTTCTTCAGCCAGGTGTCGACCAATCTGAACGCCGCCGGCGTGCTCACCGACACACTGACTGCACGCCAGGATTCGGCGGTAACACGTGCGCTTGGCATCGACCCGCTGAAGGAAGAAGAATCGATCAACGCCGGCCTCGGCTTTACCGCACAGCTGAGCGACGAGTTGTCATTGACCGTGGACGTGTTCCAGATCGACATAGACGACCGCATCATCTTCTCTGGCGAAATCGTCCCCGAATCGATCACCGCCTGCGGCGCCAACAATGCCGGCTGCCCGATCCGGGCCATCCTCGATCCGTTCAATGTCGGCCAGGCGCAGTTCTTCACCAACGCCATCGACACCCGCACCCGCGGCATCGATATCGTGGCCGACTACAGCACTGAACTTGGCAATGGTGATGACTTGAATCTCAGCGCCCTGGTGCATTTCAACGACACGGAAGTCACGGCGCGCCGATCATCGTCAGACATCCTGACAGCGGCAGCGCTGTTCCCGAATGCCCAGGTGACCCTGGTCGAAGAGGGGCAGCCCGGTGCCCATCACGTGCTGAGCGCAGGCTGGACGCATGGCAACTGGTCGGTGAACACCAGCGCCAACTACTTCGGCTCGGTTGCCGGCGAAGGCTTTACGCCTGGCTTCAAGCAACGCTGGGATGGCGAATGGCTGGCCGATCTGAGTGTGGGCTATCGCTTCAGCGATGCATTCAAGCTCAGTGTCGGCGGCACCAACATCTTCGATGCCTATCCGGACAAGTGGGATGAAACCGACGCTGCTCCGTTCCCGCAGCTCGGCTTCATCTACGGCTGGGAAACCGTACCGTTCGGCATCAACGGCGGTTACTACTTCGTGCGCGCCGATTTCGGTTTCTGAACGATGCGGGTGTGTCATGTACACCCGCTGTCCCGTCCCAGCCTGCATGGACAGGCTGGGACTAGGTCCGACGCCACGCCGGGCTTCTGCTCTCATGATGTGGGGCAAGTAGCCGAAGCGTACTTTTGATATGCGGCAAGCAGCCGTCCCTGGACCGGTGCGGAGATTCGCAGTAACCGTCCCTGGTGCAGCGCATCCGGCCGCGCATCCTTGCGCGGCGTTCAGTGCGGCTCGACATGCGCTTCAACGCATGTCGAAAGCGCCGCCCTTCACCCTTGGCCAGGCGTTCGAATTCGCAGATGACCCTGGTGCGGTCATCGAAGCGTACTCTTGATATGCGGCAAGCAGCCGTCCCTGGACATTGTGGAGATCGGCACCAACCGTCCCTGGTGCTGTGCATCCGGCCGCGCATCCCTGCGCGGCGTTCAGTGCGGCTCGACATGCGCTTCAACGCATGTCGAAAGCGCCGCCCATCACCCATGGCCAGGCGTTCGAATGAGCAGATGACGCCGGTGCGTCATCTAAGCGCTCATTCGAACCCATCGCCAAACAGATCGTTCTGCGCGCCGGCGGATACGAACACATCGGGTATGTCGCCGCTGATGTCGACCGCTGAACGGCTGAGCCCGAAGGCTGCGAAAACCACCGTCGAACCATCGGACGAAATGCGTGGACGCATGACGAAATCGCGGCCGTTGGCTACGTCGGACAACGCGACGAACGATTTGATTTCTCCGGTCTGCAGATCGCAGAACATGCCGCGTGAGTCGAAAAAATCGCCATCCGAAGACAGCCCCGGCACATAGACGACGTAACGTCCATTGCCGGAAATCTCGGCAATGCTGCCGCCCACGACACGCTCCGCCGCGCCAACCTGCCGACTGACCAGCGTTGTGCTGACGAGCTGACGATCGCGTACGAATACATCGGCTTCGTTACCGTTCCCATCATCGGCGACCAGGTTGCTGCTGAACGAGTAGAACGCCACGTAGCGGCCATCATCGGACAGCGAAGGCCAATCCGAAAAATTGTTCTCCGGCGCTCCGCCAACACCGGTCGAAATTTCCTCGCTCGTTCCCGTTTGCCGATCCCACAGTCGAATACCCGACGGCGAGGCATAGGCAACGTAGCGGCCGTCCGAACTGATGGCCGGCGATCTTCCTGGATCGATTAGCACAGTGGTGCCGGCCTGACGGTCGCGCAGATATAACCGCCGCGTAGCGGAGCTGGTGCCCGTCACCAGGTTGATGGCGTTCGAAACGAATACCACGTAGCGGCCATCGTCGGACACGCGCGACCAATGGCCGCGGACGAGATCGCCCTGCCCGTTTGCCTCGACACCCGCGCTGCTGACATTGATGCGCTCTATCGTCTGCGTCTGGCGGTCGAGCAGGAACACATCACAGAGTGCATTGCTGTCGCCGGCCACCAGATTGCTGGCGCAGGATTCAAAAGTCACGAAACGTCCATCGCCGGAAATATCATTGGCCCGGGACAGCCCGTTGGTCTGCACGCCGCCAGGCGCAAGGCTCAATCGGGTCGTAGTGCCGCTGGAGCGGTCGCGCAGGAATACGTCTTCAAAGTCATTGGTATCCCCGGCCACCAGATTGGTGGCAATCGAATTGAACAGCACCAGATTGCCGTCGCCGCTGACCGACTGCGTGCGCGTGCCGACGCCCGGCGTCAACGGGTCGGCGTGGTCGGCACGGCCACTTGCGCCGTTGGCGATCAGCAGCGGCGCTGCCGCGGCTGGCGTGGAAAGTATTTCGAAACTGCCACCCACCGTGGCAATGAACAAATCCTCGAGCAAATTGCGGTCACTCACTGCCAGTGACCGCGCGCTGTGCGCGAACACCGTTCCGCCATCGTCGGCGATGAAGTCCGGAAAACCCGCCAGACCGCTGAATTCCGTAACCGTCAGATTGCTCAGGTTGATGCGTTGAAGATCGAATGGCACCGCCAGGGCGCCGGCTTCCAGGCCGAAAAGCAGATAACCACCGTTGCGCGACAGCGCGTAGTTTTGCCTGGTGATGTTGGTGGGCATGTCGTACACCAGGTCGGTAAATCCCGGGCTGTGACGGTAGAGCCAGGCGCCGGAGCCCGAATCCGGAAACGCCAGATCGCCGTCGAAACTGGCAAACACCACGGTGCCGCAATCGATGATTTGACCAGAACCGAACATCACCTCGTCCGATTCGCGGCCATCAAAACCGATCGATACCCGGCGCGTTTCCTGCTCGCCCAGATCGCGGACGAACACATCCCAGCTGCCATTCTGATCGCCGGGTACGAAATCCCCCGAGTCGGCATGGAACAATATGCAGCTGCCATCCGCGCTGATATCAGGCATGCCGATGTAGCCCAACGCTTCCAGGCTCGCGCTGGTCAACGACGCCCGCTGCACGGTGTTGCCGGCCAGGTCGTAGACGAAAACATCGGCTACGCCATTGCTGTCGTCGCCCACCCAGTTGGTCGCATCGGAAGTGAATACGACGCGCTGGCCGTTGTCGCTGATGCGCGCCTCGTGGCTGCGTCCATCGGGCTGCACACCCGCGCTGGGCAGCAGTCGCCGCAGTACCCCGGTGATCCGATTCAGCACGAACAGATCGGTCTGCTGGTTGCTGTCATCGGCGACCAGATTGCTAGCCGCCGAACTGAATACGATAGTGCTGCCGTCGGCACTGATGTCGGCGCCGTAGCTGTCGCCATCGCCCGCCGCCGCTGTGGTGCGCGAGATCACGCGACGCGTGCTGGCAATGCGGTCGACCAGCACGATGTCGCTGCGCCGGTTGCTATCGCCCGCGACCAGGTTGTCGGCATAGCTCTCGAACACCACATAGCGCAGGTCGGCACTGACACGTGCGTTCGTGCTGCTGCCATTGCTTAGCGCGGCTGCCGGCAGTGCGGCGCTGGAAACCAGTTCCAGCTGCGCCGATTGAGCGGCTGAGGCGAACAACACCAACGCCAAAAGCCATGCTGAATTCCGATATTCCATGAACGCCTCCAGAGTTGCCAGGCCCGGTCGGGCAGCACGGAAATTGTAACGCGACAGCCGCAGTGACTCAGGGTGCTGTCGCGGCTTTGTGCGTGTTCAGAGAAACTCTAACGCTCCCTCGCGATCCATTCGTTGACACGGTGCTCAAGCAAGGTCAGCGGCATATCGCCGCCGGTGAGCATCATGTCGTGGAAGCGGGACAACACGAACTTCTCGCCAAGCTCGCGCTTCGCCGTCTCGCGCAATTCCAGGATCTTGTTCATGCCGACCTTATAGGCCAATGCCTGCCCGGGCATGACCAGGTAGCGTTCGATTTCGGAGACTACTTCGACTTCGGGCATGCCGGTCTTCTCCAGCATGTAGGCGATTGCCTGTTCGCGCGTCCACTGCTTCTGATGCATGCCGGAATCGACAACCAGCCGCACAGCGCGAAACATCTCCGCCTGCAGCCGGCCAAGATTATCGAGTGGGTCTTTCTGGAAACCCATTTCCCAAGCCAGTCGTTCGGTATACAGCGCCCAGCCCTCAGCAAACGCGGTGAACGGCAACACCTTGCGGAAGGTTGGAACGCCGGTCAATTCCTGCTGAATCGTGGTCTGGAAATGATGGCCAGGAATTGCTTCGTGATACGCGAGGGTACGCATGCCAAAACGTGCCACCTCTCCGGTATTGCGCAGATTGATATAGAAAATCCCCGGTCGCGACCCGTCGAACGCTGCCGGGTTGTAATAGGCGCCAGGCGCGGTCTTTTCGCGAAACGCAGGCACGCGCTCCACCTTGACCCCAGCCTTGGGGCGCACATTGAATGTGTCGCCAAGGCCGGCGTCGATTTCATCGATGATGCGTTGAAAATCGGCAATGATCTGCGCGCGCCCGGCATCGTCGTTGGGATAGAGCTGGTCGGCACGGTGTGCGATCACCTGCACCCGCGTGCCAATCGTGCCCTCGTTCAATCCCTGCTCGCGCAGGATCGTATCCATCTCCGCCTCGATGCGGGCGACTTCGGATTGGCCAAGCGCAAACACCTGATCAGCGGTCATTTCAGTCGTGGTGTGCTGGCGCACCGCCCAGGAATAGTACGCTTCGCCGTCGGGCAACGCCCACACCCCGTTGTTGGCGCTGACCTTGGGCAGCAGTGCTGTGTAGTACTCGATGAACTGCTGGTAGGCCGGGTACACCGATGTGGCGATTGCATGTTCGACATCGCTGAGCAATTGCGGGCGTTTGTCCGCGGCGATGGCATCCGGCGACACCTTATCGAGTTTGTCGACAAAGCTGGTGTAAAGCAGATTGTCCTTGGGCGCGGCCCCGATAAAGCGCTGCATCTCATCGAGCACTTTTTCGACCACGAAGCGTGGCGGAATAATCTTTGCGTCTTCTCGGGCTTTCAGCCCTTCCAGTGTCTGCGTGAACTTGAGCGGGAATTTGTTCAGGCGGGCAATGTAGTTGTCGGCATCCTTGGCGGCATCGATCGGATGCTGGGTTGCCATGAAGGTCGGCAGCTCATTTTGCAGACCAAACAACTGATTGAGCGGGTAGTTGTGATGGCGGAAACGATCGCCTTCATCCTGGATCGCCAGAAAATACTCGAGCATGTCGTAGGACAGTCGCTCGTTGCCCGAGAGCTTGCTGCTGTCGTAGCTGCGCAGCGTGGCCAGATCGGTCTTCATTTTGGCGCTCATCTCGTCTTCGAACGCCAGCGAAGCATCCGATAGATCATCGCTGTACCAATCCAGCCATGAGGGCAGAATGCGCATGCTCGACAGCATTTCGGGATTGTCTGCGCCGAATTCAAAAAATACGCGCTCGTAGAACCAGCTGATGCTGAGCGGTTTGAACCAGAGCGTGTGGCCGATCAGCAGCAGCAAGGGCACCAATACGATCAGAGCAAGACGAAAACTCCACTTCAGGATACGGCGCATGGCGAACCTCGATCGGGAATGTACGAAGATAGCAAAATTTCCGGTCTGACTCACCGGACAAAAGTCATAACATCTGCCGGTGCGTTCCGGTTTTCCGGCGATTCACGTTCTCCTCTGCCGGCCCAGAGGAAGACCCATGAAACCAGGCATCGCCTGCACACGCACGGTGCACTTGCCGGACGTTGACCGATAGACAGTCTGCATCAAGATCTCCATCGCATCGTGTAGAGCGGCATTGCGCGCGGACCTTTGCGGCCACGCACAGCAAACTTCCAGGCGATACCATTGCGTATCGTCACTGGAACCGCCTCATGTCCAACCCCTCTTCCAACCGACTGCAGGCACTATTTGCTTCTGCGCTCGATCTTCCAGAAAACCAGCGTGACGCGTTCCTGGAAAACGAGTGTGCCGGCGACATTGAACAACTACGCGAACTGCGCGCCCTGCTCGAGATGGACAAAGAACTCGCGCACAAGACCATCCGCCCCATCGCCCCGGAACTGAGCCAGCTGCTGTCCACCACTGCACCCGCCGAAAGCCTGGTCGGATTGCGCGTCGGTGCATTCGAACTGCGCGAAGAACTGGGACGTGGCGGTATGGGCAGCGTCTATCGCGCTGAACGCGTCGACGGCACCGTCAACCAGCAGGCCGCGATCAAGTTCGTACGCCGCGAATTGCTGGACGCCAATACGCTGCGACGCTTCCAGATCGAACGCCAGACACTGGCATCGCTCGATCATCCCAACATCGCGCACCTGCTTGATGCCGGCGAACTCGCCGACGGTACGCCCTACTTCGTGATGGAGTACGTCGCCGGCGTTCCGATTACCGACTACTGCGCACTGGCAAAACTCAGCGTACGCGAACGTGTCGAACTTTTCCGACTGGTCTGCGCTGCGGTGATGCAGGCGCATCGCAATCTGGTCGTGCATCGAGACCTCAAGCCCAGCAATATCCTGGTGAACACCGAGGGCGTGCCCAAGCTGCTGGACTTTGGCATCGCCAAGCCATTGAGTGCAGATTTCAACATCGCCACCGAAGAACAGACCGGCACCGCGCACCGCTACTTTTCGCCATCGTACTCGGCACCTGAGCAACTGCTCGGCGGTCCGATCGGTGTCGGCTGCGATGTCTACGCGCTCGGTTTGTTGCTGTACGAATTGCTTGCCGACACGCGACCATTTGATTTCACGGGGTTGACCGCTGGGCAGATGGAAAAACTGGTCACGACAGTCCCTCCCGTTGCGCCGAGTGCCGCAGCGCTGCACATCGGTGCACCCAGCCAGAAGGTGCGCGCGCTGCGCGGAGATCTCGACGGAATCGTGCTGCGCTGCCTGCGCAAATCGGCAAACGAACGCTTTGCTTCAGTTGAGCAACTGGACGCCGATCTTGCAAGCTATCTTGAGGGTCGTCCTGTGCATTCGCGCGGCGGGCACGGGTGGTATCGCGCGCAGAAGTTCCTGCGCCGCCATCTGGTCGCAGTGGCGGCGGGCACGATCACCGCGATAGCGTTGCTGATCGGTATTATCGCGTTCGCTTGGCAGGCGCGCATTGCAAACCTGCAGGCCAGCATCGCCAGTCAGCGTGCGGCGGAATTGGAGCAGGTGGCACAGTTCCAGGCCGACATGCTCGGGCAGGTGAATCCGGCGCAGGCCGGCCAAATGCTCACTGCGGATGTCAAAACCAAATTAACCGCTGCTCTGACCAAAGCCGGTTACTCCGATGCTGAGCACTCCGCCGAGATTGCCGCATTCTCTGATTACTGGCGACAGATCAACGCTACCGATGCAGCGCGGGATCTGATTGACCGCACCATCATGCAACCTGCGGTAAAGGCGATCGAAGAGGAGTTCGCGGCACAGCCCTTGGTGAATGCCAGATTAAGCCAAGTGTTGGCAGAGGTTTATACGCAAATGGGCGCCTACGATGCAGCGCAACCACTGCAAGATCGCGCCCTTTCCTTGCGCAAGCAACTATTGCGTGAAGACCATGAGGACACCCTTCGCTCGCTAGGTTGGGCAGCCGTCCTCGCGTTAAACCGAGGCAGATTGCGGGAAGCTGAGCAGCATTGGCTCGAGTCGCTGACCATTACCCGTCGCTCCTTAGGGGAACTACATCCAGACACGCTGAAGCTCATCAACAACATGGGCTTGCTGAAGTCCGAACAGGGCAAACGTGCAGAGGCCGAAGTCTATTACCGTGAGGCAATGGAAAAGCGTATCCGCCTATTTGGAACGGAGCACTTAGAGACCGCAACTTCTTATAACAACGTATCGCGCATACTTCTCGCTCAAGAAAAATTCGGCGAAGCCGAGGAACTCAATCGCAAGGCGTTGCAGATTCGGCGCACCAAGTTGGGTGATGACCACCCGGTAACTTGGACCTCGATCAAGGGTATCGGCATGGTTTATTACGCTCAAGACCGATGGAAAGAGGCCGAGCCTTACTTTACCGAGGTGTTGGAGAAACGCGCACGACTGTTGGGTCACGACCACCCTAACACGCTCACTTCGATGGGCGACATGGGCAAACTGTTTCAGGCACAAGGAAGATTCGCCGAGGCTGAGGCATTGGTACGGGATGCATTGGAGAAAGGTCAGCATGTGCTGGGAGAGGAGCATGCGAGTGTCTTTGATTCGCGCCTTCAGCTCGGTGGACTGATGCTGGTGCAAGCACGCTACCCTGAGGTAATCGAAACGCTCTCTCCTATCGAGGCTCTGATTCGAGCATCGGTGCCTGAACTTGGTGGGGCGCTTTTGTGCCAGTTCCTAACGATTTCCGGCAGTGCGAGCACTGGATTGCATCGCTATGAAATCGCGGAAGATCAGTTGCTCGAAGCTCAGAATGTGTGCTCGTCCGCATCCGACACCACACGTAAGGACAAGCTCAAGTGCGTCCGCGCTATCGTGGCGCTCTACTCCGCGTGGCAGCATGCGGAATCGGACAAGGGGTACGAGGCGCAGGCTGCTGAGTGGAGGAAAAAAATGGATATTATCGAAGTGGCGAATTCGGCGTTGGCTGCGCCATTGGTGGCTTCTCCGGCTCGCCCGTAAGCGTCGTCAGGCAAAGCCTGAGATTCCCCTCGTATTGCTTACCCCGGCCGCGGGCTTCCGCCTCGATCAGGGCCGCGCGAATCGGCATTGCCGTTCCACGGCGAAAGTTGGCACTGTCTCCGACTTCGGCAATTTTTTCGTTGGCAAGTACGGAAGAAGATTTTGATCCGACCACACGCGCAATCCGCGTCGAAATGAGTAAACGCGGTCAATGTCCCGTCTAAAACCACCCAGTCGATGCAATCGTCGATACAGCCGATTGGTTTTCGTCCTGTGCGATGAAGACCGTACCGCCTCGTTTGTCTCCAACACGCGTACGCGCGTAGTCGAGCACGATGCGGCGAATGATTCGCGCCGCAATCGAATAAAATTGATTGCGATTTGTAGCGTCACAGCCACCGCGGCTACCAAGGTTTGCGAATGGTGTTCTTTTCCTGCGCGCGATCATAGGCACGCAATTCATCGCGCATGAACTGGATACGCTGGCGGCCGATGGTGTTGCGTTCTTCGTCCAGCACTACGCCGTTGAGCAGCTCGGCCAGGCGTTGCGCCGTCGGCAGCATGGCGTCCCAGGCGTCGAGTGCGCTGAGCGGGCCAGGCAGGGTCATGAACAACGACAGGCCAGGGGTCTGGATACTCCGCACGTTCTGCATATCGAAGCTGCCCGGCTTGAGGAGATTGGCCATACTGAACACTGGGCCCTTGTCGACGCGGCTTTCGACGAGACGATGAAAGACACTCATGTCGCCGAATTCCAATCCGGTTTTTTCGGCGGCAACCACGACATCGGAACCGTTGAACGTGTGGCCATCCGGAGCCATCACATAGAGCGTGACGATGCGATCGATTTTTTCCTGCTGACGCGATCCGATCGGTGAACGCAGCGGCGCCAGCGGCTCGGTGGGCGTACGCCGGTCGAACGGAATTTCGTTGTCCGTGGAACGCGTGTTCTCGGCGACACCGTCTTCGCGGTCGCTGGCGATTTCCCGACTCAGGCGATCGAGTTCGGCGCGCAGCTCGGGATCCAGTCCGTCGCCCTTGCCCGATTCGCTACCCATCTGCGGTTCGACGCGTTCGGATTTCTTGCCGGCGACGCGCCTGCCCTGCGTAGCATTGGAGCGACCCATGAAGTAGATCGCGGCAAGCAGGATGGCGCCGAGTACGGCGATGACGATTCGTAGAGTCCACGCATCCATAAGATAATTCCTAGGCAGCGCCGACGAGCTTGGCGGCTTCGGCCAGATCCACCGATACCAGGCGCGACACGCCGGGCTCACGCATGGTCACGCCGCACAATTGCTGCGCTGCTTCCATGGTCGCCTTGTTATGAGTAACAAACAGGAACTGAACCTTCTCTGACATCTCGGTGACCATGTTGCAGAAGCGCCCGACATTGGCCTCGTCCAGCGGCGCATCGACCTCGTCGAGCAGGCAGAACGGCGCCGGGTTGAGGCGGAAGATCGAGAACACCAAGGCAACTGCAGTCAACGCTTTCTCGCCGCCCGAAAGCAGACTGATGCTGGTGACGCGTTTGCCGGGCGGGCGCGCCATGATCGACACGCCGGTATCGAGCAGGTCTTCGCCGGTGAGTTCGAGGTATGCATGGCCACCGCCGAACAATCGCGGGAACAATTCCTGCAATCCGGAGTTGACGCGGTCGAAGGTTTCCTTGAAGCGTGTGCGGGTTTCCTTGTCGATCTTCTTGATCGCACCTTCCAGGGTTTCCAGCGCACTGTTGAGGTCGGCAAGCTGCGAATCCAGATACTGCTTGCGCGTCGATTGTTCGGCGTATTCCTGGATCGCAGCAAGATTCACCGGCTCCAGGCGCCTGGCTTTCTGCTCCAGATCTTCGAAACGTGCCTGCCATTCCTCGACATTGGCCTCGGCCGGCAGCTCGATCGCCACCGAATCGGTGGTGAAGCCAGCGGCGGCGATGGCTTCCTCGTGCGATTGCGCGCGCATCGCCAGCCCCTGCTCTTCCAGCCGCAACGTGGATATCCGGTCACGAACGCCGGAAAGATCACGTTCAATGCGATGACGCTCGGCTTCCAGCCCGCGATAGACCAGATCGCGCGCTTCCAGCGCCTTGCGCGCCTCGACCAACTGCTTGTCGACCAGCAGACGCTGATCCAGATAGGTGCGCAGCTCTGCTTCCAGCTGCACGCCGGGATCGGCGCTGGTGGCAAGCTGCTGAGCGATTTCGCCGCGGCGTGCTTCGAGCGTGCCGAGCTGGCCACTCAGACGGCCGATCGACTGCGTCAATGAAGTCAGTGCCGCGCGCTTGGATTCCATGCGCAACGCCAAGGCATGTGCCGCCTCGCTGGCCTCGCGCTGACTGGCGCGGGCGTCTTCGCGGCGTTCCAGCAATTGCCGGCGTTCCTGATCCAGGCGCGTGCGCTCTTCCTCCAGATCGCCCATGCGCTCGACGGCGAAATCCAGCTTGCCGCGGGCTTCGCGGGCTTCAGTATCGACCTGGTCGATGCGCGCGTGCAGCTCATCGATCTCGATATTGATCTTGCCCATGCGCGCGTTCAGCGATTCGATTTTGCCGCGTTCGCTGCTGATCTGGCCGCCGATCTCGGCAAGCTGGCGATGGCTGGAATAGAGGTCGCGCTGCGCATCGTCACGATCGCGTTCGGCATCCAGAGTCTGCTGCTTGAGGCTGTCCTGACGCGCGGCCAGTTCGGCCACGCGCGCATCCAGCGCCTGAATCGACTCCTGCAGCGTGTGGATCTCGCGCTCGCGCGCCAGCACGCCCATCTGCGCATTCTTGGCGCGCAGTACGCGCACCCAGTCGCGGCCCAGCCAATCACCATCGGCGGTGATCACCGATTCGTCTGCGGCCAGATTCGCTGCAATGCGTTCGGCCTCATCGAGATTCGATGCGATACGGATACGCGACAGCAACGTCGACACCACTGCCGGACCATTCACCTTCTCGGCCAGACTGCCCACGGGACGGTCACCGCCAGTAGCCGGATGCATCAATGCCACATTGGCCTCGCCCAGCGCAGACAACTCCGGCAGCACCATCAGCGGCGATTCGTTGAGCACTGCGTCCAGCCAGCCGGCAAGCACGGTTTCCACCGCGCGCTCCCAGCCCTCATCGACCTGCAGCACTTCGCCCAGGCGTGCGCCCTTGTCGAGATCGATGCTGGCCAGCCATTCGGCGGCGCGGGATTTCTCCTGGCCGAGCGCCGCATGTTGCAATGCCTCAAGCGAACTCAATCGGCCGCGGCCGCTCTGCAACTGCTGGCGTGATTCACTGAGCTGGCTCTGCACCAGCCGCGCTTCGTCCTGCAATGCACCCAACGCGAGCTTGCGCTCGTCGAGCAGCCCGGTCAGCGTTTCAACGCGTTCTTTGAATTCATCCTGGCGCAACAGCAACGCTTCGGCCGCGGCCTGGATCGTATCGACGTCGGCGCGCTTGCGTTCGTCCAGCAGTTGTTCCAGTCGCTTTGACGCATCCATGCTCTGCTTGTCGATGAAGTTCAGGCGCGTGCGCTCGACTTCCGCGGCCTGCGCGGATTCGCTGCTCGATCGCGCATAGGTATCCCAGCGCGACTGCCAGTCGACAATCGCATGCTCGGCGGTACGCAGCGCTTCACCGCGCGACTCGGCTTCGGATTCGTAGGTTTCCATCTGCGGCTCGGATTCGGCGAGCGAGAGCTGCAGCGCTTCGATCTGCGTCTGATCGGCGTGGATATGTTCGTTGAGTTCGGCGATCGCGGTGTCGGTCTCGCGCGCCGCACGCTGCAGACGTTCGCCCAGATCGCGGTTGAAGTTGATCTGCTGTTCGACGCGGGCGACTTCGCCACCGACGCGATAGAGCTCGGCCTGGATGCCGTTGAAATGTTCGCTGGCCGCCTGCTGGGTGGAACGCTCGGATTCGATCTTCGCCTCGACACCGCGCTGCTCTGCGGTCAGTTCGTCGATGCGCAGCTCGAAGGTCTTCAACGCCTGTGCGCGCTGGTCCAGCTCGCTGCGCAGGGAATTGAGGTGCAGAGTCTTGAGCTCGGCTTCGACACGGACGGCGTCGGCCTTGAGCTTCTGATAGCGCTCGGCCTGCTTGGCCTGGCGGTTAAGGTGTTCGAGCTGCTTTTCGATTTCCTGTCGCACATCGTTCACGCGATCGAGGTTCTCGCGCGTGGCCTTGATGCGCGACTCGGTTTCCTTGCGGCGTTCCTTGTACTTGGAAATTCCGGCGGCTTCTTCCAGATGCATGCGCAGGTCTTCCGGCCGCGCCTCGACGATCTGCGAGATCATGCCCTGCTCGATGATCGAATAGCTGCGTGCACCCAGGCCGGTGCCGAGAAACACATCGACGATGTCGCGACGGCGGCAACGCGCGTTGTTGAGAAAATAATTCGACTGCCCATCGCGGCTGACCGCACGCTTGATCGAAATCTCGTTGAAACTGGCGAACTCGCCCTGGATGGCACCGTCGCTGTTGTCGAAAATCAGCTCGACCTGGGCAGTGCCCACCGGCTTGCGCTGACCCGAGCCGGAGAAGATCACGTCGGTGATCGCATCGCCGCGCAGACGGCTCGCGGCGCTTTCGCCCATGACCCAGCGGATGGCGTCAATGATATTGGACTTGCCGCAGCCATTCGGACCGACGACACCGGTCATATTGGTGGGTAGGTGTAGCGTGGTCGGGTCGACAAATGACTTGAAGCCCGAGAGTTTTATCGTTGAAAGTCGCATCTTGACTCAATGTGTGAACCGTAGGACGAAGCGGCGCGCATTGCCGCCTGCGGGGGCATCCGCTAAGTTGCGCGCCCCTCTTATGAAAACCAAGGATTTCGACTGTGAGCACCAAGCCGTCGAAGACGCTGGAGACCTTCCCGAACCCGGAACCGGGGCGGGACTATACCATCCGGATGCGGATTCCCGAGTTCACCTGCATCTGCCCCAAGACCGGCCAGCCCGATTTTGCCACCCTGCACCTGGACTATGTGGCCGACAAGACCTGCGTCGAGCTCAAGTCCCTGAAGCTCTACATGTGGAGCTACCGCGATGAGGGCGCCTTCCACGAGGCGGTCACCAACCGCATCCTGAACGACCTGGTCAAAGCCACAAAACCGCGCTATATGCGTCTCACGGCCGAGTGGTACGTGCGGGGCGGCATCTACACCACCGTCGTCGTCGACCATCGCAAGAAGGGCTGGAAGGCGCCGGTCGCGGTTATTCTGCCGTAGAAATACGACGTAGGAGCAACGGTCTTGTGGGTCCGACCTGTGGTCGGACGCTTTCCGATCCGGTAC
>JANMUE010000438.1:0-2642 GCA_031391205.1 Lysobacterales bacterium | reverse complement strand
AGATTCGCGGCCGGAGGCCGCTCCCACTACACATCAGTTGACGGTGGTCTCCGCCTTGACCCCGCGCTCACGGCGCAGCATCTCGCCGGCGAGGCCGAGATAGGCAATAGCGCCGCGCGATTCGCGGTCGTACTGCGATATCGGCAGACCGTGCGACGGCGCCTCAGCCAGGCGCACATTGCGCGGCACCACGGTACGAAACACCTTCTCGCCGAAATGCTTGACCAGCTGGTTGGAAACGTCGTTGCCAAGGTTGTTGCGCACGTCGTACATGGTGCGCAGGATGCCTTCCAGCTCCAGCTCGGGATTCAGCCGCGTCTTCACCGCCTTGATGGTGTTGAGCAGTGCGGTCAGGCCTTCGAGCGCGAAATACTCGCACTGCATCGGTACCAGAACGCCCTGGGCCGCGGTCAATGCATTGAGCGTCAGCAGGCTCAGCGAAGGCGGGCAGTCGATCAGGATGAACTGGTAGCGCGAGGCAATCGGCGCCAGCACCGTGCGCAGCCGGGTTTCGCGTGCGATCTCATCCATCAATTTGATCTCGGCAGCGGTCAGGTCGCCGCTGCCCGGGATCAGGTCATAGCCACCAGGCGTGGCCACGATGGCGCGTTCGGCCGGCACTTCTTCCAGCAATACCTCGCAACCATTGGGCTTGGCCTTGGCCTTGTCGATGCCTGAGGCCATGGTGGCATTGCCCTGCGGATCCATGTCGACCAGCAGAACCTTGCGCCTGGCCTCAGACAATGCCGCGGCAAGGTTCACGGCCGACGTGGTCTTGCCGACGCCGCCTTTCTGATTGGCCACTGCGATGATACGGGTCATGAAACCTGCTTCGTTCGAACCGCGCATACAGACGCGGGGCCGGGGAGTTTAGCCCAGATGCGTAGAGTGCGGCCTTGGGCGGGCGATTGTCTGTGGGTCCGACCTGTGGTCGGACGCTCTTCGGCCATTGCCGCCCGGTAAAGCGTCCGACCACTGGTCGGACCCACAATCCTATGCTTTGCGCATGATCACCAGCACCCGCTCCCCGTCCAGCCCCGGCACACTGAGCTCCGCCACCGAATCCAGCACAAAACCCGCCGGCACGGCGCCCAGTTCATCACGATAACCCGGCCCTTTCATCGCCAGTAGACGCCCGCCTTCGGCCAGCCAGCCGTGGCACCAGCCGCCCAGCGTAGCAACCGGTGCGACTGCACGCGCGGTGGTGGCAGCCAACGGCCGGGCCGGGGCGTAGGCTTCGGCGCGCGCTTCGACGACCTCGACCTTGCTCAACTTGAGCGAACGCTGCACTTCGCGCAGGAAACGCGCCTTCTTGCCGTTGGACTCGATCAGCACGACGCGCCGTTCGGGGTGCAGGATCGCCAGCGGCAGACCGGGCAGGCCGGCACCGGCGCCCATGTCGGCGATCTCGGTTTCGGTCCAATACGCCGCCATGGCCAGGGAATCGAGCAGATGCCGGGTCAGCATCTCGGCCGGATCGCGGACAGCGGTGAGGTTATAGGCGCGGTTCCAGCGTTCCAGCAGGCCGAGGTAGTCCAGCCACCGGGTGACGCGCTGTTCATCGTCGGGCAACTGCATCTGGCGTAGCGCGGCGGCGAGCGGCACACGCAGGGATTCGATGACGTTCAAGACAAAACCTGAGGAAATGGTTTGCAATTGTAGATCGCAAAGACACAGACAGGATCGGGCGACCTCGGCACAATCGGGTCATGCCCGATGTTTCTGCGCCCGCCATGAATGCCCCCGTACCCACGCCGACCCGGCAGCTGCGCTTGTTGACCTTCAATATCCAGGCCGGCGCCAAGACCAGCCTCATGAGCGAATACGTCACCCGCGGCTGGCAGAGCGTGCTGCCCAATCGCGAGAAGCAGGGCAATCTCAGCGCCGTCGCCAAACTCGCCGGCGAATATGACATCGTGGCGCTGCAGGAGGCCGATTCGCACAGCGTGCGCTCAGGCTTCAGACACCAGGTTGAGGTGCTGGCCGAGACTTCCGGATTTCCGTTCTGGACGCATCAGCGCAATCGCGCGCTGACGCTGGCTTCGCCCGGCAATGGCGTGCTTTCGCGGATCGAGCCCAGCGAAGTGCTGGCACACAAGCTACCGGGCCGTATTCCCGGTCGCGGCATGCTGGAGCTGCGCTTTGGCAGTCACCACGATGCACTGCGTGTATTTGTCGCGCATCTTGCATTGACGCCGAATGGGCGCAGGCGCCAGGTCGGCTATCTGGCCGAGGTCATCGGCGATTCCCGTCATGCGGTGGTGATGGGTGATCTCAACTGCGAACCGGATGCTGCCGCACTGCGTCCGCTGTTCGAGCACACCCGCCTGCGACCCGCGCCGCACCTGCCCAGTTTCCCGGCCTGGGATCCGATTCGCTCGATCGACCAGATCCTGTTTACCGCAGCGCTGCGCGTGCGTCGCTATGAAGTGCTGACGCTGCATGTCTCCGATCATTTGCCGGTGGGGGCGGAGATCGAGTTGCCGCTCAGTGCAGTCTCCGGTAGCAAGGATCCTGTAGGAGCGGCGTAAGCCGTGAAGCTCTTGCCTTTGATTTTGTAGAGCGGGGCTTGCTCCGCTGCTTTGATCTGGTCTCAATCTTGGCGAAAGATCAAGAGCAGCGGAGCAAGCCCCGCTCTACAA
>JANMUE010000408.1:0-4780 GCA_031391205.1 Lysobacterales bacterium | reverse complement strand
GCCCATCGTAGCCAAGCACAGCGTCCGAAACTTTTCCTGCGTGGCTTTCGCCTTTATCCAGCTCGCCAATCAACTCCAGTCTGCGATTGAACAATCGCTTGCTCAACGAATCCGGCAGCGAGCCATCCACGGTGTCGGGATTCTGGTTGAAGTACTCAAGGTTTTGGCAGTAATCAAACAGGTAGAAGTGTTCCTTGTTCTTGCCCGGTCCAAACAGATTGTCGCAGCGGCGGGTGCCACGTCCTACCATCTGCCAGAACTTGGTCTTGGAGCGCACCAGCTTGAAGAACACCAGATTCACCACCTCGGGAACATCGATACCGGTATCGAGCATGTCCACAGAAACGGCGATGTGCGGCATCTTCTCCTTCTGCGAGAAGTCGTCGATGATCGATTGGGCGTATTCCGTCTTGAACGTGATGACGCGGGCGAAGTGCCCTTTCAGATGCGGATAGTTCGCGTCGAATCGCTCGGCAATGAATTCGGCATGGTCATTGTTTTTGGCAAACACAATGGTTTTGCCCAGCCGGTCGCCGCCCGCGACGTGCAAACCACTTTGCATCAAGTGCGCCAACACCTTATCGACCGTGTCTATGTTGAATAGCCACTTGTTGACTGCTACTGCGTCTACCTGTGCTGGCACATTGCCGTCGTCATTCCATTCCAACGCATCCCAATCGTCCTTCTCGTCGTCAGAGAGTTCGTCGTAACGAATTCCTTGCCGTTGGAACTTGAGCGGCACCGACACCGCCTTGGGCGGTACCAGAAACTCCTCGCGCACAGCTTCTTCCAGCGTGTACGCATCGGTGGGTACGCCGTCTTCCAACTCAAACAGCGAATAGGTATTGCGATCCACTTCGTCCTTGGGCGTCGCGGTCAACCCCACCAGAAACGAATCGAAGTAGTCAAAGATCGCGCGATACTTCTGAAACACCGAACGGTGCGCTTCATCAATGATGATCAAATCGAAGTGCCCCACGCCGAATCGGCGCTGGCCATCGCCGGTGTCATCAATCAAGCCCATCATCGTGGGATAGGTGGACACGAATACGCGCCCTTGGACGTTCTTCTCGGTCACCAAATTCACCGGCGATGAATCCGGCAGAAATATCTTAAATGCGCCCACTGCCTGCCTGACCAGTGCCACACGATCCGCCAGAAACAACACGCGCTTGGCCCAGTTGCAACGCATCAGCACATCGCACAATGCGATCACTGTGCGCGTCTTGCCGGCGCCCGTGGCCATCACCACCAACGCTTTACGGTCATGGTCACGCTCGAAAGCCTCGCCAATACGGCGGATCGCACGTGTCTGGTAGTAACGCTCGACAATCTTGGCGTCGATTTCCGCAGCCGCCAACGACTTGCGTGTGGTGCGGCGTTGAATCGCCAGCTCCAGTTCAGCTTTTTTGTAGAACCCCTGCACCTGTCGCGGCGGATAACACATGTCATCCCACAGCCAGTGGTCGTAGCCATTGGTATAGAAGATGACTGGCCGTTGACCAAATTGTTTTTCCAGACAATCCGCGTACAGCTTGGCCTGTTGCTGCCCCACCTTCGGATCACGGCGAGTTCGTTTTGCCTCAACCAACCCGAGCGGCTTGCCGTCATCACCCCACAGCACGTAGTCAACGAATCCCTTCTCCTGCGTGTTGGGCATGCCCGCCACTTCAAACTCGCGATCACGCGCTTGGTCGAGCGGCCAACCGGCTTCTTTCAATAGCAGATCAATGAAGTAGTCGCGGGTCTGCGCTTCAGAGTAATCGTGAGTATCCGCCTGAACCGAGTTCGCCTGCTTGATCGCGGCCAGCTCGGCCCGCGCGCGCTTGAGCTCATCATCAAGCTGTGACTTGTCGACCAGCAGCACCGCCAGCTTTTCGTCTTTCTCACTTAGCGTCGCTTGTAACTTCTGCAGTTGCTCAACCGTGTGGCGTGGTGCAGGCGCTGTCTTGGGTAACGCATTTGCGTCGAACTTCAAGCCGGGCGCAGGGCGATTCGCCCGACCATAGGTGCGCGCTAACCAATAGGTCACATGAAACAGCTCGCGCACCGCCACCACCGCATCGGTGCTCTGAATCGGCTTGTGACTGTGAACCGCAAGATTCCCGAGCTTAGTCACGATAATTGCTTTACTCAGCACCGCTTCGCCTGCCGCTTTCTTGAAGGTCGGCTCATGAATCAATGCCGACAGATTGTCCTGATACGGCAGTCGCAGCGAACTATCGTTTTTGTAGGCCCAGGCAACGGCCAGCTCCAGCGCGCGGCGCGCATAAAAACAGGCAGTGCGCGGATCGGGATGCGCAAATGACTCCGCCTTGCCCGCCGCCGCGAGAACGTCAGCCCATTCCGTTTGCAGAAAAGCAAATTGACTCATGATTGACTGCTTCCTTCCGGCAGCTCCATGCCTTCATTGAGAATAGCCGTGTACTGCGCGTAATTAAACACACGCCCACGCTGCTTGCTGGTGAGTTCGGTCACCACGCCGATGCGTTCGAGGTGCGCCAACGATTTATTCACTGTAGCGGGCGTGAGCTTGGTTGCCTTCACCAAGGATGCGGAGGTCGCAATGGGCTGGCGCTGCAAACTGCGATGCACGGTCAATGCCGAGGCAGCAGCACGGCCCAGTTTTTCAATGCGCAGCGCATCCGCAGAACTCAAGTCCAGCAAGCGCCTGGCCGAACCTGCCGCCTGCGCCGCACTACTGGTAACGGCATCGGCAAAAAACTCCAGCCAGGTTTCCCAATCGCCGTTTTCGCGTACACGATTGAGCAACTCGTAATAAGTACGGCGATGTTGTTTGAAATACAAACTTAGATACAACAGCGGTTCACGCAGCAACCCATCGGCGGCCAGTTGCAACGCAATCAGCAATCGCCCCACGCGGCCATTGCCATCCAGAAACGGGTGAATGGTTTCAAACTGCACATGCGCCAGTGCCGCCTTCACCAGCGACGGCGTGGCCTCTGGTTGGTCATGCAGGAAACGCTCGTAGTGCTTCAAGCACTCCTCCACTTCATTGGCAGGCGGCGGCACAAATACCGCATTGCCGGGGCGCGTGCCGCCGATCCACACCTGTGAGCGGCGAAACTCGCCGGGCGTCAGTTGTGAACCGCGGCCACCGCCCAACAACACTTTATGCACTTCGCAGATCAACCGCAGCGACAACGGAAACTCGCCGCGCAACCGTTTCAAGCCATGCTCCAATGCCTTGACGTAACGACTCACCTCGCGTGCATCTTCCACCGGCGCACCCGGCTGCTAATCCAGCTCGTACAACAACAGATCGGCGAGTGACGACTGCGTACCTTCGATCATGGACGACAGCACCGCTTCCTTGCGCACAAAGCTGTACAGCACCAGCGATGAATTGGGCAATTGATCGGTCATCGCGTCCAGCCGGCCGAGCGCCAGCAGCGCCGAATCAAACCGTGCATGCAACGCCGCACTCCAATGAATAGGCGGCTTGGGCGGCAGCGGCGCAGGCACGAAAGCCTTGAAGGCTTCGCCCGCCGTGGCGACCTTTAGATACTTGCCTTGCAGCGAACGCTTCATGGCGAACCTAAAATAAGAAAGTTCGCTATTTTAGGATGAGGCTGTTACGTAAAACAACGGCCGAACCTGTTTTAGGTTCACAGCTCACCCCGAAACGCGCGGTGTTGAAGCGAAGCGAACAAGGCATCGAGTTGGGCGAGTGATGCTCGTTGAACGGCTTTGAGTTTTTCGACGGCGGCGATGCGGCGGGAGAAATTGTCCTGCAATGATCGAGGTGGAACGAGCAATGGGAATCCACGCAGTTGAGTCATATTGATAGACGCGATTCCTGTGGTCTGCTTTGCTGATTTCAAAAAGTAACGCTTCCCACGTTGACTTCCGATCAACCAATTTAGGAATAGCGGCTTGATATCTGCTGTTTTGAGTCGAACACGGAACACATGATTTTGATGGATGCACTCCGCCAATTCGTCGCCCCACAGCGTCCCACGCCCAAGCTTGTCTGGGTCGCCACCTTCCGTAAGCAATAAGTCGTCTCGTTTCAATCGAAAACGCGAAATTTCATCTTCCGTAGCCTCAATGGTTTTCACTACAGACAAATTAAGCGCCTTGTCTTGCACATTTAACACAGCCAAGTACGGCACAGTCCTCGTGGACTTTCCTTCTAGACTTCGCCCTTTGGTTACACCAGAAACAATATCAGCTACCTCACCGAGCGGCTTAGAGTCGAGCCACCCCTTCGAATTCGTCACCGGATCACCAAACATCTCGATGAAGATGGCTTGCGTGAGGCTATCGAGTTGCGCGAGTGCAGCGCGTCGCTTGGCGCGCAATGCTTCCGCGCGATCCAACACTTCGGCGATTCGGCGTTGTTCGGTCAGAGGCGGCAACGGGATGTGGATATCTTGAATAGATTTTATGGACAGATGCTTAACTGTTACGAAGGACGTTACGTCCTCGATCGACTTCAACGCCGCAGGAAGAAAATTGACAAGATATCTTTGATCTAACTTGTTCCCTTTTGAAGATATTCGACATACCCGCTGATTCAGTAGCGCCAGCCCTCCCTTCCATACTGCACTGTTGAACTCCCCATCCATGCCGACCAATAAGTCACCAGAATTTATTACGAATTTTTCGTCGTATGCTCCACGATAGAAGGTCTTGCTAGAACCCGGGATGACATCACGGATGCGAACGAGCGGCATGCCATCATCGTTAGAGAATTGAGCTGATCCCGGTTTCATTGACACCAAGTTAAGAGCGATGATGCATAACGAGGTGAGGT
>JANMUE010000340.1:0-2003 GCA_031391205.1 Lysobacterales bacterium | reverse complement strand
GAGGCGCCGAAGATTGCACCAACCCCCGCCACACTTCCGGATTCAAATTCTCCGGCCCGCGTTGTAGCAGCAGGTCGCTATCGGCGAGCGCCACGTGCATGCCGGAACGTCGCGTATGCAACACGTAACGACGGCGTAGCTCCGCCGTCAGATTGGGATTGCCAAAATAAGGTTGCAGTACGGTCGCGGCATCTTTGGTGTAGAAGGATGAAAAAGCGCGCCACTGTTCATAGGCCGTCATCAGTGCGGCACTCAGCCAATCAGATATTGAACCCTGAGGGGTCGGCTGGTCGAAACTGCGCACAGGAGGCAGGAAGGGCAATGAGAATGCATCGGGCGCTGGACTCGCCATCGCCTGCATGGTCTTGACCAGCGTTTGCAAGGCTTCGGTACGAAGTCCCAGATCAAAAGTTGCACGCGCCAGACACAGGCCTACTGAGAGCTGCCCGGGTGCAGTCGCATGAATGGATCGCCAGAGCAGAACGGCGTTTTCCAGCAGTGCGACTCGCAAAGCCGCATTACCTGATTCGGCCTTCGATCCAAGGTAGCAATTCAACGCATGCGTGTGTTGTGTGCGAGTGACATCAACCACCGACGCAGCTCCTGTCCAGTGCGGCATGAAAGTCTGCGCATAGGGCAATTGCTTGAATACATCCTGCCACTGCGGGAGTGATGTATCGGCAGGTAGCGAAATACTTGCTTTCACCAGCAGTCCGCGCTCTGACAATGTTTGCTGACGGTCCGCTTTGGCGGCGAACAGGTTAAGCGCGAACGGCTCGAAGGGCTGGCGCACATCTACCGGCACCAATGTATTCAGTCCGGGAAGGTGGCGATACAGCTGGTAGCCCATGGCGAGGAATACATCCCACAGACCATGATTCAACTGACTACCATGTCGCACCTCAAACATCACCAACGGCGACTGCTCGGCAAAAAAACGCGCGCCGCCCTTGATAATGCTGATTTCTTCGCCTTCTGCATCCAGCTTGACGAAGTCAATGGTCGCATCTGTCAGGCGCGGTAACACTTCATCGAGTGTTTCCAGACGCACTTGCTCGGTGATCCCGTTGTGGCCGTGCAGGCTGTTAAGCTCGCTATTGGTGTCCACATACATCTGTGCATCGCGAGCCTGATCCGATAATCCATAGTGTAGCGCCGTCAGTACTTGCTGGTAGGCATTGATGGTCACGCTGTCAGTCAGCATCGAAAATGGCGCGGCCGTGGGTTCGAAGGCCCACACATGGCCATGCCCCTGCAAACACGCTGCGAAGTTCAGGCCATACACGCCATGATTGGCGCCAATATCCAGCGCATACATACCGGGCAAGGCGAAGGCCCGGATAAAAGCCATTTCATGTTCAAACCAGTCCTGCTGTTCCAGCAGAATGTAGCTGGTCATGGTGGTCAGGTCGGCACTGGCGACTACTTTTGCGCCAGACACAGTATTGATAACAATGCGTGACGTTGCCATTGATTGCTTCTCGTACAAAGGATGGGAAGAACAAACACCCTATTTCGCAACTGCCACCACGTCAATCGCACTGATTCGCCGGAACCGAAATTTCCGGCTGACCACTCTCTGCTTGGGTGCCGCCGCATCGCCCCGTTAATTTGCAGCAAGGCTGCTGTACTTGCGGAGGCTTTTGTCCATGAGCGCAATCTAGCACCGATATCCCTCAGGGGAAAATAACGTATGGGTGCTAAACGGTGCCTGCCGATCGGTGCCGGTGCGAAGGTTCTAGGTATTCACACAACGCCTTCTGCCTCACCTGCTTCGTTCCCCTACAAATAACTTCGAACCTTCGCGCCGGCACCGTAGGCCTTAAAGGAACGCAAAGGAACGCGTACGGCGCCGGGCCAGGTGTTGGAGAGCGGAACGGTGTCGATCTTTCCGATCCTTATCCTTTGTCGCTGGGTGGGCGCTCGTCCTGCCACTTTTCGCCGTTGTTGCGCAGCACCTCCGCGATGCGTCGCCAATGCGCTTCAGTATTGTTCTTGAACAA
>JANMUE010000333.1:0-9267 GCA_031391205.1 Lysobacterales bacterium | reverse complement strand
AAATCCACCATCGACAGTCCCTTCTGGAACTGCACCTGATTCATCGCCACGACCCACCTCCGTTCGAGTGTGGGCGTACCATGCGCGCTACCGGTCTCAGATCGGGCGACATTGCGGCTGAGGATGGGAACTAATCAGGAGGGTCCATGACCCAAGTATGTCGACAAGAGACGACGAGGTCCGTGAGACAGTCTTGTTCTCGTTTGAAAAGGCGTTGGAAGGAACCGCCATCCGGACGCTCAATGGAACCTCTGTATGCACGTTGATGATTCGAGGTACGGCTCATGGAACTGGAAATCTGACTATTTTGCGCCCAATGAATGGAGCTGCAAAGTTTGAAGCTGGTGCCGTCCTGATTGAAATTGAGGCCGGCAGTCACGAACTTCTATTCGGACGCGAGGGATATGAAGTCGCTAGAACTGAGTATCGAGCTAGTTTGGATTAGGTATTCGGTTGACCACAAACGCTCTCCCGATCACCGATCCTAAAAGACGCATCTTGTCCCAGCGTGCCGATCAGGAAGCGCCGGAAGCGCAATCGGGGCTCGTCGACATCTGCTGTTTGACCTAGGCTGATCCGCTTTACTCGGCCAAGAGGAAATCTGCCCACTCCTGCATCATCTTGCGGCGCTCGGGAAGATAGACGGCGTGGTTGTAGCTGGCGCGTACTTTGTCGCGCTCGCCGTGCGCCAGCTGTCGCTCGATGACGTCCGGTCTGTAGTTTTTCTCGTTAAGCAAGGTCGAGGCTGTTGCACGAAAGCCATGCGCGGAAAACCGGCCGCCGTAGCCCATTCGCTCAAGGGCTCGATTGAAAGTCGTCGGTGACATAATGCGCGTTGGATCGCGGGCGTTGGGAAACAGTTGCGCACGATTCGCGCCATGCTGCCGCAATTCCTCCAGCACTTGGATTGCTTGGCTGGACAGCGGCACGACATGAGCTGCGCCCATTTTCATACGACTAGCCGGAATGTTCCATTCGGCGCGCTCCAGGTTGAACTCGGACCAGGCAGCGCCGCGTAGCTCGCCGGGCCGGACAAAGGTCAGCAACAGAAGCTTCAATGCCAGCTTTACTTGCGGTGTTGACTTCGAGCCGTCGATTCGACGAATCAGCGTCGTGATTTCTTCAATGGGTAACGCTTGCTTATGCTGCACTTTTGGCCTACGAATCGCCCCTTTCAATGCGGACGCGGGGTCGGTTTCGGCGCGCAGCGTGGCAATCGCGTGCCGGAAAATGGCAGAGCACCATTGCCTGATAAGCAGCGCCACAGTCTCGGCGCCACGCTCGGCCACGCGACGCACGATGGCTAATAGTTGAGGCGCGGTGACCATTGCAATCGGGAGACATCCGATCGAAGGGAACACATCAGTGCCCAGCACCGATTCCACTTGTTTCAGATAGTAGGGCGTCCAGTGACCGCGGTTGTGATCGATCCATTCGCGCGCAATGCTCTCGAACGTATTGGCGGCGCTTTCGATATTCGTGTTCAGCGCGACACGTCGATGATGCGCAGGATTCATGCCCTGCTTTACCACTCAGCGTGCCGCGTCGCGTGCTTCGCGGGCTTGCTGGAGTCCGATGCTTGGATATTCGCCAATCGCGAACATGTTCTCTTTTCCACCGATCCGAAAACGGTATCGCCAGTACTTCGCGCCGTTCGGTTGGATCAGCAGAAAGAGTCCGTTGCCATCGGTTTTCTTGTATGGCGTTTTACTCGGTTTGGCGTTGCGCGCGTGGGCGTCGGTGAGGCGGGCTGCCATGGTTTACCTAGCGGGTATCGGTACCCGCAATGACATCCCCTTTTCGCCCGATTGCAGCCGAACGACCACGAACGAACATGAACGAATCGAGCGTTACCTCGTTGATTCAGCTACACTTATTGAACGCTGCTGAACTTCGATGAACGCCAATGCCAGTTGTCGATCATCAGCAGCGTGGGCGGTCCGCACTGCCCGAACAAGACGGGCTCAAGGCCGCCAATGCTATAGAGTTCAACGTCTTCGCGCTGCGCCTGCGGCGCGCACTTGCAGCCTTATGTCGCCGCCAGCCTCATGCCTTTTGATCATATGCCGACGTCATTGCAGATGACGCCGTCGACACGTTACCGTCGGTGGATGTCATCCGCACAGTTCTTCCAAGTCGATGTCTTCACCGCCCGCGCAGGCGGGGGTAATCCGCTGGGTGTGGTGATCGGCGCTGATTCCTGGAGCGACGCTGCGATGCAGGCGTTTGCGGCCTGGACCGACCTGGTCGAGACGACTTATCTGCTGCCACCGACGGTGGCCAACGCCCACTATCGGCTGCGCATCTTCACGCCCAGGCGCGAGATCGCCTTTGCCGGCCACCCCAGCCTAGGCAGCGCGCATGTGGCGCTGGCCTCGGGCTTTGCACGGGCGAACGCGGGCGCGCTGCTGCAGGAATGCCAGGCGGGACTGCTGCCGATTCAGGTGGAATCCACCGGTGTCAGCCAGGAACTGTTTGTTCGTGTGCCGGGCGCACGTGTGATCGTGACCGATGCCTTGCACGCACCGCTGCTGGACGCGGCGCTGGAAGGCGTCGCACTGGGCCGTCTGGAGCCCGCCTTTGTCGAAGGCGGCCGGCGCTGGTGGCTGGCAGAACTCAGCAATGAAGCCGAGTTACGCGCCTGGCGACCGAACCATGCACGCATCAAAACACTGGCCGATGCCAGCGATAGTCTGGGTCTGTGCGCGTTTGCACGCAGCCATAGCGGCGACTATGACCTCGTTGTGCGCGCGTTTCCGGCAGGCGTCGGCATCATAGAAGACCCTGCATCCGGTGCTGCCAACGGATTGATCGCCGCCTATCTGTGCGCCGTCGAGCCCGACGGCCCGTTCGCCCGCGCTTATACCGTGAGCCAGGGCCGTGAACTGGGCCGCGACGCGCGGCTGAGCGCGCGCATCGACGATGCCGGTGAAGTGTGGATCGGCGGCAGCACCGTCACCGTGATTTCCGGCGCGCTGCATTGGCCCATGTAGGAGCGGCGATGTTGTGGGTCCGACCTGCGGTCGGACGCTTTCGCCAGAGTGGACCAAGTCGACAAAAAAGCGTCCGACCGCAGGTCGGACCCACAAAACAGTTGCTCCCACGACGCCGCTCCCACATTCCAGCTCGAATTACTCGAAGCCGTTCCCGAATACGCCCTGCACCAGCGTCATTTGCCTGGGCGTACAGGCGATGGTGCTGCCGCTGCCGAAGTTGCCGTTGTCGTCGCAGTTGAGTGTCAGTGTGGTGTTGCTGCTGCTGCCGTTCGGATTGAAGCTGACGCGGTTGTTACCGAAGAAATTGTTGTAGGCGGCAACCGTCGCCAGCAGCGTCAGCGTCGCAGTGCCGCTGCCCGAGACCACGGTGACCCCATCGTTGTTGGCGGCGGTCAGGACGCCCTGGTTCACCGACAGCACCACATCCAGATTACCGCTGGCCGCATCGACATCGCTGATGGTGGCACCCCCGATCGGCGTGGTGCCGGTCGAAGCCACGACCTGGGTTGATGGCAGGTTGGCACTGGGGCCGTCGTTGGCCGCAGTGAAGTTGAGGGAACGCGTGTCGGCATCGGTGCGCACGCCGCCGCTGCCGGTGGCGCCGCCATCATTGCTGGTCACCGTGAGCGTCACCGTCGCGGTGTTGTTGGCAACGGGCACGTAGCTGGGGCGGTTGCTGGCATTAGCCAGGTACGTGTTCAGATTGGCTGCGGTGCCGGTCAATGTCAGCGAATTGCTGGTGCTGCCGGCCACGGTCACGCTGCCGGCGTTGGCCGCGGTGAAGGTGCCCTGCCCGCCCGGCACGGAAAGATTGAAGGTCATGCTGCTGGCAGCGACATCGACATCCGCCAGCGACATGCCGGCCAGACTCGTCGTCGTGTCCTCCGGTATCGTGAAGGTCGCCGGCAAGGTATTCACCGGCGCATCGTTCACCGCCGAAATCATCAAAGTGCTGGTATCGGTATCGCTGAGCGCACCGCCACTGCCTGAGTTGCCATTGTCATTGACTAGAAGGGTCAGGGTGACATTGCCGCTGGCATTGGATACCGGCGTGTAATCGGGGTTGCTGCCATTGGCGGCAAACCAGGCATTGAGATTCACCAATGTGCCACTCACCTGAAGGCTGGCCGTCCCCGAACCCGACACGACGCTGACGCCGCCGCTGGCAGTCGCCGCGATGGTGCCGTTGCCGCCGGGTACGCTGAGGGTGACGTTGAGCACACCCGTACCCGCATCGGCATCGGCAAAGGAAATCCCGGCGAGGTTGGTGGCGGTGTCTTCGGTCACGGCGATCGATGCGGGGCGGGTGATATTCGGGGCTTGGTTGGGCGTGAGCGCGGAAGTGATGCAGCCCAGACCGACGTTGGTTGCGATGCGCGCCAGCAATACGGTTTCCTGCACCGGGTGAAATTCCTCGACTACGCCGCACGATGCCGTACTCAAATGGCAGTAGCTCATCAGTGTGCCATTGCCGCCCGCCGGACAGGATTCCCCGCCGCCATAGCAGCCCAGCGACACCTCGCCGTTGTAGCACTGGTCGAGCGTGCTGCTGCCGGTCGGCTGCACGCCGGCACCACTAGTGCAATGCGTGTGATTGACGCCGAAATTGTGCCCCAGCTCATGCGCGACAACCTGCACGTCGTCAGCCGCTGTGGCACCGCCGAATTTGAACACGCGGTTGATGCTGTAGTGACCAAAGATGTTGCTCGAACCGCCCGAACCCTTGGCCGTGCAGTAATTGCCGCTCGGGATCAACCAGGCGATGCCGGACGATGAAAAACTGTTGTTGGACTTCCCTGAAATCATTGCGGCGAATGCTCTCGCTACGCCGGCATTGTTGTCGCGCCAGAAACCGCCAAACTCGTCCAGTTGGGTAACAATCGAACTGCCCTGGGCAGATGGATAGGGATCCGTCGTCGTTGAAGGCCGCAGCGTGGTATTGCCCTGCACGAGGGTCAAATCCAGATCGCGTTCATAGATCACGTTCATCGCGGTGAACAGCGCCGCGAGATAGTTGTTTGCGCTGGTATTGTTGTTGCTGAACTTCTGCTGCATCAACTCATTGTCGGTGTCGATCGCAACGACCGCTTGGCGCGAGCCGCCGGTGATCGCAGCAGCCTCTTTGGCTTCGAGATTGACGCCAAAGGCCTTGGCCCATCCCTCAGGCGCGTGCATGCCTTCCGGCTGCGTGCCGTTGAAACAGGCAAAGTCGGTTACCTCACCCGCGTCGCCTTGTTTAGCCAGACGCGCTGTAAGTTTCGCCCTGGAATTGCCGACGCCCATACGATCGAGAGAATAGGTATGTCCGTCTTTCGCAAAAAGCACGCCCTGCAACTCGCTGCCATCAGGAGCGATCGAGAAACCCAAACGCGGCGCATCGGCCACAGATTTTTCGGCGATGAAATGCAACCAGTTGCTGCGTGGAATCTCGCGCTCACCCTTTTCATCGATCACCGTTATGCGCGCATCAGCCGCATAGAAGTCGACACGTTTGAGCACCACGCGCGCCTCTTCATCGGCTGCTATGGGCAATGCATCCAACGCCACGGTGGAACCCACCGGGGTTTTGCGCAGCTTATCTAGCGTGCGCGCATCCAAATCGAGCGCGGAAACGGTGCCGATGGGCAACAGGCTGCCGAGCACTAACAAACCCATGAAGACGGAACGGTGCATCTGACTCTCCAGATTGACCCTGTTGGCTGTGCAAACAGTATAGGCCGCGATGCAAACCACAAGGCCAGCATAGTTCAAGCTTTGTGTCGTCGCGCCTTCACGATTCGAAAGCAACTGTGAATGCGTGCACCCGTTCACATACTAAAGATGAACGGCCGGTGGCTACGAACTATCGATCACTTGAATTTGGTGGTCGCGGCGCGATGACGAATTCAATCAGTTGGAGCTGTCAACGCGTGTGAAGACGCGCCAGACCCGTTCTGCCGCCGCCAGCGGATTATCGATCGCGATCTAGTCGGCGATGGCATCCAGATCGCTGAGCGCCGGCTCGGTTCAGATTATTTCAGCCATCGCGCCATTCGGGCCTTGGCCTGCGCATGGGTCAGAACTCGACCCTCGGCCACCGGCATTTCTCCGCGCGCGATTCCTTCGAGCACCGCCATGCGCCGCTGCCGCAGCTCATAGCGCTCTGCATCAATGAGATAGGCACTGGGCAACCCGTGCTGTGTGATCAGTATCGGTTCCTTGTCGCGATCGAGTTCGGCAAGAAGTTCGGCAGCTCGAAGCTGAAGCGTGGCAACTGGATCGGTCCGCATGAAGCGATACTGAATTTGCCACGTCATCTGTCGCACCCAGAGAGGACCGCCAAACTCGCCTGCACTACATCGGTGCAACATACCCACGAATCTGCCACTCAATCGTCACTACATACGAATGAAACGCCCGTTGGTGGGGATTCGGGTGCGGGAGTGGGTTAGGATTCGGGCTTCAACAATAGACATCAAGCGGCGCAGTCGCGCAGCCAGTGGAGGGAAGCCATGAATCAATTGACCGACATCCTCAACCAGGATCTCGACCCGGTAGAAACCCGTGAGTGGATCGAGGCGTTGAGCGCCGTGATCGGCGTTGACGGTGCGGAGCGCGCGCATTTCATTCTGGAGCGTCTGGTCGATGAGACACGGCGCGCGGGCGGGCATTTGCCATTTCCGCTGACGACCGAATACGTCAATACGATTCCTACGCATTTGGAAACCAAGTCGCCGGGCGACGCGGCGATGGAATGGAAGATCCGTTCAATCCTGCGCTGGAACGCCGCGGCCATGGTGGTGCGTGCCAATCGCAAGCCGGGTGAGCTCGGCGGCCATATCGCCAGCTTCGCATCGAGTGCGACGCTGTACGACGTCGGCTTCAATCATTTCTGGCGCGCACCGAGTGAATCGCACCCTGGCGATCTGCTGTATATCCAGGGGCATTCGGCGCCGGGCATCTATGCGCGCGCCTATCTCGAAGGCCGACTGACTGAACAGCAGATCGATCACTTTCGCATGGAAGTCGATGGCATCGGCATTCCCTCGTATCCGCATCCCTGGCTGATGCCGGATTTCTGGCAGACGCCAACGGTGTCGATGGGCCTGGGTCCGATCAGTGCGATCTATCAGGCACGCTTCTTCAAGTATCTTGAACACCGCGGCCTGCTGCCGGAGACCGACCGCAAGGTGTGGTGCTTCATGGGCGATGGCGAGAGCGACGAGCCGGAATCGCTGGGCGCAATTTCGCTGGCCGGGCGCGAAAAGCTCGATAATCTCGTGTTCGTGATCAACTGCAACCTGCAGCGCCTGGATGGCCCGGTGCGCGGCAATGGCAAGATCATCCAGGAACTCGAAGGCGGCTTCCGTGGCGCTGGCTGGAATGTAGTCAAGTTGATCTGGGGCAGTTACTGGGATCCGCTTTTGGCGCGCGACACCACCGGCAAGCTGCGCCAGCTGATGATGGAGACCGTCGACGGCGAATACCAGAACTGCAAGGCTTTCGGCGGCGCGTATACGCGCGAGCATTTCTTCGGCAAGTATCCGGAGACCAAGGCGCTGGTGGCGAGCCTGTCCGATGACGATATTGCGCGCCTCAATCGCGGCGGCCACGACCCGCACAAGGTCTATGCCGCCTATGCCGAGGCGCATGCGCGCAAGGGCATGCCGACGCTGATCCTGGCCAAGACCGTCAAGGGCTATGGCATGGGCGATGCGGGTGAATCCAAGAACATCACGCATCAGCAGAAGAAGATGGACACCGCCTCGGTCAAGGCGTTCCGTGATCGCTTCAATATTCCGGTCGCCGACGACAAGCTCGACGACGTGCCGTTCTATCACCCCGGCCCGGATTCGGCCGAGGTGAAATACATGAAGGCCAGGCGCGAGGCGCTGGGTGGTGCGCTGCCTCAGCGGCGGCGCAAATCGGAGTCTTTGCCGGTGCCGGAGCTGGCGGTATTCGATCGCCTGCTCAAGTCCAGCGGCGAGCGCGAAATCTCGACGACGATGGCCTTCGTGCAGGCGCTCAACATCATCCTGCGCGACAAGGTCGTCGGTCCGCGCACCGTGCCCATCGTCGCTGACGAGGCGCGCACCTTTGGCATGGAAGGCCTGTTCCGCCAGATCGGCATCTATGCGCCGTTCGGCCAGCTGTATCGCCCGATGGACGCCGACCAGCTGCTGTATTACCGCGAAGACGCGGCCGGACAGGTGCTGCAGGAAGGCATCACCGAGGCAGGCGCATTCTGCTCGTGGATGGCGGCGGCGACCAGCTACAGCACCAATAACCTGCCGATGCTGCCGTTCTTCATTTTCTATTCGATGTTCGGCATGCAGCGCATCGGCGATTCCTGCTGGCAGGCCGCCGACATGCGCGCGCGCGGCTTTCTGCTGGGTGCCACCGCCGGGCGCACCACGCTCAATGGCGAAGGCCTGCAGCACGAAGACGGCCATTCGCATCTGCTCGCCGGCGCGATCCCGAACTGCCGCCCGTATGACCCGACCTTCGGATTCGAAGTCGCCGTGATCGTGCAGGACGGCATGCGCCGCATGCTGACCGAGCAGGAGGACGTGTACTTCTACATCACGCTGATGAACGAAAACTACACGCACCCCGACATGCCCGAAGGCGCCGAGGCCGGCATTCTCAAGGGCATGTATCTGCTGAAGGACGGCGGCAAACCCAAGAAAAACGAGCCGCGCGTGCAGCTGATGGGATCGGGCACGATCCTGCGCGAAGTGATCGCTGCGGCCGAATTGCTGGAGAAGGATTTCGGCGTCAGCGCCGATATCTGGTCCTGCCCGAGCTTCACCGAGCTGCGCCGCGATGGCGCGGATGTCGAACGCCACAATCGCCTGCATCCCGAAGCCGCGCCGAAGAAGGCATGGATCACCACATTGCTCGAAGGCCGTGGCGGTCCCGTCATCGCCGCCACGGACTATGTACGTGCTTATGCCGAACAGGTACGCGCCTACCTGCCGCGCGGCGTGCACTACACCGCGCTCGGCACCGATGGCTTTGGTCGCTCAGATACGCGCAGCAACCTGCGCCGCTTCTTCGAAGTCGATCGCCATTACATTGCGCACGCGGCCATCGCCTCGCTGGCGGCCGAAGGCAAGATGAATCCGCAGGACGTGGCCCGCGCCATCAAGCGCTACAAAATCGATCCGGACAAGCCCAATCCGGTGACGGTGTAACTGCCCTTGTGGGAGCGGGCGCCCGCCGCGCCAGCAAGGGGTATAGGCAAAAAAAAAAGGGCCGCGGGCCCGCCCCCAACAACCCCAACAGAAAA
>JANMUE010000329.1:0-5097 GCA_031391205.1 Lysobacterales bacterium | reverse complement strand
CAAGCACGAGGCCTTGCACGATGCGCTGACGGGGCTGCCCAATCGCGCGCTGCTGCTGAATCGGCTGGAGCATGCCCTGGCGCGCTTCCGTCGTGACACCTCGCATATGTTTGCGGTGTTGTTTCTCGATCTGGACCGCTTCAAGATCATCAACGACAGTGTCGGCCATTTGATTGGCGACGAGCTGCTCAAGCAGGCCGGTGCACGCATCCGCGCCTGCCTGCGCGAGGAAGATCTGGTTGCCCGTCTCGGCGGCGATGAGTTCGCGATCCTGCTTGAAGACATCGAGAGCGACGAGGACCCGCCCATCGTCGCGCGCCGTGTCATCGCCTCGTTGAATGAACCGATCCGTGTCGAAGGCAAGGAGTTGTTCACCTCGACCAGCATCGGCATCGCTTATAGCCATTCGCGCTATCACCGTGCCGAAGAACTGCTGCGCGATTCCGATGTCGCCATGTATCGCGCCAAGGCCATGGGCCGGCAACGCTTCGAAGTATTCGACGAACGCCTGCATCGCGAGGCCCTGGCCTTGCTCGATCTTGAAGGCGATCTGCGTCGCGCCCTGTTGCGCGAAGAGTTCGAGCCCTACTTCCAGACCATCTGCGATCTGCGTACCGGCGCCATCATCGGCTACGAGGCGCTGCTGCGGTGGCACCACCCGGAACGGGGCCTGTTGCTGCCGGGCGAATTCCTCAAGGTAGCCGAGGAAATCGGTAGTGCCGAACTGATCGATTGGCAGGTGTTCCATCGCGCAATGAAGGCGGTCCCACTGGTCTGTGCCGGCGGCCGCTATGTCACCATCAATGTATCGGCGCGGCATTTCCGCGATGCCGAACTCAGCGCGCATCTGATCGGCATGCTGAAGATGCACGACGTACGCCCGGAGCAGGTGCGCATCTAGGTGACGGAAGGCGCGTTGCTGGAGAACCCCGAGCAGATCCGCCGCACTCTGGACAGCCTGAGTGAGCATGGCGTGCTGGCAGTGCTCGATGATTTTGGTACCGGGTATTCGTCACTGAGCTATCTGCATCAGTTCCCCATGCACTCGCTGAAGATCGACCGCAGCTTCGTTGCCGATCTCAATCCGGGACGCACCAGTGGCAATGCCGTCGTCGTGCGCGCGATCATCGCGCTGGCACATTCGCTCGGCGTCGAAGTGATTGGCGAGGGCATAGAACAGGTCGAACAGCGCGAGGCGCTGCTCGAACTGGGCTGCATGCGTGGGCAGGGTTTTCTGCTCTCCAATCCGCGGCCGGCCTCGGCTTTGTTCGTCTGACCGGATCGGATCGTGTGGCATGTGGGTCCGCGCTGTGCGCGGACGCTTTCGGTCAGACTGCCATTACCAAGAGCGTCCGACCACAGGTCGGACCCACATGACCTAATCGAATTTGCTCGGCGGTGCCGGCGCCACCACCGGCCTGGGTGGTGACTGCTCCAGTTCCTTGAGCAGCATCTCGATCGCTTTCTCCAGCGAAGGATCATGCCCGGCGTGAATCGCTTCGGGCAGGTCGATGACTTCCACATCGGGGGCCACGCCTTCGTTCTCCACCGCCCAGTTGCCGTCGGTGTCCATGAAACGGAAGGTCGCCGCCAGCACGATGCCGCCGTCGGCAAGACCGGGATTGCCGCTGATGCCGATCAAACCGCCCCAGGTGCGCGTGCCGATCAATGGCCCGAGTTTGAGTTTGCGGAAGTAATAGGGCAGGGCATCGCCACCTGAACTCGACAGCCCGTTGATCAGCATCGCCTTGGGTCCGACATGAGACAGCAGCGGTGTAGCGCCGGGCTCGAGTCCGCGCATCTTCCAGTAGTTCAGCGGTTGCCTGGACAGCATTTCGATCATGCGATCAGGAATGAACCCGCCACCGTTGTAACGATCATCGAGGATCAGCGCATCCTTGTGTGCGTAAGCGAGGAATCCGCGCATCAGTTCGCGATTGCCTTCCACCGCGGTGTTGGGCAGATGCACGTAGCCGATGCGACCACCGCTGAGACGATCGACCATGGCGCGACGTGTCTGCACCCAGTCGAGATAGCGCAATGGCTGCTCGCTGTTCTGCAGGCGAACGCGCAGCAGGCGCGCGCCTGCGGCAGCGGCCGCTTTGTTGACGCGAAGCTCGACGATGCGATCGGCCTTGCCTTCGAATAAGGCCCAGGGGTTTTTTACGCTGCGCGCATCGATACCGTCGACGCTGATCAAAAATTCACCGCTGGCGACATCGATTCCCGCTTCGGTCAGTGGCGAACGAAACTCCGGTGACCAGTTTTCGCCAGGAAAAATATGCGCGATACGAAAGTAACCCGAGGCATGCGCCTGCAGGTCGGCACCGAGGAATCCGCCGCCCTTGCGCTCCAGCTGCGGATGATCACCGCCCTGGACATAGACGTGCCCGGCATTGGCTTCACCGGCCATCTCGTGCAGCAGGTAATCCAGATCGGCGCGGCTGGCAACGTGTTCTACCAGGGGCAGATAGCGATCGCGCACGCCATTCCAGCGCGCAATGCCGCCGTGCACATTCTCTTCATAGAACCAGTCGCGCAGAATGCGCCAGGCATCGACAAACATCTGCCGCCATTCGACGCGCGGATCGATGCGCAGTTCCAGTTGCTTCAGATCCAGCTTGCCCGCAGCGACATCGGCATCCGCCTTGGGCTCGACGATGGACCAGTTCGGCCCCTGGCGCAGCAGCACTTTCTCCTCGTTGCCGCTGAGCGAAAACCCGCTCACGCCTTCGGCGATCTTGCGTGGTTTGTCTTCGCCGAGAAAGTGCCGGTGCAACACCCCGCCACCGTCACCGCCATTACCATCGCCGTCGCCACTCACGCTCAGATACAGCAGTCCATCCTTCAGCGCCTGCAGGCCGACATAGTTGCCTGCCGGGATGGGCAGGGCGACCAGGCGGGCATCGAAGCCCGCGATATCGAGCGTGATGGGCCTGGATTCGCCGGCTTTTTCCTCGGTCTTGGCGGGATGCTGTGCTTCATCGCTCTCGATCGTGGCCAGGCTCGGGCCGTGCTTGCTGAGTGCGGCGGCGTAGATGCGTGCCGCGCGGGTATACAGATAGTTGAACTCGTATGCACTGTTGGTCAGATTGAAATCGCGGCTCGAAACGAAATAGAGATATCGCCCCTTGGGATCGAACGTGGGCGAGGTATTGGGCGCGGTGTCAGCGAGCAGTTGCTGCGCTTCACCCGAACCCAGTGCATAGATCCAGATCGTCGGCACGCGCGAGCTGCCGGTCTTCTGATAGGCGATGTAGCGCGAGTCCGGAGACCAGGCCAGTCCATCCAGCGTGCTGTATTTCCCCTGATCCGCCTCGCTGACCGCGCCGGCGCCGACATCGATTACGCGCAGGCGATGGCGTTGGTCGGTGAATGCCAGCTTGCGCGAATCGGGCGACCACACCGGCGCATTGCGCCAGGTATCTCCATCCACGGTGAGGCGCTTTGCCACGCCCTGGCCATTCTCGGGGCGCAGATAGATTTCGTACTCGCCGCTCACGTCGGACAGATAGGCAATGGTCTTGCCATCCGGTGACCAGCTCGCACCGATCTCGCGTGCTGCGGATGATTGGCTGATGTTGCGTGCCGCGCCGTTCTTCGCCGGCACCGTAAAGAGTTCACCGCGGGCGCCGAACAACACGCGCTTGCCGTTCGGTGATAAGCCGAAGGACTCGATCTGTGCGGCCACGTTCTTGATCGTCGGCAGTGTGGCGGCGATATCGGCGACGACGTGGATATCCAGTCGCTTGCTTGCGCCGTTGTCGGCATCCAGGCGCCAGATCGCGCCGGCCTGTTCAAACACAATGCCACCCGGTCCCGCGCTCGGCCACAGCACATCGAAATCATTGAAGGTGGTGACGGCCTGCGGCGTGTCGCTGCGGTCGTCGCCGGCGACCGGCAACCGATACAGATTCAACGTCGGGGTGCGATCGGAAACATAGTAGACGCTGTCGCCCAGCCACATCGGCTGATGATCGGTGCCCTTGAAGTGCGTCAGCCGATGCGAGCGATTGTTGACCAGGTCGTAGGTCCACACGTCCTGGGCGCGGCCGCCGCGATAGCGCTTCCAGCTGCGAAAATCACTATCGATGGGCGTGTACACCATGGCTTTGCCATCCGGCGAAAACATGCCGCCGCCGGTTTCCGGAATCGCCAGCGGCGTTTCTATCCCGCCTTCGACAGGAACGAGGTAAGGCCTGCCACCGCGCTCGTCGAAAGGCAGGCGATTGGCGCGCACCAGTACGTTGCTGCCATCAGCCGACCAGTCCAGCACGCGATAGTCGGTACCGCCGCGCACCGGCATCGGGCCGACGTCGCTGTACCAGGTCAACTGCCTCGGTGCGCCGCCGCTGGTGGATATCACATAGACCTGGCGTGTGCCGGTGTACTCGGCGCTGAACGCGATGTGTTTGCCGTCCGGTGAAAACTTCGGATAGAGCTCCTGGCCCGGATGCGCCGTCAATCGGATCGCGGCACCGCCATCACGTCCAGCGACATAAAGGTCGCCAGCGTAGACAAAGCAGACCTGGGTGGCGGACAGGTCCGGAAAACGCAGAAGTCGAGTATCGGCCTGCGCATGCGCAGCGGCCAGCAGCAAGGGAGACAGACGCAGAGCCAGGGAGAGTCGGGACCAGTCTGGCGCGCTCCAAGCGCACCAGCGTCAGGTTGGCGCAGCGCGCGCAGATTGTTCTGCTGGCCGCGCAGGGCCTGCAGAACAAGGATATCGCCGAGCACCTCGGCATTGGGCGCGTGCAGGTCGCGCGCTGGCGTGAACGCTATCTGGAGTCTGGGTTGCAAGGCATCGAGCGCGACCTGCCGCGCGGCGCGCCACCTGTGAAGGTGGATGTGGCTAAGCTGGTGGAGCTGACCACGCAAACCACGCCCGAGGCAGCCACGCACTGGAGTACGCGCAAGATGGGTGCGGCTCTGGGAGTCAGCACCAGCGCATGCTCGGGCGGGGACATGTACAGGCCCACGATGTCTTCGAGCTTTTCGACGAATTGCGGATCGCGCGAGACCTTGAAGCCGCGAACGATGTGAGGCTTCAGACCGTGGGCTTGCCAATGCCGCATGACAGTGCTGGCACTGACTCCC
>JANMUE010000324.1:0-2505 GCA_031391205.1 Lysobacterales bacterium | reverse complement strand
GTTCGAGGGTTTGCCGGTATCGTCGTTACCGTCTGGTAGAAGGTTGCCGGCCGGTGGGATGGAATGTAGATGCCGTCAACAGGACGAATTTGAGAGTATTGAATCTGATACTGCGGACCGGTTGCAACTTTGGCCTGCGAGCTAAGCGTGCAAGTATTTCCATCTGAGTAGACAAGCTCGCCAACTTGTTGCGCACCTTGATCGGGTGGAACGCCATCGTCGATGTCGAAGGGTACAGAAGCTGAGTCGGTCGACTCGACGCCACTTCGGCGAGCGCGACGAAACTCGCTGTATAGACGTCGTCCGGTGGAGCGTGAGTCAAATGGCGTCGATACGAAGTGGATGCTCCAACCGAAGTGCTGGCTGAGAATGGTCAGTATCGAAGTTTTGCCGCATCCGTTCGATCCGGTTAGGACAGTCACCGGTGCCGACATGTCAATGTCGATGGCGTGAAACTGACGCCAGCCGCTCAGGCGAAGTCGTGCGAACGTGGGCATTGAGAGCTCCGGTTTTGCATGGGATGGACTGGCGCCGAATGTGGTTTGAGAGGCCTAACGAGCCTGTAGAAAAAGGCGGCTTTGCCCGGCCACCAGCAGGGTAATTTGTTCGCCAGCCGGGCTTATGGGATCGATATGGTCGATTGGCGGTTGTCGGGCTCGATTCTTCATGCCGCTTTCCTTCTTCTGGTCTTCTTCGTCATCACCTGCGATCCATGGCGCTGCACTTTACCGATGTTGTGCACCAGACAGAAGAGCAACCACTGCGCGTTCACTTTCTGTCTGCCGCGCAGGCTGAAGCGATTCAGTCGATGCGTGTGGCGGATGTTGCCGAACACGGGTTCGACGGTTCCCAAGCGCCGACTATATTGATGGCGACCTTGAGCAGTGTCGATCTTGCGCTTCATTTTCTCCATGTATCTTTCTGGTAGATTTTTAGCACGCCCCAGAAAGAACGCTACCTGCCGAACCGCTGTGCGCTCGGGATGACGAATGCAACGGACTCGCAGCGGGCACTGACGACAAGCCAAAATCGGTGCACGAAAACGAATGGATTGAAAGCCATCGTAGTTATCGAGCTTGCCTGAGCGATACATCCGTTTGCCGGCCGGGCAGCGGCAGTGACTATGATCGTCGGCCAATTGAAAGTCCGTGTTCAGAAAATGCGTTGGTGGCTTCTGCGGCTTGGCAAATGGTGCATCCGGCCGTCTGGGTACGTGTCGCTCCGCATCCTTAAAACGCGGATCACGCTTGCGATACAGGTTGTCGGCTACATAGGCATCAACCCCGTGTTCGAACAGGTATGCCATGTTCTGTTCGCTAGCATAGCCGGCATCCGCCGTGAGCTTGGCCGCTTGCATGACGTCCTCGGACAGATCGAGTGCTTTGAAGGTCTCGCGAGTACCCTCAACCATCGGCTGTAAAAGTCCGCTTTCCTGACCTTCCCCATGTGCTTCAGCATGCACGATGACTTGGGCCTTGGCATCCACCATCGCCACACCGTTATAGCCTTGAACGACACCTTTACTGGTAGGCATCTTGGCGCTGTCATTGTCGGTGATATTGCTCTGCTTCGGCTTGCCGGACTTGCCCAGCTTGTCATTATGCTTGGCCAGAAACCCTTCGACCTTCTCGATGGCGTTGTGGAGCGTCTGCAGTTGCTGCTCACGCGCCGCGTTCATTGCCGCGTCAGTGGTGGATAGATCGCTCTCACGATGCTTATTGAGTAAATGCGTTACCGCTCGCTGCATCTTGTCGGCCTTCTTGCGCAGATCGGCCTTGGTGCCGCTCCATTCCTTGCTGGCGTTGCTGGGCAGCTTCACCCCGTCCACGGCAAACATCTCTTTGCCAATCAAGCCGGCTTCATCGCAGACCAACAGCACATCGCGGAAAATCCGCGTGATCTCCTCGCCCAACGAGGAAACAAAGTCCGCGATCGTCGTGAAGTGCGGCGTGGTATCCGCCGAGAGGGCCATGAACACCACGTGCTCGCGGCATAACGCGGCGATCTGCCGACTGGAAGTAATGCCTTTGGAATAAGCAAACAGAACGATCTTCAACAGCAGCGCCGGATCGTAGGCCGGCGCGCCGGTGTCGTCGTTCTGGTATCGATCATCAAACACCGACAGATCGATCTTGTGATCAATCAAGTAACTCAAGGTGTGCTCAAACGTGCCGGAAAGAATCTGCCGCTCGTAACTGATCGGCAATAACTTGGTCTGTCCGTAGTCGTAGTGCTTGTATCGCGCCATCGCCGATCTCTCCCTACATCAGCTTCGTCCGAAGCCATTGACAAGGATCACATCGCATTACACGGCTGAAATCAAGACTTTTTCTACAGCCTCAACGCCGTGCGTAACACGCGAGCGAAATGCGTAGCATTTTGCGAGTCGAGTGCGCAACGCGCACGATGTTGACGCACTTGTTGGGCATGTCCACTTTTGTTTCAATCATTGGTCCAACGGTACTTTGGCGTCCACGCAGTACAAGTACTTCGTCACGGAGTCGC
>JANMUE010000090.1:0-1205 GCA_031391205.1 Lysobacterales bacterium | reverse complement strand
CACCGAGCTGTCGCTGATGCAGCAGTTGACCATTCTGGCGGTATTGATGCTGACCTCAAAAGGCGCAGCCGGTGTTACCGGCAGTGGTTTCATCACCTTGGCAGCGACGCTCAGCGCCGTGCCCACCATCCCGGTGGCGGGCTTGGCCTTGATTCTCGGTATTGATCGTTTCATGTCCGAAGCGCGTGCGCTCACCAACTTGATCGGCAACGGCGTAGCCACGGTGGTGGTGTCGAAATGGGAGCGCGAGTTGGATAGCGCGCAGTTGCAGCGGCAATTGCGTGGGGAAGGTGGTGTGCACTACGGTCATAGCTCCACGACCGACTTGAACCCACCATAGATCAAGCGCTTGCCATCGAAGGGCATGGCTTTCGGGTCCATCATACTGGCGAGACGCGGATCGCTCATCACCTTCTTGTTCACCTGATCGCGGTGCGCACGCGATTTGTAAACGATCCACGAAAACACCACGACTTCGCTGGGCTTTAGTTTGACGCTTTGCGGAAAAGAAGTGAACTTGCCCGGCTTTACGTCGTCGGCCACGCTTTCCAAGTAGGCCAGTGCGCCATGTTCACGCCAGACTTTGCCCGCTTTGCGCGCCATACGCACGTAGGCAGGTAAGTTTTTCTTGGGCACCGGCACCACAAACCCATCAATATACTTGGCCATGGCAGTCTCCTGACGTTACTGAGGAGCGGCAGTTGTAACCCGTTGCTTAACCCAAGTAAACGCTCGGCTTCTACTCACGACTATTCATTGAACGCCCGCGCTTTAGCTTGCACCAGCGCGCCGTTTTGATAATCGCGAATCGCCTGTTCGATTTCCTCGCGCGTGTTCATGACGAATGGGCCGTATTGCACCACCGCTTCGTTGAGCGGTTGCGCGGCCAGTAACAGAAAGCGCGCGTCGCTGTTGGCGGTTACCGCCACGCTGTCGCCGGCATTGAGCAATGCCGCGGTGTGGCCGCTGATGTTGGTGGCGTTGCCTTCACCGATGCTGATTTCGCCTTCAAACAGGTAAATCAGCGCGTTATGCGTCACCGGTGTCTGCTGCACGAAGCGCTGTCCTTGTGGCAATTTCACATCGATGTACAGCGCCTGGGTTGCCAGGCCTTGCACCGGTCCAGACACGCGCTGCTCGCCATCCACAAAATCACCGGCAATGACTTTTACAGTGGCGCCATTGCTTAGCGACACGCTCGGAAT
>JANMUE010000122.1:0-7302 GCA_031391205.1 Lysobacterales bacterium | reverse complement strand
CTCTCGGCATCCTGCCTTCGACGACCGCCGCTCCCACGGGGGTGTCTCAGGCTTTTCGCACTCCGATCCTGCCGTTGTCCACGACGAAGCTGGCCGCGGTGGTGATGGGGCTGTCGGGCTTTTTGTCGTCGGTGAGGATGCGCAGGTCGGCGGTGCAGCGGTTTTTGTCCAGGTCGAGGACGATGTAGCCGCGTTTGCTGGTGTCGCCGTAGAGAACGTGCGGGTTTTCTGGCAGGCGTCTGTTGAAGGTTTCCGGCACCCAGCCTTGCGAAGCGATCGAGGTGCCGCAGAACTCGGCGGCGACGATGGGGCTGCGGTTGTCTTCGGAGTCGGCATGTACGTTGGCGATCACCGTGGCGTGGATATCACCGCCCAGGATGATGGGGTTGTCGACGCGGTGTTTGCTGAGGCCATCGAGCAGGCGCTGGCGTGCCGCCGGGAAGGCATCCCAGCCATCGGTCCAGACCATGCGGTCGGGGCCGATGGCGCCGTCGAATCTGGCTAGCAGGGTCTGCTGTGCGATCAGGTTCCACTGGCCTTTGGATTCGGCGAAAGAGCGGTCCAGCCAGGCGTCCTGCTCGGTGCCGAGCATGGTCTGACTGGCGTTGGCGACCATGGCGCAGTCCTTTGGCCGCACGTCAGTGGAACCGCCGCCCTTGTAATCGCTGGGGCAGGGTTGCGGGCTTCGGTACTGACGGTTGTCGACGATGTGGATGCGCGCCAGGCTGCCGATATCCAGGTGCGTGTAGATCTTCATGTCCGGCCCGCTGGGATGCATGTCCATAGGCATTGGTTGATGTTCGTAAAACGCCTGATAGGCCGCGGCGCGGCGTCCCAGAAATGCTGGATCGAGGTGCTCGGACTGTGCGCCGGCATAGTCGTTGTCGACTTCGTGATCGTCCCAGGTAAAGGCCCATGGTATGGCCGCATGCGAATTCTGCAGATCGACATCGGTCTTGTACTGGGCGTGGCGGATGCGGTACTCGGCCAGGGTGCTGGCTTCGCCGCCGACATGGCGTCGCACCAGATCGTTGCCCCAGTTGCTTTCGTAGATGTAGTCACCGAGGAAGACCATCAAGTCGATGTTGTCGGAGATTACATGACGGTGCGCCGCGAACCAGGCCTGTTCAAAATGCTGGCAGGAACCTATGGCCAATCGAAAACGATCGACCTTGGCGCCGGCGGCCGGCGCGGTGCGCGTGCGTCCGCTGCGGCTGATCGCGTCACCGCAGATGAAACGATAAAAATACACGTGATCAGACGCCAGGCCGCGCACGGTGATGCGCGCGCTGTGTGCCAGCTCAGGCACGGCACGTACTGCGCCGCGTTGCACGATGCGCTGAAAGGCATCGTCTTCGGCCACTTCCCACTCCAGATGCACCACGTCGTCCCACATGCCGCCATTGCCGCGCAGCGGTTCCGGCGCCAGTCGCGTCCACAGCGTGACGCGGTCCGGGCGCGGATAACCGGAGGCAACGCCGAGCGTAAAGGGATATGCGGTGAAGCGCGGTCTTCTGGGGTCTACCGCCGCCAGCAGCGAAGCCGGCAGCATCGATGCCGCGGCCAGGCTCATGGCGGCGCGCAATACGTCGCGACGCGACAGCGATGCCTGTTTGGCGGTGAGCGCATTCATCAGCAATGCGGCCCGACGTTGCAATGACTCGTGCATGGGAAGTCTCCAATCCGATCCTGCGAAGGTAGCAAAGATTGATGTCGCTGCCTTGTTCGTGCGGACGGACGGCTGCGACTCAGTTTGAAATCCCGCTGATGAAATCCTTCTCCCGTCGCGGGAGAAGATGGCCCAACGGGCCAGATGAGGGAAACGTTCGACGGCGTGGGTATTGTCGGACCGTTTCGCAGGCACCAGACACGATCGCACATTTCCCTCACCCTAGCCCTCTCCCGCATGCGGGAGAGGGAATCATTTGCCGATCCGGGTCGCCCGGACCGCTAAGATACGTCCCCGCGTGCGCGGGCTGGGGTGTCACGCGTGGGAGTTGCAGCGTGCTGATGTACAAGGATAGGGCGGGATATCGCGGGCGCGCGTTGCTGGCGCTGTTGACGGCACTGGCTGGCCTGGGCGCAGCGCAAGCCGAATCGCTGGACGCCTGTCGCGAGGCGCGCAAGCGTGCGCCAGCGGAGGCGATAGCGGTATGCACTGCGGCATTGCAGTCGGCAAAAGATGCCGATGCCGGCTTCGAGGCACGCATGCATCTGGTGGAACTGCATACCGCCCAGGGCGCGCTGGATGCGGCCGAGGCCGAACTGGCACGGGCCGAACAGAGCCTGGAGCAGATACTCGATCCGCTGGCACCACATCGGGTAGCGCGGCGTCAGGGCATGCTGGCGTATCGGCGCGGCGAGATGACGCGTGCATTGACCCGATTCCTGGAAGGCCTGGCCGCGGCGCGTTCGGCGGCCGATCTGCGTGCCATCGCGATCAGCGAGAATGATCTGGGCGTGGTCTATCGCCGACTCGGCGAAGATCGCCAGGCGCTGGAGCACTGGCTGTCCAGCCTGGAAAACAAGCGGCGCAGCGGCGAAACCGATCTGGCTGCAACCGAAGACAATATCGGCAATCTCTATCGCGACCTCAAGGAACCAGCACAGGCCGCGATCTATTTTCAGCGCGCACTTGCAGGGCATCGGCTCAAAGGCCGCGTATTGCTGGCCGCGCACACCGCCGAAGATATCGGTCTGCTGGCGGGCGACGCTGGAGATTACGTGCTGGCGCGCGCAGAGCTCGACAGTGCCTGGGCGGTATTCGAGCGGGAAAGCGCCCGTGTCGACCTGCTGCGCCTGGCCAGACATCGTGCCGAACTGGAATGGCGCGCTGGCGACGCTGCGGCCACGCAGCAATGGGTGCAGCGTGCCATCGCGCTGGCACAGACGCTCGAACAATCCGCCCCCAGAGACATGATCCTGCTGCTGGCGCGCCTGCAGGCCGCGGCGGGCGCCGCCGAGGCCGCTTATGCGGCGCTGGCGAAATTCGACCAGAAGACGGGCGACGAGGATCTGCCGCTCATGCGCGAATGGTCCGAGGCACAGTCGCAGTGGGCTGCGGAACTCGGTCGCGATCGCGAGGCGTTGAAGCATGCGCAGGCTGCGCATCGCGCCGAAATCGAACTGATGCAGCGCCGCCATGGCGAGCGCATGGATGCACTGCGCGTGCGCTTTGAATTCTCGGAACTGGAACATGATCGCGATCGTCTGCAACGCGCCAATGCCGAGCAGGCGCTGGCCTTGCAACAACGCCGCAATCAGCTGCTCGGACTGGGCCTGCTGTGTGTCCTGCTGATCGCGGCCCTGCTCGGATATTTCCAGCGCCGCCAGTACCAGCAACGGTTGCATAGTCAGCAGATCGAAGCGCAGCACCGCATCCAGGTCGAAGAGGCGCGCCGTGTCGCCGAATCGCTGCGTGCCGATCTGCGATCGCTGCGCGTGGCGCTGGATCAAAGCAGCGATCCGGTGCTGGTGGTCGACGCCGGCGCCAGGATCCGTCTGGCGAATGCCGCAGCCGCGCAGATGCTGGCGCGCTGCGAGGCGGAATTGCGCGGTGCGCGTCTGGCCGACGTATTCGGCGAAGAGGCCGCAGCGGAATTGCAGTTTGCGTTGGAGCGTGTGAGCGGTGGTGAGAGTGCCGCCGCGGTCATCGTCGCCACCGCCCCGGAGCAAAGCCTGTCGATCCGCGCCCTGTCGCTCAGCCTGGAAGAAGAGCTCGGTGTGCTGTCGCTGTCCAGCGAGCATCAGGCGCCGGCCTGGATCGACACCATGAATCGCGCCCATGCGCGCTGGGAACAGACCGCAGCGGAGGCAATCGAATCATCCGAGGAAACCGCCGCTTCGCTCGATGACCGCCGCGCTATCGTCGATCTGATGCAGATCAGCCTGGAAACCTGGGAGCGCAGCACCTGCAGCACGCGGCTGGAGTTGGCGGAAAAAAGCGGCATCTGGCGCATCACCATCGATGACGGCCGGCTGCGCACGCGTACGTTGAATCGCTATCTCGATCTGGCCGCTCTGCCGGCGCGTCCGCGCTGGCGCGAAGTACTGCGCACCGCCTATTTCGTGTTGGCGGAATGCCAGCTGGATGCAGGCCAGCGCGAACAGATCAACCAGCGTATTCGTTTGCTGCAGGCGCAGATGCGTGGCTCAGTTGCCGTCGCCGGTACCGCTGCGGGGGCGGATCGGCACGGATAATCTGCCTTCACAGCGCAGGCACACGCCCGTCAGTCCCTGCGACACGGTGTAGTCGGCGTGATGGGTAGTGCGCAGAAAGGAATCCGGGCTGGTCACCACCACAATGACCGAGCCGGCGTCGGGCACTTCGCCGAGCTGACGCGGGCGCGCAAAGGAACCGCAATAGCGGCGACTCGTATCGTCGGCGTTCCGATAATCATCATCGAACTGCCCGCAGTTCTTGGCTAGGCTGCCAGCGTTCAGGCCAGTGGGGCAGGGCGTACTGGAACTGGCTGTAAGCGCACCCGGCCCGAACTCGAACCTGGCCACCTCGTGCATCGTCCCGCCCTCGCACCAGACCGGATGCGGCAGTTCGCTGTGCGCCAACAACGGTGCGGAAGCGATCAACAGACACAGCAGAGGGCCGGTGCGACGCAGCATGGAAATCTCCTTGTTCAGTACAGACATGTTAGGCCGAACACCGGCACTGTCCAGTATCGGTCTGGGACGAACTGGGGACAAAATCGTGATCAAGTTTTCTCGGATCAATGAGTTGCGTCAGGTGCGCGGTTCAAGATTTCCGACTGGTGGTGTGAGCCGAAACGAATGCTGGTCCGTCTTAACGCGACTCTTCACGTCCGCCATACAACATTCATGACGGGTTTCCTATGCCGCAACTGTATTCAGCGCGCGACGAAATACGGCGTCACCGTCAACGCCAGGCCCAGGATCACCAGCACGATCATGTTGGAGACGAAGTACGGGTAGATCATCAATGCCATGCCGCAGATCAGCGGCGCGGGGGATCGCTGGCTCTTGCCGTACATGAAATAACCCAGCCCGATCGAGCTGAAGATCAGGCTGCCGAGCAACCACGATGTGTTCACGGAGTTCTCTATAGGCGCCTGCGTAGGCGACGTTGCTGCGAGGTTTCGACTTCGGACATGACCGGAAGTTCGGGATGGATGAATCGGCCCCTTTTGGAATGGCAATATTCTCAGCGCAGATCGCGTTCAACGTAGGCTGGCGGGCGAGGTGAGTCGCCTTGACGATGCCCTCTGGCATCGTCAGACGAGCCGAACGCCCGGCGATGACGCCGGGCCGGAGAGCGCAGCGAACCACAGCAGACGTGCGTGTTGGCTGGGGTTCGCTGCGCTCACCGCCAGCCTAAGACGGCCCCGAGTCGATTACCGCTGCGCGAGGTGACCTGCCAGGCGCTAGCGCGCCAACCGCCTCACAGCATCCGCATCCAACCGCAACACCGGATAGCGCCGGTACTCTTGATCGAAGTAGGGTGAGCGTTCGTAGAAGAAGTACAGGCGGGCCCAGCGATCGGCGGCGAATGCCGGGTCCTTGAGCTTTTCGTCGAACTTGGTCTTGAGCGTGGGATCGGCTGCCAGCATGTCGCGGGCCATGCGTTCCAGGATGCGCGGTTCGGCGTATTCCTTCTGTTCGAAGATGGCATTGAAGAAACCCCAGCGGATCAGCGCATCGGGCGCCTGCGGTTCGAGCAGATGCATCGCGATGTCGCCACGCGGCTGCGCCGTAGCCACCACAACGCTGCCAGCGGGAATAACGAATTCAGCGGATTCTTCGTGCTGGTCCAGCGTGGTGATGGCGAATCGGCCTTCGAAGGGCTGCCTGGCCCATTCCACTTTGTCGAATTGGTACGTGGTGGCGCGCACCTTCGTGCCGGTGTTGATGCGGGTGTAGACGATGCCATGCAGATCGAGCTTGTCGATCGCGCTCTGCCACTGCACCGGAATCACATACCCCGCCGGCGCTGGGATGCTGAGCGTGGTCTTCAGATCGTCGCGCACCGGCAGACGGATTTCGCGCGGTGTCTTCGGGTCGTACTGCACCCACTTCGCGCCGGAGATCTCGCTGTCGCTGCGGCTGTCGGCAACCCCCAGGAAGGTCATCTCGCGAGTCTTGTCGCTCAACTCGAAACGCACCGGCAGCGGCGCATCGGTCGTGGCTGCGCGTGCAGCACTGGCGGCTTCGGCCGTACGCACGGCTTTGCGCAGACTGCCGGGTTTGCGCGCGACTTCGCGCAGCACTTCCAGCAGCAAGTCCTGGTTGACCAGGGTGCGGGTGCGGAAATCCTTGAGCATATGCGTCTCGATAAGCAGCCCGGCGCGGTTCGCGATGGCGGCGTAACCGGTGGAGTATCGCGGGCCGGAGTTTTCCATCACCAGACCGGCAGCGATGTCGGTGTCGTCGACGCCGGTGATGTAGTCGAAGAGTTTCCAGCCGCGCTTCTCCATCGCGCGCTTGACGCGTTTACCCAGTGCGGCCTCATTCCACTTGGCCAGCGCGGGGTGGATGTTCGCCGTGCTCTCGAACTTCCAGGTCAGCTCGTACTGGTAATCGGCACCGTTGGTGTTGTGCAGGTCGATCAGCAGGTCGGGCTGCCAGGTATTCCATAATTTCAGCCAGGCCTGCATCTCGGGCGCATCGGCCTTGACGTAGTCGCGGTTGAGGTTGAGGTTCTGCGCGGTGGCGCGCCAGCCCATGGCGTTCGGGCCGTTCTGGTTGATGCGGTTGTAGGGTGAAAAGCGTTCGTGGCCATCGACATTGAAGATTGGAATCACCACCAGCGCTACATTTTTCAGCAAGTTCTGGTGCTTGCCGAGGACGGTCAGGTCGCGGGCAAAGGCCATCAGCGCATCCTTGCCTTCGTTCTCGCCGGGATGGATCGCCGCCTGGATCCAGATGATTTCCTTGCCCGCAGCATGCACCTGTTCGGGGGTGCACTCGCCCTTTCCGGCGATCACCACGACATTCAACGCGCGGCCCTGTGGCGACGTGCCGAAGGCCGACATGCAGAGTGTGTCGCTGGCGGCGTCCAGTCGCTGAAAATAGGCCATGGTCTGGGCATAGCGTGGCGTCTGGGCATAGCTGCTGGATTCGGCCAGTGTTCGCCAATCGCCCGTTTCGGCATTGTTAGCTGCAACGAGGGCGAACGAGAGCAGGAGAGGCGGCAGCATGCGAGTGGTCCGAGGGTCGAAAACACAAGTGTAAGGTGAATCGATGTAGGAGCGGCATTGTGGGTCCGACCTGCGGTCGGACGCTTTTTCTATCGGATTGCACGGTGCAGCGAGAGCGTCCGACCGCAGGTCG
>JANMUE010000035.1:0-35692 GCA_031391205.1 Lysobacterales bacterium | reverse complement strand
GAAATCCACCATCGACAGTCCCTTCTGGAACTGCACCTGATTCATCGCCACGACCCACCTCCGTTCGAGTGTGGGCGTACCATGCGCGCTACCGGTCTCAGATCGGGCGACATTGCGGCTGAGGATGGGAACTAATCAGGACCATTTTTGGCGTCGACATTCGATGCCTTTGCCGCGTGCCAAAGGGCAGTGGCTGGGCCCGAAGCGATGTTCGCCAATGATTTTGAAGCGGCACTGTGACAGGAGCGATAACAATCGTTGCCACGCCCCCTTACTCATGGGGCTATCGCGGCCCCGGACTTGTTCAGACCTTCCTTAGGGGGCTGCCGCGGCTCCGGACATGTTCAGAGGATCCTTAAGGCTGTTGAGATCAGACTTATGGTCGCCCGCGTGCAGCGCATCGACCGTGCGGACTACGGGCAGACGCACGGTGAATTGCGTTCCCACGCCCCATTCGCTGGCGACTTCGATCGTTCCCCCGTGCGTACGGACGATGCCATAAGAAACCGACAGGCCCAGGCCGGTGCCGCTGCCTACCGGTTTGGTGGTAAAAAACGGTTCGAAGACGCGGCTCAGATTCGCCGCAGCGATACCCTGCCCCGTGTCGGCAACTTGAACCCAGACGCCATTGGCATCGACTCCGGTACGAACGGTGATGCGGCCGCGGACATTGATGGCCTGTGCGGCGTTGACGAGCAGGTTCAGGAACACCTGATTCAACTGCGACGGCAGACACTCAATAGATGGCAGTTCGCCGTACTCGCGAATCAACTCGGCCTTGTACTTGATTTCGTGTGCCACGATGCTCAATGTGCTTTCCAGGCCCTGATGCAAGTCTGCCCATTGCCATTCGTGTTCGTCCAGTCGCGAGAAATCGCGCAGGTCGTGCACGATCTTTTGAACGCGCGCAACGCCTTCATCGGCTTCCACGAGCAATTGCGGCACGTCCTGGCGCAGGTAATCCAGCTCCACGCGCGTCTTCATAGCCGTCATATCGATGCGATCAGGATGGTCCGCGGGCAGCACCTGCTCCAGCAGCGCGTAACGGTCGAGCACCGAATACAGCGTGCCCATATATCTTTTCAGGGCGCTCAGGTTCGCTTTGACATAACCGATCGGATTGTTGATCTCATGCGCGACACCGGCGGCGAGTTGTCCGACGGAAGCCATCTTCTCTGACTGGATCAATTGACTCTGGGCCCCGGCGAGCTGCTCGTTCAAGCTCTCCAATTCTGCATTGCGATGTTGCAGCGCCTGTTCGGCAGCAAGCCGGTCGCCGATTTCGGATTGCAGCATTGTATTGGTTTCGCCGAGGCTGGCGTTGGCGCGACTCAGCTCGCCCGTTCGTGCGGCGATGGCGCCTTCCAGATGCCGATTGCGGCGCTGGAGCGTGTGCACACGCCAACGCACGAATAACAGCAGCAGTGCAGCGCCGGCCAACGCCACCAGAGTCTTGAGCCACCAGGATTGCCACCATGCTGGAAGCACCGTGAAGCCGAATGCCGCCGATGGTCCCCAGGGTCCATGCTGGCCATTCCGTGCGGAAACCTCGAAGCGATATTGACCGTGCGGCAACGATGAGTAGCGCGCGTCGCGGCTGTCGGTAATGTGGAAGTCTGCTTCGAGGCCGTGCAATCGCGCGCGGTACTGCACGTTCCCATCGATGGAAAAGCTCATGCCCGAGAAGTGCACGTCGAAGGTGTTCGCTTCGTGCGCCACCTGGACGTCTGTGTCTCCGGACTCGTACTCTGTGGCCCCCAGGCGCAGCGAGATGAAATTCATGGTCGGCGACGCGACCGGAGCCAGAGCGCCGTAAGCGGCCGCATCGAAACGCACCAGACCTTTGTTCGTGCCGAACCAAACGTCGCCGTTGGATTCAGCCAAAAATGCCATGGCGCTGGTATCGACGCCAATCAAGCCTTCGGCAGCGCCGAAGTGTTCGGTGCCTGAGGACGACACCAGATCAATGCCGCTGCCACCGCCGATCCATGTTCGCTGCTGGCTGTCTCGACCAACGATGAATACCTTGTCAGCGGAATGCGTCGTTTTCGAGTCCAGATGGTCCAGCACGGCGAACACGCCGTTTTCGTAGCGCACGCGTGCGATGCCTAAGGGATCAAAATAGGCCACCAGCAGATCACCTTCAGATGTCGGCAGCGCGTAGGCCACGGAGTCGCGACGCAGTCCGTCCGCGCTGGTAAATCGGCGCCAGCGACCATTTTCGCGCATTGCCAGACCGCGTTGACCGGCGGCCCAAATGCGCCCGGCAGCATCCTGGCGCACGTCGCTGATGTATTCCAGGGGCGTGCCGTTCGGGAGGTCCACGCGCTCAAAATGCAATTTATCCGCATGCGTGTCGGCGCTGAACAAACCGGCGCTATCGGTGCTCGCCCAAAGAATTCCGTCGCGGTCCAACAGCATGCGAAAGATGCGGTTAGCGCCATTGTCCGGATACAACTCCTGGCGCCCGAGGGTTTCCCGCACCGGATCGTAGATCAGGATTTCGTTGCCCGGTACGCCGGACATGTAAAGACGCCCGTCGCTACCTTGCACAATGGAGCGGATGGTGTTGTTTTCGGTGCCTTTGATAGTCTTGAATCCCGATGTCGTAAGCATCGCGACGCCGCGACCGGTGCCTACCCACAGCTGTTGCTCCCGATCGCGAAAGACGCTCCAGACCACGTCGTAGGGCAGACCTTCAGCCTTTGTATACGACTCAAAGATGCCGCGGCCGAGCAGACGCTGCAAGCCGTACGAACCGATCCAGATCGATCCGTCCCGATCCTCGAGGATGGGCAATGGCGCTGCCGGCAAGCCCTGCTTGGGACCAATTACGTTCCAGCGTCCGCCGCTGCGATGCATCAATCCCTGGTCGCTGGACACCCAGACGTCGCCTTGCCCGCCGACGTGCAGAAAACCTTTTGTACTCGTGAGCGGTAATGGCGTAGGAACCGTTTCGAAGTTCATTGTGCCCGGCCGCAACGACCATAAAGCACTCGCCGTCCGCGCCCACAACACACCGCTATCATCCGCTGCAAGCACATCGATGCGTTCCTTGGCGTGTGCTGCCGGTACTTCGATCTCGTGCCAGGTATTGTCCTGGAGCAGTTGCACGCGGGCGTCGCCACTCCATTGACCCACCCAGACTCGTTTCGTGTGCGGGTCGCTCCACAGCGCGGTGGCTTCGCCACCAGGCCATCCTGCGACAGGATGAAATCCATCGTCGTGATCGCGCACGAATGGGCCCAGTGCCGACGCCACCCACAGTCCATCGGCACCGTCGGCAATGCTGGCGATCGCGATGCCGGGCAGCCCCTGCGTTGCTGTCATTGGATTGAACGAGCGGCCGTTCCAACGACTCAAACCCGCATGTGTGCCGACCCACAGCACACCCTTTGTATCCACATTCAACGAATCGATCGCTGTCGATAGCAGACCTTCGCGCAAGCCGAATGCATCGAAACGGTAGCCATCAAAACGATACAGCCCATCGTGAGTTCCGACCCAAATAAATCCGTCCCTGTCCTGGATCAGTTGCTGTACGCCGGTATTCAACAGGCCCAGCTCTGCGGCGTAGGTGCGAAACAGATGCTGGCCAGAAAATTCCTGCGACGAATCCGCGGTGACGCTGGCGGCGAACAACGCGCCAAGCGTGGCAATACCGCAGCACGCTCTGCGGGTTAAACTACGATTCGCGGAAAGGACCATGGTGTCGATCACGTTGCCCTGGGTACGCGTCAAGAGTACCTAGACGCGCCGGATCGCGGCATCGGTATAGCTACCTATCGCCGACCGCCAGTCCCATGCCACAACACCGCCTGATTCAACCCGATGTAATCGTTGCGCAATGGTCAAGTCGACGCTGCATCCCAATGACAGCGACGACCCGCTGACCGCAGTACCTGAGCGCTGGGTTGAACGTCAGCCAGTTCGATAGCCGTGATTTTGCATTTTGCGTTCTGACCTGAGCAAAGCCGCCGACGATTGCTCGCCGGCGGTAAATGCTTCAGCGACTTTGGTTGGAGCGGCTGACATTCGTGTCGGAAGACTTCGAAGCCGATTCAGATTTCGAACGCGATCCAGAATCCGACTTGGACGACGATGAATGTGGGGTCGACTTTGGACTTGAGCTTTTCGGCTTGCCGTCGTCACCCTTGCTGTTCTGTTTATCACCGGCCTGGTTGTTGGTAGGCATGATCATCCCTTCGAACGCGCCCGACATTGGGCGAAGGATATGAGCAACGGGCGTGCCAACTCGAAGGTTCAGGTTTTGCAGCGGTTTCGCATGGATATGTTGTTGTGGGATACCGAATCGTTCGCATAATGACCGATGTCCACTGAGGTGTCGGGCGTTGTACTGGTTGGGCGACTCTTGATGCCGCATCAACTCCTTCCCTGCTCGAAATAGTGATGTCTGGCGATCCGCGATGAGTCGCTCACGTCGCGGATCGGCGTGAATCTGAACTCGAAATGACGTTGCGGCGGTCACGCATCCACGAACGCGACCTCCAGCTCCGGCAATGATTCAAGAAAGCTCCGTGCATCGAAAGCTGTTCCCGGTGCGACAACGCCGATCGAGTTGCAACGTCCATCGCCAATGCGCTGCAGTGCCTCCACCACCAGCGGCGCGGTGATGGCGTAGATGTCGCGGCCGTGTGCAGTCGCGCGACGGGTTTGGCCGTTTCGGTGCACCAGCGTGTCGACGATGAAGATCTGCGAGGAACGTCCGATGGTGTCGGTGGGTTGCGGTGGCGGTGTATGTGGATTACGCAGGTCGGTCAGCGGTGTCAGGTTCATGTAGGAATGTATTTCGGTGCTGCGCATGTGCCGGGACAGCGTGACAATCTCGGATAACGGCAATTCCACCATTTGCTGCGTTCCGAATGGCGCAGGAAATGTCCAATCCCGCGTCGGTGCGGGATCGGCGAGCGGTTGCAGTTTTCCAGCGCTGATCACCATGCGTCGATAATGATTGCGCACGCCGGTCAGCCGCGTGCCGGCCGTGGGATGCCAGCTGTCCAAGGCGACGGCGATCTCGATGGTGTCGGCGTCCGGCCAATTGCCGAGCGCAGCGGTTGCCAGCAGATCGGCCATGCCGCCGTAGAACGCCATCGCGGGGATGATTGTCACCCCCGCCGCGTTTGCCGCATCGGCGAAACGTTCGAAGACGTCGAGCACGGCGCGCTGCTCGGCGCTTACATCCAGATAATGAATGCGTGCACGCAGCGCAGCTTCGACCATTGGCACTGCGGTGTCGAGGAAAGGCCCGGCACAGTTGATGACGGCGAATGCATCGTCGAGTGCGCGGTCCAGTGATGCCGGATCGTCGACCGCGGCCAGTCGCTGCTCCCATTCGGGGTGGGTATTGCCCAGCGCGGCCAGCCTGCCCGCATCGCGGCCGCACAGGATCGGGGTCCACCCGCGTTGGCGCAACGATGCGACGATAAAGCGTCCGGTATGCCCGTAGGCGCCGAAAACGGCAACTCGGCGATTCGCGCTCATTGTGACGCCCCGCCACGGACTGGCATCCGGGCGTGGCAGCGGCGCTGCGCCGGTTCGGCCCCGCCGCCCAGCTGCGCCATAAACACGTCATAGTCCGGCGTGCCAACACGTGCAGCACAGATTTTCTCAGTCACGATGTTCGTCCAATGCATACCCGCAGATCGGGCATGCGCAGGACACCACGGGCTGGCGTCGGCTGCTGTCGAAATCTTTAGCTGCTTTCGGTGCGGCGCTGCCCATGGCGACTGGCTCCGGCGGCTCGCGGCCGCGGATATCGCGCTGTGGCGGTCTTGACGGCGTGCGCTTCCCGCCAGATCGGAATTATCAAATAGAATTCGCACGGCCGGCCAATAGGTTTAGGCACCGATGAGCTTCCTGCTGCACCAGCCTCGCGAACCCTGCGCCCCCTCGTGCAATCGATCTGGAGTGCGGATCTTGATGTGGCGGATGCATTGATTCCGGGCCTGATCGCACCTGATGCGCATGTAGAGTTTGTTTTTCATTTGCATGCGCCCTGTGCGATGCAACGCGAGGGTTCATCGGTTTGGGAGCTGCTGCCGCAGGCGATGCTGTATGCGCAGCGTTCTGCCTGTGTGCGGCTGCGCTCGACGGACCGGGGCAGCATGGTGGCTTTTCGTACCAGCGCGATCGTCGCCAGCGTGATCCTCAGACGACCCATCCACGATCTGTGGGATCAACCCGTCGCACTGAAGGATGTGCTCGGAACTTCGGTCGATGCGCTAACCGATCAACTTGCTGCTGCCGAGCCGATGACGCGATTCACAGCCGTCGAAAACTGGTTGCGAATGCGGCTGACATCCTGGAGCGCGGAGCAAGCGCATCTGGAGCGGCTGCATACACAACTGGTCTGGCGTTCCAACGGCGCGCCGATCGAGCGTACTGCAGCGGCGCTGGGTACGAGTCTTCGATCCCTGCGCCGCTGGATCGGCGAATCGGCTGGGATTTCGCCCAAACAACTGGAGCTGTCGGGGCGCGTACTGCGTTCCTGGGCATTGCTGCAGGAACGGCCGGATTTGAGCATCACCGCCATCGCACAGCGACTGGGATTCTCGGATCACGCGGCATTCGCCAACGCGTTTCGCGAACAGACTGCAATGACGCCGCGCGCTTTCCGCAGCGAACCACTGGCATTCTACGAGCGCGGGCCGGATTGATCGGTCATCGTTGTTTGGCCGTTTTTTGCAAGTCTGATGTCAGCAACAGACAGTACCCTTTCGCCACCTCAACGGAATGCTAAACATGAAGATGCCTTCGCCGAAAATCGTTCTTTGCTTTGTGCTTGCTGCCGCTGCTGCGTCGACACATGCCGACGAACCCAAGCGTGATCCGCTTGCCAAACTGCACTGGCTGCAAGGCGACTGGGCAGGCATTGGCGAAGGCGAACCCGGAACATCGGCAAGCGAACGTCACATAGAATGCGCCCTGCACTGCCGTTATCTACGCGCAGACGCGCAGTCGGTATATCCAAAACAGGAAAAGAACGCCAAGGGCGAGATCCATCGCTCGATGGATATGTGGAGTTTCGATCGCAGGCGCAACAAGCTGGTGCTTCGGACATTCGACACCCTGGGCTTTACCACGACCTACGTTCAGGACGAGGTGTCAAGCACCGAAACCAAATTGGTGCTGCTAGCCGAGCATCTGGAAAACGTGCCGCCGGGTTGGCAGGCGCGTTACACCTACACCTTCGTCCCGCCGGACGAATACCACGAACTGTTCGAACTCGACCCCAACGACGAGGGGTTCCAGACCTATGTGTTGAACCGCTTTCTGCGGGTCAGCGAGAAGAAATAGTCGAGGCGCGTTCGATTGCTGGTAACGATCGTCGCGAGCTCCCGCATATAGGCGATAATCGTTGGCTGTGCGATCGCGCGGATCGCAGGAGCCTTGTATGACCACGCCAGTACCAGTAGATGACGACCGATCATCCCATTGGGAATCGGTATACACCCAGAAGTCCTCGACGGCGGTGAGTTGGTACCGTGATCACTTGGAGACGTCGCTGGCGCTGTTGGAACGTGCGGGCCTTTCTTCACGCAGCCACGTCATCGATGTGGGCGGCGGAGCATCGACATTGGTTGACGACTTGCTGGACCGTAGCGTTGGTGCGGTCACCGTGTTGGATCTTTCCGCGGCAGCCCTCGGGGTTGCTCAGGCGCGGCTCGCCGAGCGCGCGCGACGTGTGACCTGGTTGGCGGGTGACGTCACCGGTGTGATCCTCCACAATAGCGCCTACACGCATTGGCATGATCGCGCCGTCATGCACTTTCTCACCCACGAAGATGATGTTCGGGCGTATGCCGGGCAAGTCGCGCATGCGCTGGCGATCGGCGGTCATGCTGTGATCGGCGGATTCGCCCCGGACGGCCCGGAGCGCTGCTCGGGACTGGCAGTTGCACGCCGCTCTGCGCACGACATTGCGCAGATTCTCGGAAACCGATTCGAGCTCATAGCCGCGCACCAGGAGCGCCACCAGACGCCGGCCGGATCGGAACAGTCCTTTGCTTATGCGCTGTTGCGGCGGATTTGACACGGGTGTTGCCGATAGGATCACCTTCATTCCTGATTACAACACTCCACTAATCAGCCCCAGCGCGACGACGAAAAGCAACACGGCCACCAGGCGTTGAATGCCGGGCATGGTCATCTTCTTCAGGAAACGATTGCCGAGGAACGCGCCCAGGAAGGCGGACAGCACAGCCGCGGTCAGCAATGGATAATCCAAGGCCTCGACCACGCCTGTGAATGATCGCGTGTAAACGCCCAGCCGCGTAACGTCGATCATCACCGCGACCACAACACCGGTGGCGATGAATGCTTCCTTGGACAGCCCGACGCGCACCAGGAAAGCGCTACGCAACGCGCCCTGCATGCCCGCAAGACCGCCAAAGAATCCGCTCAGCAGACCACCCACTGGCACATAGCGCGGATTGATCTTCAGATCGCGTAACCGTGGTAGCAGTTCAAACAGTGCGAATCCCATCAACAGCACGCCGACAATCAACTTTACCGGCGTCACTTCAAGCGACTGGCCGAACAGGCCGTAGCGATACACCGGCGTGAGGCCGGTCAGCCACTGCAGCACCCAGGCGCCAAGCAATGCGGCGGCAATAGCAGGGATACCAAAACGCAGCACCGTCCCCCAGTGCGCATGGCGCCCAACCAGCGCCAGCTTGAACACGCCATTGAGCATGTGCACCACCGCCGTCATCGCAATGGCCTGCTCGACCGGGAAGAAAAAAGCGAACGCCGGCAGCAGCAGCGTCCCGAGACCGAATCCCGAAAAGAATGTCAGGCAGGAGGCCAACAGCGCGACCGCACAAATCACGAGGTAGATCATGCACAACACTCTTGAGAGGTTGCGCGACGTTACCCGAACACCTGCGTCATGATCCAGTCGTCGTCATCAACGACTGTGGTGCGGGATCCCTTCTCCCGTTTTGCGGGAAAAAGTGGCCGCAGGCCGGATGAGGGTGGTGGGGCTGCGACACTGCCATACACCTTCGCACATCTCCCTCACCCTAACACTCTCCCGCAGATCGGAGAGTGAATCATTCCAGTGCGGCAAAAACGAAGGAAGTAATGAGCATTTTTTAGTGAGTCGCTAGCTCTACTCCGCACACAATTCCCGAACGCATTCCCGCAGCCAACGGTGCGCAGCATCGGCATCCATCCTTGGGTGCCAGAGCATCGATACGGTGAACGCTGGTGTGGAAACCGGAAGCGGAAAGCTATGCATTCCTGCGCGCAGGTTTCCGGTATGGCGTTCGGGAACGGTGGCGACCAGATCCGATCCGCGGGCGAGCGCCAGCGCGGCTGAAAATCCGCCGATGATGGTGGCGATATCCCGCTCCAGTCCCGACGCCATCAGAGCTTCGTCCATCGCCCCCGTTTCCAGGCCGCGCCGCGACACAAGAATATGCCGGCCGGATGCATAGCGCGCTGGGGTGACCTCTCCCTCGCACAGCGCGTGTCCGCTGCGCACCACGCCGATAAAACGATCCTGAAACAACGCCCGCGTGCGCAGCTCCGGGCTGGTCGTCTCGTCGACGACTCCAGTCTCCAGGTCGACGCTTCCATCGCGCAGTGCATTGCTTTCCTTGTTCAATTTCTGCACGAAGCGCAGCCGCACCCCGGGCGCCTCATCGCTGACGCGGGCAATCAGATTCGGCCCGAAATTCTCCACGAAGCCATCACGGGTGCGCAGCGTGAACGTTCGGGCGAGTTGCTTGAGGTTGAGCTTCTCCGCGGGGCGCAGAACCGATCCTGCGTCCTGCACAAGTTGACTGACCTGCGCCCGCAGTTCCAACGCCCGAGGCGTGGCGACCAGGCTGCGCCCTGCCCTGACCAGCAGTGGATCACCCGTCGCTTCACGCAACCGCGCCAATGCCCTGCTCATCGCCGACGGGCTCAGTCGCAGGCGCTCGGCTGCACGCGCCACACTGCCCTCGGCGAGCAGCACATCCAGTGTGATCAACAGGTTCAGGTCGGGTGTGGTCATGCACCAAACGTAGCACCGCCGGATCGCAACGTGGCGTCTGATGCACTGACACAATGCAGATGACGCGTCTTCCGCCTCACCTGCCGTGCGACTACGCTGGCGTCCAGATTGCAGGAGTGGCGAGGTGAAGTTCGAGACCCATGCAACCCAAGCCAACGCTGGCGCAGGAACCACAGAACGGAAACTGGCAATGAGAGGTGCTCTGGCCGCCCTTTCGCTCTCCATGCTGCTGTCGTCACTGGGCATCAGCATCGCCAATGTCGGTTTGCCGACGCTGGTGCAGGCGTTTGACGCGAGCTTTCAGGACGTACAGTGGGTGGTCATCGCCTATCTCCTCGCCATCACCACGGTGGTCGTCAGTGTGGGACGGCTCGGCGACACGATCGGCCGCCGCCGGCTGATGCTGGCCGGCATCGCGGTGTTCACTGCCGCATCAATAGTTAGCGGCGCCGCGCCCACGCTCAGGATGCTGATCGCCGCCCGCGCCGTCCAGGGCATCGGTGCTGCCATCATGATGGCGCTCGCCCTGGCATTCGTCAGCGATGCCGTGTCCAAGGAAAAGACCGGTAGCGCCATGGGCCTGCTCGGCACGATGTCTGCGATTGGGACTGCGCTGGGTCCCTCGTTCGGCGGTGTGTTGATCGCCTATGTTGGCTGGCGCGCGATCTTCCTCATCAACCTGCCGCTGGGTCTGATCGCCATCTGGCTTGCCTATCGTTGCCTGCCCAATGATCGTGCGTTTGAGTTGGCCACGGCGAATCGCCCTCGCTTCGACGCTCCAGGCACGCTGCTGCTGGCGCTGACACTCGCTGCCTACGCACTCACGATGACGATGGGCCGCGGCAGTTTCGGTCCGCTCAATGCGGCGCTGCTGCTGATTTCCGTTCTTGGCTTGGTCCTCTTCGTACTTGTCGAGGCAAAATCCGTATCACCGCTGATCGAGTTGTCGATATTCCGAAATCCCGTGCTGAGCGTGGGCTTCGTCACGAACGCGATGGTCACCACGGTGGTGATGGCGACGTTGGTGGTCGGTCCGTTCTATCTCGCTGGGGCGCTTGCGCTTGACGCAGCCCAGGTTGGACTTGTGATGTCGTCAGGCCCGATCGTTGCTGCTTTGACCGGCGTACCAGCGGGCCGCAGCGTCGATCGATATGGCGCACAGCGCATGGCCATCGCGGGGCTAATCGGAATGGCCGCAGGTACAGCCCTCCTTGCCGCTCTGCCAATGACCTCCGGCATCACAGGGTACGTCGCGCCCCTCGCTCTCATCACCGCCGGCTATGCCTTGTTCCAGGCGGCCAACAACACTGCTGTCATGATGGGTATCCGCGCCGGCCAACGCGGCGTCGTTTCCGGCATGCTCAATCTTTCGCGCAATCTCGGACTCGTCAGCGGGGCTTCCGCTATGAGCGCAGTGTTCGCGCACGCTGCGGGTGCCGTCGATATTGCAGCGGCCAGTGCCGAGGCCATTGCTACCGGCATGCGCATGGCGTTTGCGGTCGCGGTGATCCTGGTGTTGTTCGCGCTTGCCATCACGCTTGCTGGCCGTATGCTTGCGGCACGTCTTTCACGCACTTCTCGCGATGTCGGTCTGCTCAATGATTGAAGCACTGATCTGGGATTACGGCGGCGTGTTGATTCACGAAGACCCCGCCGACTACGACAGCATCGGCCGTCCGCTCGGATTTGCCGACGGCCAACTCTGGGCTGCCGCCCATGCCATCCCCGAATACCTGCCGTCGCGCATCGGCCAGATATCGCGCGAGCAATTCGAGCAGGCCGTACGCACGCGTCTCTACCGCAGCGCCGACCGCCAGGCGGTCGATACTGCGATCGAGCAGATTCATAACTACTACAAGGTGCACGCAAGCATTCGTGCGCCGATGCAGCCCCTGCTTGCCGCACTCAAAGGCAGGATTAAAATGGCCCTGCTGTCCAACGCTGCCCGCGGCTCGACACGGCGTCTCGAACAACGCGGCCTGCTGGCCCACGTCGACACCCTGATCTGTTCCGGCGACGTTGGTATCGCAAAACCCGACCCCCATGCGTATCGCCTCGCAGCGCGTTCGCTCAACGCGCCTGTCGAATCCTGCGCATTCGTTGACGATATGCAGGTCAACGCGGATGCAGCGTTGGAATTGGGCATGCAGGCACTGGTCTACCATCATGCACGACATGAGGAATTGATCGATGCGCTGAATCGATGGGGCCTGCTTCGCTGATTTCGCCGTGCTCCGGTTAGCGTTGTGGGGCAGAGGTCACGATCGTGGAACTGATCAGCGCGAAAGTGGTCAGATACAGTGCGGTGCTTCTGCGGAAATTGGAATGCCGCTCTGTGACAACCGCATGCATGCCCACCGTCAAGTGCCAGTGCGCAGCCTGCCCCAAAGTGTGTCGAACCTGTAGAGTGAATGGATCCATCGGCAATAGCCCGCGAATCAGCCTACGATGAGCCTTCTACTGCGCCTCACCAGCCTGCTGCTCTGCGCCCCGCTCCTGGCTTCGGCGCAATCGGTGGTGGTTACCGAGCACGTGCGTGCCGAGTTGCTGGTGCATGCGCCCGATGGCGTGATGCCCGGTAAACCGGTGTGGCTGGGATTGTCGATCGCGCATCAGCCGCATTGGCACACGTACTGGAAAAATCCAGGTGATTCCGGACTGCCGACGACACTGAGTTGGAAACTTCCCGATGGCGTGCTCGCAGGCGAGATTCAGTGGCCTACACCGAAGCGGCTGCCGTTCGGACCGTTGCTGAACTATGGCTACGACGATCAGCTGTTGCTACCGGTGGCGTTTACGATTTCGGAGGGCCTGTCATCCGATCTGGACGTGAAGCTGCGTGCCGACTGGCTGGTCTGTGAGGAAATCTGCATACCGGAGACGGGCGAGTTCTCGCTGCGGATTCCGGCGTCGGCACCGGTCATCACGCACGCAAGCCGATTCGATGCGACCGCAGCACTGGTACCGGTCGAGATTGCGGATGCCGTGGTGAAGGGCCGCATCAATGATCAGATGCTGGTCGTCGATATCGATCATTTGCCGCCTGGTTTTCTGCACAAGGAGCTGCAGTTCTTCGCCGAGATTGGCGGCGTGATCGATCATGCAGCCGAAGTGGCGCAGCGATGGGAAGGCGATCACTGGACGGCACGCATTCCGCTGTCGGCGCAACGCAGTGAAAGTCCCGCGGTCATGCCCGTCGTGCTGGTTGTGCCTGGTGTGGCGCGTGGTGCACGCGTTCAAGTGCCGATCGCCGAGTGGGCGGCCACAGCGCCTGCTGCATCTTCATCCGATGCGATGCCTGTGCCTGTGCCTGCTGCGCCAGCGACAGTGTCGTTTCTGTTGGCGCTGGGCCTGGCCTTGCTCGGGGGCATGTTGCTGAATCTGATGCCCTGCGTCTTTCCTGTGCTGTCGTTGAAGGTGCTGGATTTTGCCGATCCGGGACACGACAGCCGCTCGCGCATTCACGGCGGATTGGCATATGCCGCAGGTGTGATCGTGTCCTTCGTCGCGTTGGCGTCGCTGCTGATTCTTCTGCGTGCCGGCGGCGAGCAGTTCGGCTGGGGATTTCAGCTGCAGTCGCCTACATTCGTTGCGCTGCTGGCGGCACTGTTCACATTGATCGGTCTTAACCTCGCGGGTGTGTTCGAGTTCGCCAGCGTTCTGCCCAGCCGTATCGGCAATGTGCGGGCGCGGCATCCTACGCTCGATCACGCATTGACCGGCGCGCTCGCAGTTGCCGTCGCATCGCCGTGCACCGGTCCCTTCATGGGTGTCGCGCTGGGTGCCGCGCTGACGTTGCCGGTTGCCCAGGCCTTGGTGGTGTTTGCAGCGCTTGGCCTGGGCATGGCACTGCCGTATCTGGTGCTGAGCCTGGTGCCCGCACTGGTGGCGCGGCTGCCGCGGCCAGGGGTATGGATGCTGCGCTTCAAAGTGCTGATGGCATTTCCGATGTTTGCGACGGTGATCTGGTTGCTGTGGGTGCTGGGGCAGCAGGTCGGCATGGATGGCGCTGCGGGACTGATGGCGGTGCTGTTGGCTATTTCCTTTGCGGCCTGGGTGATCGGCGCAACGGACTTCAGCCGCAGGGAACGCATCGGATTCGGTGCGTTGGCTGCAATCGTATTGGCCATGACGGTGACTTGGGCGCTGCCCAGTATCCGTATGTCGACAGATTCGTTAGCGGCAGTGCCGGCAACAGCGCGCTGGCAGCCCTGGTCACTGTCAGCGCAGTCGCAGGCGCTTGCGCAGGGACGGCCTGTGTTCGTTGATTTCACAGCAGCCTGGTGCATCACCTGCCAATTCAATAAACGTACGGCACTTGCCGATACCGCTGTGCTTGATATGTTCGAGCAACGGAATGTCGTGTTGCTGCGTGCCGATTGGACGCGCCGCGATGCCGGAATCGCCACCGAACTCGCGCGCCTCGGCCGCAGTGGTGTGCCGGTATATGCGTTTTATGTTTCCTCTACTCAGGCACCCGAGCTGTTGCCTGAGATACTGCGCGTCGATGACCTGCGACGCGTGCTCAACCGTCCGTCCGCCCCTGTCGACGGACCTCTCTCCACCGTTCAAGAAGGTAGCCCATGATGAAGACGATGACGAAAATCTGGACAACAGGTGCACTGTGCAGCGCGATGCTGCTCAGCAGTGCAGTCGCAGTGGCGCAGGCCGTTATAGGCCAGCCGGCACCGGCGATCGCCGCGACCGATGCGTCAGGAAAGCCGGTTTCGTTGGCCGACTACAAAGGCAAGTATGTCGTGCTGGAATGGACCAACCCGGAATGCCCGTTCGTAAAGAAGCACTACGACGGCGGCAACATGCCGGCCACGCAGAAGCAGGCCATCGCCGATGGCGCCGTGTGGTTGACGGTGCAGACCATGGCGACCGATGGCGACAACAGCGCGGCCTACGCCGGGCTCCAGTCCTGGCAGAAATCCAAGAGCGCCACACCGACGGCAACGATCGTGGATTCGACCGGCGCGGTCGGCCATGCCTACGGCGCGCGCACGACGCCGCACATGTATATCGTCGATCCCAACGGCCAGCTGATCTATGCCGGCGCGATCGACAGCAAGCCCACCGCCAACCCGGACGACATCAAAGGCGCCACTAACTATGTGTCGCAGTCGCTGGCCGAAGCCATGGCGGGCAAGCCGATCAGCCGTCCGACGACACAGGCCTATGGTTGCAGCGTGAAGTACCCCAGCGCTTCCTGATCATCACCGCACATCTGACTCCAACGTAGGTCGGGTGCCCCGAAAGGGTACCCGACATCGATATATCCGCAGCATCAATCGCAGCCAGAGCCGTTGCGCCGTTCGATGTTTGCAGAGGTCAGAATGCCGGCGTGACGGATGACCAACTCCACTGCTGAAAACCCGTAATACCGCTTCGCTATGGTTGATAAATTATTCAAATAAATCATTATGTTATAAAACAACATTAACACTTGTTCTCAGCTCCATCGGGCCGCCCTTCCCTGCCGATCTCACTGCGCCACCAAACAGTGCTTGTCTTGCATCGCATGTGCGCTTCGCCATGTTCAAGACCACTAAAATGAGAAACTACCAGCGCGCTTGTTTCGAGCTGCCAGGGTCATTCAATCTCGTTGCTCATCGGTGTTGCCGTCGTGAGGCACTCACCTGATAGATGCCGCTGGCGCCTTACCCACAATACCCAAGCCAGCGAAGCTTCAACGGCGATCAAAGCCAGCAGCATCGCCAGCCCCACTCGAGCCGGGTCCGTATATCTGTCACCCAGAGCGTAGCCAATCGTCAGGAAGAGAAAATTCCAGACCAGACTTCCCAGCGCCAATGCCAGGATAAAGTTGAACAGAGGCTGAGAAATCACACCGGCGGGCAACGGAAGATAGAGGCGCACGGTCGGCAGGAGTTGCCCCAGAAGCGTGACCCGGAAAGGCCGTTGCCGGTACGCGTGGGTCATTCGACGGTAGCGTGACAAGGTCAAGAATGCATATTTGCCGAAGCGAGAAACCAAGCTTTCACAGCGTTTCGCGCCGAGCATACGGCCTGCGGTATACCAACACAGCGATCCAAGCGTCGACCCGACTGTTGCCGCCACGAGCGCAATCAGCAGCGACCGCTGGTCATCAACGACGGTCATTCCGAGCATGATCAGCAATGCGTGTGAGGGTATTATCGGGATCAACTTTTCGGCCAGCGTCACTGCAACCAAGCCCACGGCACCGAATCCAAGCAAGGTCTGTACGGCCTCTGTCATCAGTATGCTCATGCGCCTGACAGGCATTGAGATTCGTCAACGCGCCGCCGGAACCGGTAGACCGCGGCCGGCGGAAAATTTCGCCAAGTGTTGCCAATCCGTTTCGCATCAAGGTGCAGCGCACACAGAGTCGCAACATCGATCGGGCTGCGCAACCCGTAAGTGAACTGGTACAGCGCCGCGTCCGGCCGCAGCAACTCAAGCGCCTGCGTCAGGATCGCGTACACGTGGGCAGCTGTAAAATTGCGCAAAGGCAGGCCGCTGACTACGGCTCCGACAGCGCCAGCGTAACCATTGAGTCTGGACAGCAGTTGCGCCGCGTCCATGCAGATGACCATCGCGTTTGGAAAGCGATGTTTCAGATGCTGCGCAAGTCGCGGCTCAGCCTCGATCAGAATCAGTTCGTGCTCGCGAATGCCTCGCCGCATCAGCGCATCGGTAAAAACGCCTGTTCCCGCCCCGAGCTCCAGTACCGGCGCTCGTGTGGCATCGATCTCGCTTGTGATCAGGTCCGCCAGCGAATCGGTGGAAGGGCAGATCGCGCCAACGCGCACCGGGTGGGCGATCAGCGCTTGGATAAAGCTCGACAGGCCGGAAGTCAGTTGGTGTTGCTGTAGTGAGGCATCGGTTTCTTTTTTTTTTTGGCGAATTCATGTTGTCTTTCCCAGCCCGGATGGCGATACCAGACTGGCAAGCCTGGATTACGGCAACCTTGCGTCGGGTGCATCGATCGCGCGATGCGATCGCGGAAAAGTCAGCCTTAAATGGGTGCCGCTGGCGGGCCCATCCAACAAGGTCGCGTCACCACCATGCATACGCATCATCTGGCGAACGAGATACAGCCCAAGACCGGCACCACGACCGTTTGGTGTTGCGCGGAAAAAAGGTTCGAACACACGCTCGCGCAGATCGATCGGGATACCAACGCCGTCGTCCTCAACCTGAACCATGCCATCGCTCACGTGTACGATGATCCGGCTGCCAGCGCTGTGTTCGATGGCGTTGTGTATGAGATTTACCAGCACGCGTTCGATCGCCCAGCGGTCGCCGATCGTACTGAAAGGTTCGGTTGCGTTCAGCGCCAACTGATAGCCTGATTCGATCGCAAGCGGAGCCGCATCTGACAGAACCTCACCACACAATGCAACCAGATCGATCGCTACGCGTTCGGTGTGTAAAGACAAACGTTGCGTATGCAGCAACTGCTTTGCGAGATGGGCGAGGCGATCAGTGTCGCGAATCAGCAGGCGTTTTTCAGCACTGTCCGCGAGGGCATCCAGGCGGATTCGCAAAATCGCTATCGGCGTACGCAGCTCGTGTGCGGCATCCGCCAGAAAGCGTTGATGACGAGTGTAGCCGCTGTCCAGACGCTCGAGCGCAGCGTTGATCGCGTCAACGAACGGGGTGATCTCGCTGGGCACTTCATGGTTGCTGAGGCGCCCGCCGCGCCGATCCACGTCGATGCGCTCCGCCTCGTCCGCAGCTCGCTTCAAACCGCCCAGCGCGCGCTTGACGACCCAAGGCGTAACCACAAACGTCGCAAGTGCCATGATCGTCAACAATGGCACCACCATGCTGGCCAGCGAGGCCACCAAGACCAACAGGAACCACCGCGTCGCAACCGGGCCGCTCGACCCTGTGACCACTTGAACGGGACCGGCCTGACTCTCGACCCAGTTCATTCGCGCCGACCCGGTGTTGGAATCGCCGATACTCCAGCCCATTCGGGCCTGCCCGATATTGTTGAGCGCCTCTCCTATGCCCTCATATTCGGGCGGGACCTCACCGACCGTGATGCGCCCGTCGGCACGATCGCGGATCTGATACCAAGTTCCAGGCACATCGCGCCTGAGGGAATCGAGTTCGTCGTTGGGCAGGATGACAAGGCGACCGTCCTGGTCGCGGACGACAGCGTCGCGGAGCAGCGCAATTGTTCTGACCGTCGAATCCGGAGCGATCATCTCACCGGAGAGATGTAGCCCGGTCATCGTCACCACCACCAGAACACTCAGCACACCGGCTTGCAGTATGAGCAGTCGAACGATGATTTGCCGCGCCAATGAATTCCGAGTGTTCTTAGCCATCTTTCAGTAGATAACCGATGCCGCGCAATGTATGGATTTCGACCCCAGCGCCTGATTCAACCAGCTTGCGCCGCAACCGGCAGACGTGGGTGTCGAGCGCATTGGAGTGGATCTCGTCGTTGTAGCCATAAACCGCGCGCTCAAGCGACTCGCGCGGAACCACTCTGCCGACCCGGCGTAGCAGCGCTTCGAGGACCAACAGTTCGCGCCTCGGCAACAAAATATGCAACCCACCGACGCGCGCCTCGCGGTGCGAAAAATCAAATGTCAGCGATTCGATCGTGATCGCAGATGATGGCACCTCGGGCGAACGTCGAAGCACAGCGCGGATGCGCGCAAGCAACTCATCGACGGCAAAGGGTTTTGCAAGATAGTCATCGGCTCCGTAATCGAGCCCGTCAATTCGGTCATCGATTCCATCCTGCGCGGTCAAGACGATGATCGGCGCTGAATATCCGCGCTGACGAAATTCAGGTACGAGGTGGATGCCGTCGCCATCGGGAAGCCGACGATCGAGCAGGACGACCGCGTGGTCGGTGGCATTCAACATGACACGCGCAGACGCCCGCGTGGGGGCATGATCGGTCACCATGCCCCGACGACTCAGCGCCGCGGTCAGGGCAGATACCAATTCCGGTTCGTCTTCGACCAGCAGCAAGCGCATATATTCTCCGTTGGCAGGGTCACCGCCCATCATTGCGGGAACATTGCGTCGAACCGTCTGGTAAAAGGCCGACGAACCGTCGCCACTGCGAATCAATGGCAGTAAGGGTAGCTCGGCTTAGCGTGTATCCGGGTGATTGCTTGCGCCATCCTGGCGATGCGCGGACGTTGAAGACAAGGCGACGGAGTCTAGTGGGTCACTCGACCCACACCGCTCATCACCCTGAAAGCGCATGAAACAGGGGCCACCATTTCGCCGTCGGTGTCATGCGGAGCGAGCTTGAGCAATAGTCGCCCGCGCCGTGCGACGCACTGAACTGTAACCTTCCTCCTTCGTCAACTTAGTTCTTCCGTAAGTCTTCCGTAAGAGGCAGCGCGGGAGCATGGGCATATCCGCTTTATACATAGGAATAAGTCCATGCTTCTCGCCGCCGCCCAACACTTCAATAGACCTGCCATCCTGACGACAACCCTATTCCGCAGCCTCACCGTTACCGCCGTCCTGGCTCTCGGGGCATGTGCCAGCGTACCGGCTCAGCGGGAAGGTGTGTACGAGAATGAGCAACCGCTGTCCAACGCCGCCGACAAGCGCTACGCCCAGGTCGAGCAATTCGTGGATGCCGACGCGCTGCGCGCGACGCCACGCATCACCCTGCCAGAGGTGCACCTCGCCGAAGGTGCGCACGGTGACGTGATTGCGCCCGCCCAGGCCACGCTGGTGGCCAACCACGCTGCGCGCTCGGTCTGCCTCGGGCTAGCCCGCTATGCCGAGCTGCAGGCTGCGCCCGCCGACGGTGTGCTTGATGCACGACTGGTGGTCACCGCGATCGAACCCAGCAGCCGTACCGCATCGGGGGCTTCGTCGGTGATCGGGATTTTCACGCTCGTGCCGATCCGCCTGCCGGTCGGCCTCGGCGGCCTCGCGATGGAGGCGGAGCTGCGCGATCCGCACGCGGGCCAGGTGGCTCTGATGCGTTGGGCGCGGGGCGCAAACGCTGTGGCGCAGGTCGCGATGGTGTCACCGATTGGCGACGCCTGGCAGCTCGCCGGTAGCTTCGGCAACGACTTCAGCCGCGCCCTGCTGGATACCGATCCGACCCGGTTCGGATTGCAGCGCGGGCGCCTGAAGAAGGCAGCAGTGAAGGCTAACCGCGCGCTGTGTGCGCAGCGCTACGGTAAGGTCAGTATCGGCGGTCGCAGCGCTACGATGTTATTGCCACTGGCGCCCGGAGCGATCGATTCGGGGCCGTCATTGTGACAGCGAGATGTCACATCGGTAGTGATCCAGCTGGAGTTTGACGCAACAGTTTCTGTGGCTGCGGCAGATGCTGCCGCTGATCTATTTCGAGAACCGCCGGGTGCAGGTGATGGGGCCAGGCTGGATATTCAAGCTGTATCCAGGCCGGCCCTTCCATCAAATGCAGCAATCAGCTCGTTGGCGTGGCTGAGTGAAGTTTCGACGCATCGAAGGAAACCAGGCAGCGGCTCAACATCGGCCTCGAACGGCCATTCTTCGCAGGGCGGGTGTCTCCTGCCCACGCCGAGCGTTAGCGCCAAATGGTTTGATAAGAAGTATGCTGACCACTACTACGGTGTGCGCAGCGCCGAGGCCCGCGCGGATTGTCCTGCCTATGTTGTGGATAGCACTGTGAACGCTGACTTCTCCCTGTGCACCGACGATCTGATCGACCAACAGCATTCAGTTTTAGGCACCCTGCAATGCATCGTGCTGGGCTGCGAGATCAAAAATAAACCGGTTACAGCTCGCGCCAGAAAGACGATGATTTTCACGGGCTACCTGTATCGCATCCGATGAACCGAATACTCCTGATCGAGGACCACGAACGGCTCGCCCAGCTGATGTGCAAGGGGTTGGAGGCCGCCGGAATAGCGGTCGATGTGTTCGACCGTATCGACGCCGCGTGGGCTGCCGTCCAGCAGATGCCCTACCAGGCATTGGTCCTCGATCGCGGATTGCCGGATGGCGATGGGCTGGTCTTGCTGCGGAAGTTGCGCGACTCCGGAATTGGCTTGCCCTGCCTCGTGTTGACGGCACGTGATGCGCTGCACGACCGCATAGAGGGTCTCGACGCCGGAGCCGACGACTACCTTTCCAAACCGTTCGCCATGGACGAGATGGTGGCGCGTGTAAGGGCATTGCTGCGCCGTCCCGTGGAGTGCCGCCCGCTCGATCCCAGTTACGGCGATCTGACTCTGCGTCCTGATGCCGGCGTTATGTGCAGCGGAGACGAAATCGTCACCCTCGCTCCCGCAGAGATGCAGGTCATGCTGCTGCTTGTGCGCAAGCAAGAAGAGGTCGTGCGACGCAGCGCGCTGGATGCGGCGGGATGGGGGATGAATGAGGCGGTCACACCGAACGCACTGGATGTGGCTCTTCACCGTATTCGCCGCAAGCTGGCCGCCATCGGTTCGCGGCAGCAAATAGTCAATGTCAGGGGTCTGGGTTATGCGCTTCGTGAAGTCGATGTCGCCCAATAGCCTCAGCGTAAAAGTGCTGCTCGCCTACATCACTGGCGCGGTGCTGATCAGGGTTCTGTTTGTGCTGATCGCCTTCGCGATAGTCACGTTTCGAGGGGATGTCCTGTCCGCAACGGACGTGGCCCACCTCACGAAGGATATGGCCGGAATGCTCCAGTTCGACAGCGAGGGCAATCCGCTTGGATTCGATGACAACCATGGCGAGCTCCCCTCCTGGCTTTACGAAAGCCTGAAACACGAAATCGCATACCGCGTGCTGGATGCATCGGGGAACGTCGCCTTGTTCTCCGCTGCTGGAGAAGCGTTTTGGCCCCAGAGCGGGGTAGCTCGCCGACTCGAACGCGGGCGGTTCGAGTTTGAACACGCAGGTGTCGCGATGCGTGGCGCCACCGAACCTGTCGAGCACAACGGGCGAGTTTGGTTTCTGCAGAACGCCGTCAGCACAAGATTCCTGCATCTCTCGTACCGCGCGTTCGCGTTACCGTTCACGGGCGCGCGGATCATCCTGTTCAGTCTGGTCCTGCTCTTCGTCTTCGGCGTGGGCGGATACTTAACGCTAAGGTACGCACTCAAGCCGCTGCGCGAGATATCGGAATCCGCCGCCGCAATTTCTCCTTATTCTCTCAACGCTCGACTGCAAACCAATGCAGTACCGACCGAGATTGCGCCGCTGGTGGACAGTTTCAACCGCGTGCTGGAGCAGTTGGAGCGGGGATATCGCATCCAGCAGGAGTTCCTCGCAACAGCGGCGCACGAATTGAAGACGCCGTTGGCGTTGATCCGCGCACAGATCGAATTGACCGACGCTGGCGATGACCGCAGATTACTGCTGAACGACGTTGAACACATGGCGCGCCAGGTACAGCAACTGTTGCACTTGGCCGAAGCAAGCGAGGGACAGAACTACAGTTTCGCCGCGGTCGACGTGCAAGAAGTGGCGAAGGAAGCGGCCAACTATCTGCGGCGTATGGCGGATGCGGCGGATGTGCACTTGGTAACGCCAGACAATGTCTCCGGTGGGCGATGGCTCGCCGATCGGGGCGCCCTCTTTACGCTACTGAAGAATATGCTGGAGAACGCTATCCAGCATGCCCCCCGAGGTACGCAGGTGCGAGTGGAAGTCGACACTGCGACGCTGTCGGTACGCGATTGGGGTCCGGGCGTAAGTCAGGAGCAGCTGTCGCAGATATTTGCACGCTTCTGGCGTGGCACTCATCGGCGCGATCACGGTGCGGGCCTTGGACTCTCCATTTGCCAAGAGATCGCGCTCGCGCATGGATGGACATTGTCTGCGCACAGGGCCGATCCGGGCCTGCGACTGTGCTTGTCGTTGCCAACCACATAAGTAACCTCTGAATAGGTCACATCGACTTCTCTACCAGCCTGTTGCTTGCCACGCCCGGTTTTCAACGGCGTAGCCGGTCAAACTCTGCGATTTTTCGCCCCCCCCGACACAGTGGACTGTCGCGGCTCCGGACACGATCAGGCCTTTGCAGCATTCCTCACTCGAAGCCGTTACCGAAGAGCACATTGGAGGCGCTGATGCTGAAGGCGCCTGGGTTGATGTTGAAGAACGGTTGCGAGACGCAGCGCACGCGCACGCGTGCTGTGGCGGTGGGCGGGCTACCGGTGGAGATTGACTGTGTGCCGTCATTCGGAGTGCTTGCGGCGAGGATGCTCGGGAAGGTCAGGCCGTTGTCGGTGCTGAGCGCGATCTCGACATTGGCGCAGCTGATCGGCGCCGCAGTCGTGCCGGCCACGTTCCACGTCGCCGCGAAAGGGTTTGACACGGTCGCGCCCGCGGCAGGCGCGGTGACGACGAAGGGGCCGGCTGCAGCGCTGACGGTGTAGGTGACGTCGTCACTGACGGTGACACCGGCGTTGATGCTACCGGAAAGCGTCCGCTGCTCGCGCGCGGTGAGGCGGAACAGCAGCGCGCGATTGCTGGTGGCGTAGGCTTCACCCAGCGGCAGCGCAGGCGGATCGAGCACGGTGGACAATAGCGGCACCGTGCGCTGCGGTTGCGCGATCGGATTGAACGAACGGAAGATCGCCCTGGTGCCGTTATCGATGTTGGGCGGCGCAGCGGTGCCGAGGTTGAACTGCTCGAAGGTGTAGCGGTAGCCGGCACCACTGGGCCCGCTGCCCTGCAGCGTAAACGGCGTGCTGGCCGGAATATTCGCTGCGATACCGGCGTCGATGGTCGGTGCCGCGCCACCGCCGGAGAGGTTCACCGCACAGGACGCCCCGGCGCCGCTGACGTAGGCCTGCATCCGCTGCAGACTGCCGGCGTGGAAATACGGATCGGAGTTCGGTTGCAGGTCCTCGCCGCCGCAGATGCCGGCATAACCCATGATGGTGGAGCCACTGCCCGGCTCGTACGCATCCAGCCCATCGCGATTGCCTCCGCCGCAGGCACCAGTGGTGCCGTTGAAGGAATGCGGCGCGCCAAACTGGTGGCCCATCTCATGCGCCACGTAATCGATATAGAACGGATCGCCAACGGGGGCGGAGCGGCCGGTCACGCCCTGAGCCTTGGCACCTGCTTCACAGGGCACGCCCAGCCCCGCTACGCCTCCGCCGCCGGTCGAGAACACATGGCCCACATCGTAATTGCTGTCGCCGATCACGCTGTCCAGTGTTGCCTGGTTCTGGTCGAGCATTTCGAATGCATCGTCGTTGGTATAGGGATCGGTGCCCGCATCGGTGTAGATCACCAGATTGTTGTTTGCCACCAGCACCATCTGCACGCCCAGATCGGTCTGATAGACCTCGTTGACGCGGTTCATCGCGCTCACCACCCCCGACAATCCACCCGCGACGGAGCCGCCAAAAAAGGCCGTGTACTCGCCGGTCGCCGCCACAGCGACGCTATAGACACGAAATGTCTCGCCGGTCACCGTATGCGGTGCCGGCGCAACGTGCAGGTGATTGACGCGCCCCAGTGAAGTCGACCGCGCGAGCTGTTCATTGAAGCCGCAACTCGACCGCGTGCTGCGCTGTATGCTCGCGCGATCGAACACGATGTGGCGCTGCGCCTCGCCGATCGCGACGGGCTGCACCAGCTCCACCCGTCCCTCACCGAACACCATCGCGCCGAAACCGAGCGGCGTCAGCTCCATGCGCACGCGTACCTCCGGTCGATCGACCTGGCTTCCCTGGAACGCCTGGATCTGCGGAAACTTCGCCGCCAACTGCGGCGACATCACGCCGCTGGCCGATACACGGAACTCGGCCAGCCCACCTGCTGCCGTCGGCAGCATCACGACCTGATCCGTCACGCGTCCCGCGGACAGCGCGCCCAGACGACTCGCCATCGCCTCCGCGTCGAGATCGAACACGCGGTACTGAGCCGGTGTCGCCTGCCCGAATACTTGCAAGTCGCGAGCCGCAACCGGATCGCGTTCAGTCCAGGACTGTGCAGCGGCATCCTGCGCGACAGCAAGACTGCCGGTCAAAGAAATTCCCAAGATCATGCGCCAATGCATTGTCATCTTTCCGCTCCCCGTTCGACGGCGCGCGGAGCTTGGCGGAGCGGAGGGAAGTAGTCCAGAAAAATCTGAATTCCGCGCTCGCGCGAAGGGGCGTCCATGCCGGCAAATGCGCTGACGCGGCCAACACGACGAGCGCTTGGTCGTTGCCGCCGGGGCTTAGCCGGATTCGTGGGCGTCAGCCGCGACGCGCCGCTTCGATTACCGCAATGTCGATCTTTTTCATGCCCATCATGGCGTCGAATGCGCGTTTGGCTGCCGCTCGATCAGGATCGACAATCGCGGCGGTCAGCGCGCGTGGTGTGATCTGCCACGACAGTCCCCACTTGTCCCTGCACCAACCGCATGCGCTTTCCTGGCCGCCGTTTCCGACAATCGCGTTCCACAGGCGGTCCGTTTCAGTCTGGTCGTCGGTCGCAACCTGAAACGAGAAGGCTTCGGTGTGCTTGAACGCCGGCCCGCCATTCAGGCCGAGACAAGGCGTGCCCAACACCGTGAACTCGACGGTCAGGACATCGCCCTGCTTGCCCGACGGATAGTCGCCAGGCGCGCGATGAACAGCGCCCACGGCGCTATCCGGAAACGTCGCAGCGTAAAACTTCGCCGCGTCCAACGCATCGCCGTTGTACCAGAGACAAATCGTATTCTTGCTGGCCATCTCGATTCTCCTGAAGTGGGTTGCGCGTACAAGCGATTGCTGCGCGGCACAGATCGCGTGGATCGTATCCTCAAATGCGATTAGATGCGTGGCCGCTCCGGCCAGAGTCCGCTCGCTCTTGCCCTTGATGTTGTAGAGCGGGGCTTGCTCCGCTGCCGTTGATTTTCACGTTTCGTCGCGACGATCCATTGCTGTGGCGCCACCTCTCCCGCTTCTTCAAGCCGTCATCACAGAGCGCTGCAGTGCCCGTCCTGTCTCCAGGAACGTTTTGAGATTCGACAGCACCTTGGGCCAACCGCCGGAAATACCCTTGAGCATTTCGGTATCGCTCTCGAGTTCGTCGTGCGTCACCGTCAGACGAATCAGTCCATCGCTGTAGTGGTCGATATCGAAGGCCACGCGCGAATGCTTCGATTCATCGGCGGCATCGCCCGGCCTGGCCCAGGTGAATACCAGGCGGCTGGGTGGCGTGTGCTCGATGACCTTGCCGACGATGTCGACAATGCCTGAACCATCGACGCGCTGATGCTCCCAGCGCGAACCGGGTTTCCAATCCGATACGTTCACGCGGGCGCAGCCACTGGCATGCGGATCAACCCACCATTCGCGCATCATGTCGACGTCGACCAGAGCCTGCCATGCCTTCTCGGGCGTCGTCGCGATGTAGGTGACATACACGTAATCAGGTTTTTTCATCTTAATTCCCTTCCAATTTCTTCTTGAGGTCGCGCAACGCACTCAGGCGGCTGCGCTCGAATTTCCCGATCCAGCGTTCGTAGATATCGTGCAGCGGCACCGGGTTGAGGTAATGCAATTTTTCCCGACCCTGCCAGACGATGGCGACGAGGTTGGCTTCCTCCAGCAGTTGCAGATGCTGCGTCACCGCCTGCCGCGACATCTCCATGTGCTCGCACAGCGCCGTCAGCGTCTGCCCGTTGTCCTGATGCAACAGGTCCAGCAGTCGCCTGCGCGTGGGATCCGCCAGTGCTTTGAAAACCTTGTCGATGGTTGAGGTCCCTTCAATTCCAGTTGTCGATCTTGACGTCGTCGGGGCTGGCAGCACCCTGCCCTGTTTCCAGCAGTGACTTCAGGCTCATCAGGAAGATCGCCCACTTGGTGCTGCAGTGGTGCATGAACTCCACCGGCTCAGGCCAGCCCAGATGCTTGAACAGCACGATGCTGTAGTCGCCCTCCTGCTTCAGGCCCCAACTGATCTGCGTGCCGATCCACTCTTCCGGCCCATCCACCACCTGCCACAGCACCTGGGCATCCGGCTCCAGCGCCAGCACCTTCATCTCGAAAGCGCCGATCTCCACGCCACCGGCGCTGAATGCAAACCGCAGCTGGCCGCCGATGACGGCACCCTCTCCCTGCGTGTCACGCGTCCACCACCCGGCCAGACCATCGCGTGTGGTCAGTACCCGGTACACGGCATTCAATGATGACTTGATTCCGATTCGGTGCAGGATATCCGGCATGTGCTCGTTCCTTGTCTTGTTGCGCTCAATGACCACGATGCCGCGATGGCGACGCGTGCAGCCGGCAATAAAGCTGTGGTCATTGCCGGCTTGGGTGTGGCGCACTATATGCAAGTAAATTCTTGCATGTCAAGGACCGGTAGACCGCGACGTCGTTATCGTCGGGCAAACCAATTTGCTTTCAGGCAGCGCAGGGCTGCAAGATCCCCGTAACGCTTCGAATGCGGCAAGCGCAGCGCGTCGTCCACGACACCTCTGGCTGGCGGGTCGGCGCCAACCGGAACGGTGTCGGGCGGATAAGGAAAAGCTTCATCCTCTCAAGGGCTTGAGCCTCGAATTGGAAGCAGATGGCGACGGGTTGGTACTTCCGGACTTCGACCAAAAGTTGATTCTTCACCGACTCCCGTCTTCGCGCGCGACGCCGCCACCGCGAAGGACTCAGCAGTTCGGCTGCCGGAACAGGTCGCGTCGGGGCAGGCCCCCCAGCTAAAACCACCCGATGGCCGTCTCGCAGAGCCTTGCGATCACTCGGCTGCCTTCACGGGCCTCGTTATCATCGGCGGGGGCAAATTCGGTCACAGTAAAGCCGACGACGTCGGCATTGCGTGCGATGCGTCCGACCAACGCGATGGCATCTTCGATCCCGAGACTGCCTTCAGGATATGCGACGTAAGGAAATTCGCGCGGATCGAGCACGTCGAGGTCGAAATGAATGTGCACCGGGCCAGTGATGATTGCCTGTGGATCCAGCAACTTCAATTCCAGTTCGCGCTGCAGCGCCCAGTCGCCGTCATCGCCGATACAGATGCCAAAATAATGAAAGCGTGCCGGATCAACCGGCGTACTCAGGAACGGCCTCATCGGGTCGGGCGCACGCCCCAGGATCGCGCTGACCGGCATACCATGGAAGTTGCCACTGGGAGAAGTCTGAGGCGTGTTGGCATCGAGATGCGCATCGATCCAGATCACGCGGAGGTCTGGATGTATGCCGTTGAGATAATCGATCACTGCTACATCCACCGCGCAGTCGCCGCCAGCGGTCAGTACGCGTCTGGCACCCGAGCGCGCAAGCATGTTCTGAGCGCTGCGGAATTGCGCGAAGATCGCTTCCCAGTGGTGGACGCCGTGGGCTTTATCCTTGGCGTTATTGAACAACGGTACCGTGACTAGCGGCGCGTACTGTCCGCAGACCGCCGCCGCCGCCGCGGCACCGCGCGGGAGATTCTCATGCCGGCCCGATCCCTGCCATTGCGGGTAGGACAGACTCAAGTCAAACGACATGCGACGGGCTCCTTTCCGATGGCTCAGTCGATGATGTCACAGTCTGTCCGGGCCCGTAATCCGGCACAAATCATCTGTAGTGAACGAGCCGGTTTCAACCATGCGGCAAGGCTTATGTACCAGCCAGAAGGTCGGACACAGGCAGGAACCCCATACGCTGAACGCATAATAGATAGTCGTCAATGCCTGCTTATCGGTGATCCAGCGTATTGGCAAACTGTCCGCGTTCCCAAATGGATCTCTGAACATGGCGAGTCTGCACAGCATCCAGGAGACAGGTTCCGGCGCCAGCAGAGAGGCAGCTGCGGGAAGTATTTCGTTTCAACCATCGCTGCCGTGCAACGGCGGCTTAACGTAGCGTCAGGTGCCTCACCCGCATCAACGCACCCATACCGGAGTTTGCACATGACGACTGAGCCCGATAAGAAGCCTGAGATAAGAAATTCCTACGATGGAGCCGGAATCGCTGTTGGCAGTGCTATAGGGTTGGCTTTCGGTGTGGCGTTCGATCAACTTGCACTAGGCCTCGCATTAGGTACTGCGTTTGGCGCTGCCATCGACTTTGCCGCGCACGTAAGACACAGGAATCAGCCATAGGTTGGCGCGGTTGACTTCCACGGTTGTATCGGGAGGCGCCTAACAATTCATCATGCAAGGCCGAAACGAAGACTTGCAGGCACGCGTGTCGCGTGCCGTCTACACCGTGCGGCAATGCAGCAACGGCACTTGACACGCGTGCCCTACAGATTTTGCGGTCCAGTCAGTGCGACCCCGGGCGGCAGCGCATCAGCCATAATCGGCTCATGCCTGATTCCTTTGAACGCCGGGACACATCGTGAACGAGTCGGACGCGCGCACCGTGATCTGGGTTCGGGCAATTGAGTGCGGCGATGCGCAGGGCAGGCTGATCCCGGACGAAGAGCGCGCCCAGTTGAGTCGTGCCGCGGCGGAACTGGCGCGTTGGCAAGCTGCTGGCAAAGCCCAACCAGCGAGCACTGAGGACTTTATCGTGCAGCGTGCGAAGCTGCTGAGCACGCGCATCAGTGAAGGATCGACAGAAGCTGCACGCGTGTACGAACGATTGCGCTGGCCTCCCTGGCTGGGCCTGCTTGTTCCCCTGCTGGCGTTTCTGCTCGGTGCGCTGGTCGAACATGTGGTCGATCGCCACCGTCTGAACATTCTGGCATTTCCTCTGATCGGCCTGATCGTCTGGAGTCTCGCGATCTATCTGTGGCTGTTGCTGCGCCGATTGCGGTCAGGGCGACCCGCGGTTTCCGGAACGTCACGCATCCTGCAAATCGCGCTCGTCGGCCTTGGCAAGCCGCTGCTGCGTCGCTGGCCCAGCCGGGTCACACCATGGCATGAGGATTTCGTGCGCGAATGGATCGCCCGTTCAACCCCGCTGACTTCGGCGCGACTTGCCGGCATCCTGCACACATCGGCGGCCTTGTTGGCGATCGGCGCGGTAGCCGGGCTCTACCTGCGCGGCCTGCTGTTCGAGTATCGCGCCGGCTGGGAAAGCACCTTCCTCGACCCGCCTATGGTGCATGCCATTCTGGCGACTTTGCTGCAGCCGTTTGCACACCTTATGGCGCAGCCTTTTCCGGATGTCGAACAGGTGGCCGCACTGCGCTGGGATCGCGGCGATGGTGAAAACGCAGCGCCCTGGATCTATCTATACAGCTGTGCAGTATCGATCATCGTCATACTCCCCCGCCTCTGCCTTGCGGCCATCGCCTGGTTTCGCGAACGTGCGCTGTCACAGCGCTTCCCGCTCAATCTGGACGACGCCTATTTCCGCCGCGTCCTCGGCAGTTGGCGCACGGTGCCGGCGCATGTGCGCGTGCTGCCCTACGCGTACAGCATCGGGGAATCCGCCAGCGCAGGATTGCATCGCCTGGCGCGGCAACATTTTGGCGACGATGTGCAGCTGCATGTACTTCCCACTGTGGCCTTTGGCGAAGAGGATGCGGCAGAACTGAAACCCGCAAACGCGATGCCGAAGCCTGATCTCGATATCGTCCTGTTCAATCTCACCTCGACGCCCGAGTCCGAGCACCATGGTGTATTGCTCGATCGCCTACAGGCCAAGGGAAATCCCGGCATCGCGATACTCGTTGATGAGTCCGCCTACCGCGCTCGCCTTGGCGCGCAGTCGACGACCGATCAAAGACTGCAGGAACGCCGCGAGGCCTGGACGGCGTTCGCGTCGGCGCGCCAATTGAACTTGAAATGCGTCGACCTGCAGGCGGGCGACTCCACTGCTTTCGAGCATGCCCTTGCTGGCCAGACCCGAACCGCTCATGGGCACACCCATGCACATTGAGCTGACCCTGGTCTCGCATACCAATGCGGGCAAGACAACGCTCGCACGCACGCTGTTGCTGCGCGATGTCGGCGAAGTGCGCGATGCACCGCATGTCACCGAGGTTGCGCAGACGCATGTCCTGCTGCGCACCGAGCAGGGCGATGAACTGCGCCTGTGCGACACGCCCGGATTTGGCGACTCGGTACGACTGGCCAAGCGCCTGCGGCACGCCGACAACCCGATCGGATGGTTGCTGCGTGAGGTCTGGGATCGCCATCGCAACCGGCCGCTATGGTGCAGCCAGCAGGCAATCCAAGCGGCGCGCGATTCGGCGGATGTCGTGCTCTACGTGGTCAATGCCGCCGAGAATCCGCGCGATGCCGGCTACGTCGCGCCCGAACTGCAAATCCTCGGATGGATCGGAAAGCCGGTCATTCTGCTGCTCAACCAGTCCGGTCCGCCACGCACCGCGACGGAAGAACGCGCTGAAGAAGATCATTGGCGCGATTTCGTCGCACCGTGGTCCATCGTGCGCAGTGTTATGACGCTCGATGCCTTCGCACGCTGCTGGGTGCAGGAAGACGCCCTGTTCGCGCGCATCCTGCCTTTGCTGGCGGCGGATCGTCGCGATGCTTTCGCACGGTTGATGCAGGCGTGGCGCAGGCGCAGCCTGGTTCGTTTCAACAACTCAATCGCCGTGCTCGCTACGCAGATCATGAGCCTGGCACGCGATCGCGAGACCCTTCCCGCAATCGCCGAAGGCCGCGTTCGCAGCACGCTGCGCGCACTGGGTCTTGGCCGCACACTCTCGGAAGGCGCCAACGAACTGGCCATGAAATCGTTGGCCGAACGCGCCGATCAGCAGATCCGTGCCAGCACCGACGCATTGATTCAACTGCACGGGCTGGAAGGCGCTGCGGCAGCCAAGGTGTTGCAACGCCTGCGCGAACACTATGCCTGGACAGCGCCCGTCAGTACCGGCAAGGCGGCTGCCGTCGGCGGTGTCGTTTCGGGCGCCGTGAGCGGGCTCATCGCCGATCTTGCCACCGGCGGACTCTCGCTCGGCGCCGGTCTTATCGCCGGCGCACTGGTCGGCGCACTCGGTGGCGCCGGTTTGGCACAGGGCCATAATCTGATTCGCGGCATCGACGCCAGCAGCGTCGCCTGGGCCCCGGAATTTCTCAACGGCGTGGTGCGCGCAGCCTTGCTCCGTTACCTCGCCGTCGCACATTTCGGCCGCGGGCGCGGCGCCTACGCTGAGGGTGAAACTCCCGCCTTCTGGATGGACGAAGTAGCGCAGGTGTTCGCGCAGCGCCGCGCAATCTTCGAAGCCTTCTGGGAAACCGCGCACTCGGCCAAGGACTCGGACTATGCCGAAGCCGATCTGCATCGCGTGCTGACCGAAACTGCGATGGATCTACTCAACGGTATCTATCCGTTTGCTGAGCTGTCGATGCAGGAGATCGAGGTGCTGTAGGTTCGGGGCCCGACCCGCACGCTGCTGCAGCTTCCTGCATCGTTTCCTTCTCCCGCCTGCGTGAGAAGGCGGCCCGCTGCAATCGCTGGAGCGAATGCGAACAGCCAAGCGGGCCCGGTGGGTGAGCCGCAAATTGTGGACCGGATGTAGGTAATCGGTCGACGCTATCGCGTCCCGATACGACATCAACACCCGGCACACCGCGAATGCGTCATCACCGCGCGGCGATGACGCCATCCTGAGACGACTCGCGGCACGCCTGCCTTACATGTCCTGCCTTCCGGATGCGTGCCATTGCACACCGATGCCTGCCGTCGCTGCCACCTTCTTGCGTATCCAAGGGGCAGACGATGATCTGTGCACCGCGTGATCGCCGTAGGTTGCAGTAAGCGCATCGTCGTCCGCAGCGCGGACATGGCGCGCGAACCCATGCGCAATCAGGAGACCACCATGTATATCCACAACCATGAATCACACCGTCGTTGCATCGCAGTACCGGGCATGCTGTCGCGCGCGCGCTGGCGGCGCGCCATCGGCACATTGCTGGCATTTTTTGCCATGGACTCAGCACCGCTGATGGCCTGCGACCCTGGCTACAGCACAACGGGTCCGGCATATTGTTTTCTCTCCGAAGTGGGCGGCTGCGCCAACCTGCCCGCATTCCTTGCAGCACACCAGCCGATATTTCCGGTGACGCTGGTGATCGATCAGCAGTGTCCGCCGATCTCGCAGACCTTGGTACTTCCGGGACGCATGACGCTCGCTGGCGTCGGTCGTGATGGTGAAGGCGCGCTGCTGTTCCAGAATCTCGGACTCAATGTGCCCGCCATTGCCGTTGCGCCCGGCCAAGGTAACCTGCAGATTCGCGATCTGCTGATCCGTTACGTCAGCGCGGTACCGCGCGGTATCGGGCTGCGACTCAGCGGCAATCATCTGATCTCGATGAACGGTGTGCGCATCGATCGCTTCAACGTCGGCGTCGAAGGCAACAATTCCTATTCCATCATGATCAACCAGAGCAATATCTCCGATAATCGCACCAATCTGCTTCTCGGCAATCAGGCCAACTCCTGGCGCGTGCGCGACAGCATTCTCGGTCGCGCGCTGGGTTGGGGTGTCGTCGTGCGCGGGCCGAACAATGATGTGCTGTTCGACGGCAATCGACTGGAGAGCAATCAGCTGGGCGGCTTCCAGCTTTTCACATTGGGCACGGTGCTTGCCAACAACCGCCTGGAGTTCAACGGCCAGGCCGGTGCCTGGCATGGCGTTGAGGTGCGCCCGACTGCGCAAGAGACGCGGATACTGTCGAATATTTTTTCGACCGACATCATCGACGATGCCGGCGCAACGACCCGATGCGCATTCAACATCAATGTCGCCGAACCGGCGAGCTGTCTCTGACGCAGGTGTTCTGTCACCTTCTCCCGCCAGCGGGAGAAGGTGACCCGCAGCGCCTGATGAGGGCGATGCCCGACACCGCGTCGTTATCGATGTCTTTAGCTCTTGTGGGCGCGGCGTCCCGCCGCGATGCCCGGAGCTTGCTCCGCTGCCGTTGCTCTTCGTCTTCCGCGACGAACGCCAACATCCAGCACGCTGCGCGCGTCACCGCTTTGCGACGACAAAAGGCCTTCGCACTTAACGCGAGTCATCGTTTGCACTGAAGACGGCGGATTGCTTACCCGCGGCCAAACCCATGCCCCGCATCGGATCAACCGAATTCACGCTGAATACCCACATTCATCCACCTTCCGCTCTTTTCTGAATCGGTGATCTGTTCGACGGCCAGATTCCGTACTGGATGAATAACCCCGCGCTATCGGTGAAATATCGAGGCGACGACGGGGTGATTGCATCCCACCCATTTTGGAGTCCTCAATGCTTTGCAATATCTACAACGTATGTCTCGCCGCTTCATTGCTGCTTTCTGCAAGCGTCAGCGCCGATCCCTGGCCTACCACTCTTCCCGATCCCTGCGTCAGCGTACGCGATCGCGGCCAGCTGCATTCGGTGGATTTACCGAATGCGGCACAGACAGGTTTCTGGGACCTGGCAATGCCGCAGGCATTCCTCGGCAATGCGTCGGCATTACGTGGCGTGATTATCATCGTCAATGGCAACGGTGCCAGCGAAGGCCATTATCGGAAAATCGGCGAACACCTCGCGCGGCAGGATTTTCTGGTGCGGCTCATCAAACGCCCCGGTGGAGAATTTGCACCGTTCGATGTCGAGCAGATGATGCAGGAAACGTTCGAACAATTCGCGTTGCCGGCGAATTTTCCCGTCGTGCTGATCGGCCACAGCAAAGGCGGCGGCAGTGTGCTTGAGGTCACGCGCCTGTTCTCGCACAAGTACAACATCGACGCCGTGGTCAACATCGCCCCCAATGCCGAAGGCGCGGTGGGCATTCTGGGTACCGACACCCCTGCTTATCTGGCCCTGTACGGTTCGCAAGACGAGGAGATGGGCGGCACCAGCGGTGACCCGCGCGAAGCTTTCATGGCCTATGACATCGTCAATCTCGAATCGACCACGGCAAGCCCGGTCAATCGCTTCATCGTGGTGACGCCCAATATGGTCGACAAGGCCATGGTCTACGTGCGCGGTGCCGACCATTCCGGCTTTGTCGGTCATGAGGGCCTGATCCCGCCTTTCGCCCATCAGGACTATCTCTCGCGTAATGATCAGCTCTGCATCGGCAAGGCGTATACCACCGCATTCCTCGACTGGAAGCTGGGTGGCATCAGCGGCTACCGCGAAATGTTTCGTGGCAGCATTACCCCGCCCAGCGTCGCGGCCATCCAAACGGATGCGCCGGACAACTTCGGCAATCCGGCCGGCCAACCCGTGTCCCTGTTCCATCAGTTCAGCCCGCGCAAGCGCTTTGTCATCGCCGATTTCTGGAGTGTGCCGGCGATCAGCGTGGGCGCCGACATGCAGGCCAGCGTCGTTTTTCCCTTCATCATCGATGCCCGCGCCCGGCATGAAACCAGGGCGCTGCGCATCGGCTGGAAGAACGGGCCCGTCGCACGCAACACCACCATCACCGTGCCCAACGACCGCAGGAACCTGGCAAGCTTCGACACCTTCCAATTCCGCATCGGCCAGATCGACACCGGCAACGCCCTCTTCGCCAACACCGATCAACAGGAACCCACCATGGTGGTCACCCTGGTCGACGGCGACGGCGCCAGCACACATGCCGTGATCAACAACTTCGGCCGCATACCTGGTCCCGACCGCCGTTCCGGCGGCTCGGCCGGACACAGCCATATGAACACCGTCGCCATCCCGATGGACGCGCTGGACAGCATCGATCTCAGCGACGTGCGCTTCGTGCGCTTCTGGGCGTTCGCCAACACACGCGGTGAAGTGATGGTCGACAATATAGAGGCGGTGTACGACTGACATACCGCGTGCCGGGTCGTGCAGCTGTTGTGCGAGCGGCATCCCGCCGCGATGCTCCTGTAGGTGCGGGTCTTGTACCCGCAC
>JANMUE010000028.1:0-1759 GCA_031391205.1 Lysobacterales bacterium | reverse complement strand
GGTGACCCTTTCTCGAAAGTAATACCGTTACACCGCTTGCCACACCAGCGCCACTTCGCTCACCACCGTGTCGGTCTTGCGTGGTTTGACCTCGACGCTCTCCAAAGCAATCGCTGACGGATCAAGTTCACCTTGCACCTTGGCGATTTCTGTTTCCAGCTCTGCTTGCAGATCGGCGAATCGTTGCTGAATGGTTTCCAGGCTGCCGGTGGCCTGATCGACATCCTTGCTCTCGCGCGAGATACGGCCGGCCGAACGTGCAGCAGTGGCGACGCGGCCAACATTGGCGCTGCTGGCGACTTTACGGCCGAAGAAGGCGCCCAAAATGCTGGCGCCCACTGACAATGCAGTACTGAGCTTTTGTTCCGACAACTGGGATTTTTCTTTCTCGATCTTCTGCTGCGCACGCACTTGCTGATCCTGCAAGGTTTGCAAACGCGGCGCGTATTTCTTGCGTAGCCGATCTACTTCGGTATCGCGCTGTTCGCGCAGACTCAAAGAAAGGCGTGCGCGAAAATCGCCTTCGCTTTCGCCGGGATTGGCGCTGAGCTTGAGTGACGTGCAGCGATGCACGTTGAGCGCATGGTTTTGGTAGATCGCGCTAACCAGCGTCTTGCCCCATAACGCGTAGTTCTGCGCGCGCAGGCAGGCGGCGGGCAGTTCGGCAAACACTGCCTCTGCGACTGCCTGTTTCTGCAACGCTTTGTTGTCAGCGATGACCTCGGCTGCATCCCAATCTGGACCATCCGCATCATCAGCCAATGGCGCAAGCAGGTAACGCATTTGCCATTCATCCACACCAGCCTTGCTGTCCACAAAATGCACCTTGGCAACACCCAGCACGCGCGGCACATAGGTGGACGCAGATGCAGTCGCGAGAAAGTATTCGTTCACACCCGCGGGCAGCACCGGCCGGGCAGCAGGCTGGGTGCCAGCGATACGGGGCGTCGGTTTGGACGTTGCAACAGTATTGCTTGCTTGATTGAGCTGCGCGATTTCTTTCAGCGTCATCGGCCCACGCAAGTACGACATGGCCCAGCGCGTGCGTAGCAACACTGGCTCCGGCTCATGCACATTGCGCATCAGAAATACGCGCTGACTTAAGTTGGCCAGCAACGCATCAATGCGCTCTTTGTCCAAGCCATCGCCGGCACTGCTGAGTAAGCCTTCGACCACGCGCGCCTTATCGCGCTCAGTCTGCAAGCGGCCAATGAACCAGGTGCCCGCATTGGATAAGCCCTTGTAGTCCAGATCCACAGGATTCTGCGTGGCCAGCACCACGCCCAACCCAAACGCGCGTGCCTGTTTCATCAGCGTGAGCAGCGGCAACTTCGACGGCGGCATGGCGCTGGGCGGGAAGTAGCCAAAAATTTCATCCATGTATAGCAGCGCCCGTAGCGAGGAGGTGCCCGACTGACGCCGCATCCACGCCACCACTTCGTTGAGCAGCAACGTCACCACGAACATACGTTCGGCATCGTTGAGATGCGCGATGGAAATCACGCTGATGCGCGGTTTGCCCGCTTCGGTGAACAACAGGCGCTGCACATCTAATGGCTCGCCTTCCATCCACGCCGAGAAACCCGGTGCGGCGAGCAAATTGTTATTGCTCATCGCGAGTTGCAGGCGTTCCTTGGCTGGATAGAAGGTCTCCAGATCGAACACACCTACTTTGTCGAAAGGCGGTTTTTGAATCAGGCCAATCAACGCGGCGAGATCGAGATCCTCACCCTTGCGCCACGCCGCATCCAGCAGGCTC
>JANMUE010000019.1:0-31148 GCA_031391205.1 Lysobacterales bacterium | reverse complement strand
GGACGCTCTCGCCAGAGCGGATCGGGTCGGCAAGAAGCGTCCGACCACAGGTCGGACCCACAAAGACCGATACCCCTACATCGCGTCGCGATAAGGAGAATGCCGCATCAGCTCTTCGCCATAGCGCTGTTGGTGCACCGCCTCGCGCTGCAGATAGTCGGCAATCGCCGCGCGAAATCCTGGATCGACGAGGTAGTGCCGCGAATAGGTGCGCGTCGGCAGGAATCCGCGCGCGATCTTGTGCTCGCCCTGCGCACCCGGCTCGAAACGCTGCAGACCAAGTTCGATGCAGTGTTCGATACCCTGGTAATAGCAGCATTCGAAGTGCAGTCCGGGAACTTCTTCGCTGCTGCCCCAGTAACGTCCGTACAGGACGTCATGACTCTGCAGGCAGAATGCCGCTGCGATGCGCTCACCACAGTAGCTGGCAACGACCGCCAATACCGACTGCGGCATGGTCTGCAGCAATCGTTCGAAGAAGCCGCGCGTCAGTGCTGGCACATTGCCTTTGAACTGGAACGTATAGGAATAGAAGCGATAGATATCGTCCAGCGTAGTCGTATCGATGGCGTCGCCGCGCAGCCGTTCGATACGCCAGGATGCGTCGCAGAAACGCCTGCGCTCCTGGCGGATGTTCTTGCGCTTCTTTGCGCTCAGCGCGACCAGAAAATCGTCGAAGGTTTCATAGCCGGCGTTATGCCAGTGAAACTGCCAGTCACCCCGCGCCAACCAGCCGAGCCGATCCAGATCTGCAGTCGCATCCTCGCCTGCCGGCAAGAAGTTGATGTGCGCACCCGACCAGCCTTCGTCAGCGCAACGCTGCATCATCACGTTGAGCAGCCTGCTGCGCAGGTCGACGTGATCGACATCAGCCGCCATCAGCAGACGCGGACCAGTCACCGGCGAATACGGCACAGCACAGAGCAGCTTGGGGTAGTAGCGCCTGCCAGCACGCGCCCAGGCGTCAGCCCAGCTCCAGTCGAAGACGAATTCACCATGCGAGTTGGTCTTCAGATAACACGGTGCAGCTGCAACCAGCTGCGGGCCGTTCCATAACAACAGATGCTGAGTACGCCATCCCAGGTCGGCACGCAAGCTGCCGGAGGCTTCCAGCGCGTGCAGAAATTCATGCCGCAGGAACGGGTGATCGTCGCCCAGCAAGGCATTCCACTGCGCTGCAGACACATCGGCAATGCGATTCAACCATTCGATGCGTTCCAACACGATCTCCCTGCCCTGTCGATTCAACTCGATCTACATCTGACTGTTGCCATGAAGCGCTCGCCTGTGCAGACTCAGCCGTCGCCTTTTCGAATCATCCTGACACTTGCAGAGGAAAACAAACATGAAGGTACGTGCCGCAGTTGCGCTGAGCGCCGGATCACCGCTCAGTATCGAATCCGTGGACCTGGAAGGCCCGCGCGCCGGCGAGGTGCTGGTGCAGCTCAAGGCCACCGGTATCTGCCATACCGATGCCTACACACTTTCGGGTGATGATCCTGAGGGTCTGTTTCCAGCCATCCTGGGACACGAAGGCGCTGGCATCGTGGTCGATGTCGGTGCCGGCGTGAAATCGCTGAGGAAAGGCGATCACGTCATTCCGCTGTACACACCGGAGTGCCGGGAATGCGAATACTGCCTCAACCCCAAGACCAACCTCTGCCAGGCGATCCGCAGCACCCAGGGCCAGGGCCTGATGCCGGATGGCAGCAGCCGCTTTTCGTTGAATGGCGAGAAGCTGCATCACTACATGGGCACGTCGACCTTCGCCGAATACACCGTGCTGCCGGAGATTGCACTCGCCAAAATCCGCGAGGACGCGCCCTTCGACAAGGTCTGCTATATCGGCTGTGGCGTCACCACCGGCATCGGTGCAGTGATCTACACCGCGAAGGTGGAACCGGGCTCGACCGTTGTCGTCTTCGGCCTGGGCGGCATTGGCCTGAACGTCGTGCAGGGTGCACGCATGGCCGGTGCGCGCATGATCGTGGGTGTCGATCTCAATCCTGCCAAAGGCATGCTCGCCGAAAAATTCGGCATGACCCACTACGTCAATCCGAAGGAAGTCGAAGGCGATCTGGTGCCCTATCTGGTATCGCTGACCAAGGGCGGCGCCGATTATTCGTTCGAATGCATCGGCAACACCAAGGTGATGCGCCAAGCGCTGGAATGCTGCCACAAGGGCTGGGGCACCAGCATCATCATCGGCGTTGGCGGCGCCGGCCCGGAAATCAGCACGCGTCCGTTCCAGCTGGTCACCGGGCGAAACTGGCGCGGAAGCGCCTTCGGCGGCGCACGTGGACGCACCGACGTGCCCAAGATCGTCGACTGGTATATGGAGGGCCGCATCAATATCGATGATCTGATCACGCATACGCTGCCGCTTGATCGCATCAACGAGGGCTTCGACCTGATGCATCGCGGTGAATCGATTCGCTCCGTCGTGGTGTACTGACGTGAGCGCGATCGAGACCCTCTACGAACAGCGCTGTTTCGGCGGCACTCAGGGCAGCTATCGGCATGCGTCGACCGCCTGCGCTGGCACGATGAAATTCAGCGTGTTCCAGCCCCCGCAGGTTGCCGCGGGACCGGTGCCGGTACTGTACTTCCTCGCCGGGCTGACCTGCACCGAAGAAACCTTCATGATCAAGGCGGGCGCGCAGCGCGTCGCCGCCGAACTCGGCCTGATGCTGGTCGCGCCCGATACCAGCCCTCGCGACACAGGCATTGCCGATGCCACTGAACACTGGGACTTCGGCGAAGGCGCGGGCTTCTATCTCGATGCGACCGAGGCGCCTTACGCGGCGCGCTTTCGAATGCACGACTACGTCGTCAACGAACTCCCCGCACTCGTCGCCGCGCACTTCGCAGCCGACACAGCGCGCGCTGGTATCACGGGTCACTCGATGGGGGGGCACGGCGCTTTGACGATCGCGCTGAAGCATCCAGATCGCTACCGCTCCGTATCGGCGTTCGCGCCGATCGTCGCGCCGTCCCATGTGCCATGGGGGCAGAAGGCATTCTCGCGCTACCTCGGTCCCGATCGTGCACGCTGGGCCGACTATGATGCCTGCACCCTGGTAGCGCGTCACCGCCATCCGCAGATGATCCTCGTCGACCAGGGACTCGGCGACAAATATCTGGAAACCGAACTCAAACCGGAACGCTTCGAGGCGGCCTGCGCGGCTGCGAATCAACCGCTGATCCTGCGCCGACAGCCGGGGCACGAGCATTACTACTGGTTCGTGCAGACCTTCATCGAAGATCACCTGCGGCATCACTGGCAGGCTTTGCATAAGGCGTAAACGCCAGGCGTTCGACCGAGCGCGCGTTGCCAGAGGGACACTTCGTTGGTGTTCCGGCTAGCACCCATCCATGGTGCAGGGCACCGGCCCGGCCATCCATGGCCGGGCGTTCGACAGAGCACGCGTTGCCAGAGGGCAACGCGTAAGCGCTCTGTCTCACCCCAGCCGTATCTCGCTCACCGCAAGATCGGTAGACCATTGGCCGACACCATCGCCGATCACGTAATGCACGTTCTCGCGAAACAGCTCGCCGAGCGCAGTGGGCTCGTTGACTTGTTCGACAATGACGATCTTGCCATGACGCAGCGATTCATGGATGAGCTTGCGACGCAGCTCGGGCCATTCGGCTTCCACACTGGACGAAGGCGCTGTCATCGCGATGATATTGGCATAGGTGCTGGAAAGACGCGCCAATCTCAGTTGATCGCGACCACCGTCGCTGAACCCGGCAAGACAGACGCGCGCGCCAGTGGATTGCAGTTGGTCGATGAATCGGCTGGCCTTGGCGACATCCAGTGACAACTCTTCCGCATCCAGGACCAGGACCAGGGCATCAGCGTCGATATGCAGGGTTTTCAGTTCTGCCAACAGCCAATCCGAAAACGCAGGCTCAGCCAGGCTCTCAGGAGAAAGCGGCACGAATAGCCGCGTATCGCCATGTTTGGCGATGTGCTGCCCTGCGCGTTTCCCTGAAGCGTGCAGCAACCAGCGATCCAGGCTCTTGATGACATTCAATCCGCGTGCAATCGCCAGGAAATGCTCGGATTCGATATACGTCGCGGAGTTGCCACGCGGTGCCACCAACGAAAGCTTGACGAGAAACTGACCAGAGTGCTGGCCGCGCATGGGCACCAGGTTGCGGAACGAAAGCCGTGTGGTCTCGCTGTGCAGCTGCCGTTTGAGAATGGCGCGTGCCAGTTTCTGCTCCGGGGCTTCATGTCTATTGTCGATAGACTCGTACTCGACTTGCTGGCTGCGGCCACCGCCCTGTTCCTGCAATGCATGCACCACGCTGCTGAGTTGTGCCAGCACTTCATCGATCGAAGCCGAGCCTTCATCGACGCGAGCAATACCCAGGCTGAAACTGACGTTGACTGGAGCATCTGCCGCCAACCATCCCCGACCTTGCAGGCGCGCACGCACGTTTTCTGCCGCCACGCGCAGCGCGCCCGACGCCGACACGGGCAACAAGGCCAGGAATGAGAACTCACCGAGCGCGCAGATGCCAGCCTTGAACGCGGGTTCCAGGGCCAGCACTGAAATGATCTGCTGCGCCAGATCGCCAGTACGCACAAAGCCCAGACGCCGGGCCACAGACGGAACATCGTCAACCGCAAGCATCAACAAGCCAACGCTTTCACCCAATTCGCCGCGACGACTGCGTTCGACTTCGTGCACCAGCGTCGCCCGATCCAGACGCCCGGATCCGATTGGTGCACGATTCGCCGCCACTGCATGACCTGACGCCATCAGGCGGGCACGGCTGACACGTGAACTGACCGAGGCGATCAAATGCCGGGGCTTGACCGGTTTTTCCAGAAAGTCGTCGCCGCCCATGCGGATCGCATCGAAGCGCTTATCGAGATTCTCTTCGCCGGACATGAAGATGATCGGCACCAGTGCCATGTCCGGGCGCTCCCGGATCAACTGCGCCACCTCGATACCATTCATGTCCGGCATGTACAGGTCGAGCAGAACCAGGTCAGGCTTGAATTCCTGCAGTGCATCCAGTCCCGCACGCGCACTGTGCGCGACCTGCGTCGTCATGCCTTTATAGCCGAGCACGGTCTCGCAGAACATCGCCATGTCGCGATCGTCATCGACAATCAGGATACGGGCATCTTCGCGACGCTGCGCCACGAACAGTTCGGTCAACCGCTGCACCACGCGCTCGGCATCGCTGCCTTCGAGCACGGCGTCGGCGCCGGCGCGTTGCGCGAACAGCCGCTGCCGTACATCGCCATTATCGTTGAGCACCAGAGACAGCGGCCGGCGCCGCTCAGCGCCGGTGGCACGCTCGGCGGTATCCAGCAGATTGCCCAGGATACTGACCATGGTGACATCGACGATCATTGCGTCCGGTGGATTGCTGCGCGCCTCGGCGAGTGCGCGATTTGCCTCGCTCAGGCTGCGCACCACAAAACGTTCGTGACCGAGTTGCTGCGCGAGCCCTGGTAGCTCATGCCCTTCCGGGTAGACATACAACACCACTCGGTGCTTGCGCTCGGTACGAGTAACGGGCGTGGCAGCGAAGGTTTCGGACTTCGCCGCATCACCGGCACCGCTGCTGCGCGCGAGTATCTCCGCCAGTTGCTGTGCCTGTTCGCGCTGCGCAGGGCTGGCCTGGGTACCGGCCTCGACCAGCGAGCTGAGGTAAACGGTCAGCTCGATGGCGGCGTCGGCGATGCCTTGCAATCCAACACGGTCTGCGCTGCTGGCGAGGGTGTCGATTTCTTCATAGAGCTGGGCCATCACCAGCACCGACCAGTTCGGTATGGCACGCAGCGTGCGCGCCGAAAGATCGGCTGCAAGCGATTCGACTTGGGCGGCTGTGACGACGGGAGGCGGCATATGCCCAGTGCAGCGGGAAGCGCGAATAAGGTCAATAGCCGGCGCCCGATTGGGACATGAACATTCATGGCCGTGACGCGCCGGCCGCGCTGCGCTATGTTGTCCGGCCCGTTTACGAATTTTGCATGAACCCGAACGAGCCCTCGTTAGCACAACGCCAGGTGCTGTCGCCCACGCAGCTGGTAGCGGCTGCACGCGAGTTGCTGGAGCGCGGTTTTCCACTGCTGTGGCTGGAAGGCGAATTGTCCAACTTCATGCGTGCCAAGTCGGGGCATCTGTATTTCACGCTCAAGGACGTCGGTGCCCAGGTGCGCTGCGCCATGTTCCGCCCACGGGCGATGCATGTGCGCTTTCAACCGGCCGACGGGCAACGTGTGTTGCTGCGCGCCCGCGTCACCTTGTACGAGCCGCGCGGAGATTTCCAGCTTCAGGTTGAGCACATGGAGGAATCCGGTGTCGGCGCGTTGCAGATTGAATTTGAACGACTCAAGCGACGTCTTGAGGACGAAGGGCTTTTTGCCAGCGAGCGCAAGCGCCCGCTGCCAGCGCTGCCACGCCGTATTGCCGTCGTCACCTCGCCCACCGGTGCCGCAATCCGCGATGTACTCGCCGTGCTGGGGCGGCGTTATCCGCTCGCCGAGGTCGATATCTACCCCAGCCTGGTCCAGGGCAGCGAAGCACCGGCAGCATTGCGCCGCGCGCTGCTCGCTGCCGACGCCAGTCGCTGCTATGACGTGATTCTGCTCACTCGTGGCGGCGGATCGATGGAAGACCTATGGGCGTTCAATGATGAAGCACTGGCACGGGCCATCCATGCCAGCGTTGCGCCGGTGGTATCGGCAGTGGGTCATGAGATCGACTTCACCATCGCCGATTTCGTCGCGGATCTGCGTGCGCCTACGCCCTCGGCGGCTGCCGAGCTGATTGCGCCCGACCAACAGCAGCTTCGACGCCAGCTTGCGCAACTCGATCTCGCAGTGCAACGCCACCATGGCCGCATTTTTGAGCGCAAGGCCCAGCGCAATGATTCGGCGCTGCAGCGTCTGCAGCAGCAGCACCCGCTTAAACGCCTGGAGCAACAGCGACATAAACTCCAAAACGCCAATCAGCGCTTTTTACTGGCATACACCGCGCAAGCACGCATGCGCGCCGCCCGGCTGCAGATCGCACGCACGCGGCTGGATCACCAGCATCCCAAGACACTGCTTCGGTTATTGGGGGAACGCAGCCAGACCCGACATCAGGCGCTGAGTGCGGTTGTCGCACGGGGCTTAAGCGGGCGCGCCGAGCGTCTGCGCAGCCTGGCGCGCACCATGAACGCACTCAATCCTTTGGCGACGCTGGAGCGTGGTTACGCCATTGCTTTCGACAAGCGCAACCAGGTATTGCGCCATGTCCACGATGTCAAAGTGGGAAGCGAGATCTCAGTTCGGCTGGCCAGCGGCAGTCTGCGCGCGAAGGTGCTGTTGGTAGGTGATGACGCATCAACCTAAGTAGAGTGGGTGCAAACCACCAGTGCACAACACTCGATAATGGTGGGTTGCACCCACCCTACGGAGGCGGGTCTTTTACCGTACGGTTATTCAGGAAGGTGATGGCCGGCATTTCCTGGGTTTGCGAAACACGCCGCCGCACCAGAGTCGATTCATCGGCACCCTCGGGCAGTTCATCGATCTCGATCAGGACATCGGGTCCACCGCGGCCAAACTGGATGCGATCACCGGTACTGAGTTCCTGCCCTTCTTCACCGAGTCTAATTCCATTGAGATAGGTGCCGTTGCTGGAGAGCAGGTCGACCAGTGTAAATCGTGTCAACGTACCCTCGCCCACTTTCCATTCGATGATGGCGTGATGGCGGCTGACGAAGACGTCCTGATCGGCATGAAAGCGCACATCGCTGCCGGGATCGCGTCCAATGGTGAGGCTCGGGAAACGCGAGGTCGGATAGACCTCCACCGTTCCGCGCCGCGATCCGCTGAGATGACGAAAGATCAGCCGCAACATCGACCCAGCCCCTGAAAAATCCAGTTTAGCTGTGCCTGACGGACGCGTCCAAGGGCGCCGATCAGCGGCGCAACACGGGGGATCAGCGTAGACGATTCATGCGCCGAGAGGAGCTTGTGCGCTATTCGACTGGCGAGATCGCCACGCGGATGCGCAGCCGTTCACCGGGGTCGTAGCCGAGTCGGGACATGAATACTTCGCCCCTGTATCGATACTCAACATCGTAGCCTGCGACTTCACGGCGCTGGCTTTCGACCTCGACGATACGGCAATTTTCACGCACGCCCTGGTACTCGCGACCGCGCTCCGAGCCGTTGTTCTTGTCGACGTCATGGCCGATGGCGCCCCCGATCACAGCACCCGCTACTGTCGCTGCGCGGCGGCCATCACCTTTGCCGACCTTGTTGCCGATCGCGCCACCAATGATTGCGCCGAGCACGGTGCCGCCAGTGGCGTCACCGCCTGAGCGCTCGCGATAGGTGACGGGTTCTTCACGACACTCCTCGCGCGGCTCGCGCACGATGCTGGTGCGGTATACCGGATCGACGCGCAATACATCGGCGTAGCCGAAAGAAACGTTCTCCACTCCCGGTTCGTCACGATAGTCGTCCTGCGCGATGGCGGACACAGGCAGGGACAGAGCAATCAGCAGGGCGATGCGGTGCATGGCGGCGACTCCGGAACGGTTTACTTGGCAAGCATTACAGCATGCGGCCAATGAACAGAAACTGTGGGCGGCTTTCAGACGCTTCAACGCGCGCCCAGACCCGTGGCATATGAGCTTTCGTAACATCGGCCAGGCCGATTTGGAGCCTCAGCACGCCTCAGGGCGGCTAGAATCGCGGCAACGAATGGAATCTGGATCATGCAGCTGAAACTTTACAACAATCTGTCGCGCACGCTGGAAGTCTTCGAACCGCAGGATCCATCCAGAGTCACCATGTACGTATGTGGACCGACCGTCTACAACTACGTGCACATCGGCAATGCGCGCCCACCGGTGGTGTTCGGCGTGCTCGCCAAACTTCTGCGCCGCCGCTTTGGCAAGGTCATCTACGCGCGCAACATCACCGACGTCGACGACAAGATCAATGCCGCGGCGATCGAACAGCAGGTACCGATCAACGTCATCACCGACAAGTTCACCTCCGCCTACGCCGACGATATGGCGGCACTTGGCGTCGAGCCGCCGGATGTGATCCCGCACGCGACACAGCACATCGCCGATATCGTGCGCATGTGCGAACGCCTGATCGCTTCAGGCCATGCCTATGCCGCCGAGAATCACGTGCTGTTCGCGGTTGATTCATTCGCCGACTACGGCAAGTTGTCACGACGCTCGACCGATGAAATGATCGCCGGCGCGCGTGTCGAGGTGGCGCCATACAAGCGCCAGCCCGGCGACTTCGTGCTGTGGAAACCTTCCACACCAGAGCTGCCAGGCTGGGATTCGCCCTGGGGCCGTGGCCGCCCGGGCTGGCATATCGAATGCTCAGCCATGTGCGAGACGCACCTCGGCGATACCATCGACATTCATGCTGGCGGTGTCGACCTGCAATTTCCGCATCACGAAAACGAACTGGCGCAGAGCACCTGCGCGCATGGCGGCAAAGTCTTTGCGCGCTTCTGGCTGCATAACGGCATGCTGAACATGGACGGCCGCAAGATGTCCAAGTCGCTGGGCAATGTGTTTCGCGTGCACGACCTCATCGCCGAGCATCCACCCGAGGCGCTGCGCTATGCCCTGCTCTCAGCGCACTACAGTCAGCCGCTGGATTGGTCGGAAGGGTTGATCGAGCAGAGTGTGCGCACGCTGGATCGCCTCTACGGCACGCTGCGCGAACTCGCTGATGTTGATGTTGCAGTCGCAGAGCATGTCCTGCCCGATGCTTTCGAAGCAGCGCTCTGCGACGATCTGAACACACCACAGGCACTGTCCGCTCTCGCCCAGATCGCGGCGGACGCTCGCCGCGCCACCGATCCCGATGAACGGCGTGCACGCAAAACCGAGCTGCTCGGTGCTGGTGCCCTGATCGGCTTGCTGCAGCAGACGCCAGAAGCCTGGTTCAACCGCAATGCCAAGAGCTGCTCGCTGGGCAGCACCGAGATCGAAGCGCTGGTCAGCGAACGTCAGCAGGCAAAAAAAGACAAACAGTTCGAGCGAGCCGACGCCATTCGCAAACAACTTGCCGAGAAAGGTGTGGAAATCGAAGACACGCCAAGCGGCCCGCGCTGGAAGATGTGTTCGTGACCGATTCCCTGCCAGAAACCAGCGCAGAGGCCCAGGCCGCAATCGCCGAGGAATTCGGTTTCTTCGGCGACTGGAGCGAACGCTATCAGTATCTGATCGACCTGGGTCGCAAGTTGCCGGTGTTTCCGCAGGAGTGGAAGACCGAAGCCAATCGCCTGCATGGCTGCCAATCACTGGTCTGGGTGGTGCCGGAGGGCGATGCCACGTCGCTGCGCTTCCATGCAACCAGCGACTCCGCCATCGTGTCGGGTTTGGTCGCCCTGGTGCTACGGGTTTACTCGGGGCGTTCCGCAGCGGAAATTCTCGCTACCGAACCGAGCTTCATCGAAGCGATCGGATTGAAGTCGCATCTTTCGGTGACGCGCAGCAATGGACTGATGGCGTTGTTGGGGCGGATTCGGGTGGAGGCGGAGAAGCAACTCGCGGTGTAGGATCGGCCTCAACCAACTTGTCACAACGACAGGTTCAACCACTTTCTGGCAGTTCCGACGTACAGGTCTGCATATATCGTTTTGTTGCGTTTGCCGGCATCAGCCAGCAAGATCAAGCACTGACTTTCAATTCCATTCGGCGCAAAGGGCAGACCATTGGACCGTTTGCAGATTCTTGACGAGATTAGGCGAACAGCCAAGGAGAATGGGGGTGCTGCGCTCGGGTGGCGTCGGTTTGAGGCAGAGACCGGCATCGGGCATTTCGAGTGGTTCGGTCGGTTCTGGAGCAAATGGGGTGATGCCGTTCGAGAGGCTGGACTCGAACCCAATCGCATAAGCGAGGCCTACTCCGAGGCTTATCTCGTGGAATGCTTGGCGCTCGTTACGCGACGTCTCGGCCGTGTACCTACGAGTGCAGACCTTCGGCTTGCTACGAGCAACGATCCGGACATACCTTCGGAAACGGTATTCCGTCGATTGGGGTCGAAATCGTCCAGGGTCAAGACGATAGCTTCGTTCTGCGACACCAATGAAGGGTATGCAGACGTCGCTGCCCTTTGGGCTCAAGTAAGCGTCAATCAAATAGCTACCGCGACGGAGGAGGTCGAGTCTTCGTCGAGGTCGTACGGATATGTCTATTTGCTCAAGCACGGTTCACGCCGCGAGTACAAGATTGGGCGGACCAACAACGTGCTCCGCAGAGAAGGTGAATTGGCGATTCAGTTGCCGGACAAAGTCGTGCCGGTCCATCACATCCAGACGGACGATCCCGCGGGGATCGAAGCCTATTGGCATAGGCGGTTCGCGGCAAAAAGGAAAGAAGGGGAGTGGTTTGTACTGTCCCCGCAGGACGTCGCCGCATTCAAACGATGGAAACGCATTCACTGACAGGCATTCGAGGCGCCATAGTCAAAGCTGAAGGCAGCATTGGCTGCCAAGGAAAACTTCGGCTAGACTTTTTGCATGACCAAGGCCGCACAACAACTGATATCTGCATTCAATACCCTTCCAAAGAAAGCACAGAAGGAAGTGTTGGTGAGTCTTTTGCGGCTGCCGATAGAGGCATCGTACTCGACGCCTTCGGACGAGCAACTTCGGCGCGCTGCCGATGCAGTATTCCTCGAACTGGATCGTAGAGAAACTCTGCCTTGAAGTGCCCTCCGCGTGGCGAGGTCTGGCTGGTTGATCTCGGTCTAGTGGCGAAGATTCGACCTTGTCTGGTACTAAGCGTTCCACATGACGTGAACGACCGGTCGATTGTGACGCTGGTACCGCATACTACAAGTGTGCGCGGCACACGTTTTGAAACAGTGGTGCCAGTTCGATTCTTGAAACCAGGCGCATTCGATGCGCAAGGGCTGGTCACTGTTCCGCTGGCTTGGCTGGTGCGCAGAATCGGAACGCTGTCGACTGCTCAGATGCGGCCAGTGGAGTCGGCAGTGCTCAGCTGGCTTGGTATTGACGCGAGCTGACACACTGAGCGGTGTGAGCTGTACGTTTGGGGGCCGACGCCCTCAATGAAGAATTTCAAAGCAGACCTCGCTAGCAACCATCCCTGGTGCTGGGCGCCGGCCCGGCCATCCATGGCCGTGCGTTCCTTCGGCTGACGGCGCCGGAGGGCGCCGTCAAAAGCTGCCTCAGTCACCCATCTGTTTCTGACGGTGTTCCCAGCGTTCCTGGGCGTCTACGGTACGTTCGGCGGTGGGGCGGGCTTCGAGGCGCTCGAGGCCGATTTCGTCGCCGGTGTCTACGCAAAAACCATAGGCGCCTTCGTCGATGCGACGCAGGGCGTCGTCGATCTTCGAGATCAGCTTGCGATAGCGATCACGCGTACGCAGTTCCAGCGAATTTTCGGTTTCACGCGTTGCGCGTTCGGCTTCGTCGCCTACGTCGCGGACTTCATCGCGCAGATTGTCGATGGTCTGCTTGGATTCCTCGACCAGTTCGACGCGCCAGTTGGTCAACTTCTGACGGAAATATTCCTGCTGCAACGCACCCATGTAAGAGTCTTTGGATGTGGGTTTGTAACCCTTGGGCAGATCAACCCGCGCTGCAATGGGCTCCTGTTTGCGCGACGACGTCGTTGTCACTTGCTTCTTTCCTAACTTGGGAGCTGGTTCAGCGATCACTGCCTTGGCGACGGCGTAGGCCTTTGCAACCGGAATACCGCGTGCAGCGGCTGACCGGGTATCGATAACGGGGGCGGGTGCCAGCTGCGCCTTGGCGACGAGTGGCTTGGTGGCTTCGGTCTTGACTGTCACTGTTTTGGGCGCACTCACTGGGACCTTGGGGACAACCTTGGCTGCTGGCTTGCTCACCGGAACAACCTTGGCGACTTGCTTGACTGGGGGCTTGGCTGCGGGTTTGGCAGCAGGTTTGCTGGCCGCCTTGGCGACGGCCTTTTTGCCAACGCCAATGACCGCCTGAACCAGTTTGCTGACTACACCCGGTTTCTTCGCGGCGGGCTTGGCGGCCGGTTTAGCCGCTTTGCCCGCAGGCTTGGCAGGCTTTGGGGCCGGCTTCTTCGCAGCAGCCTTGGGCGCGGGCTTGGTGGCCTTGGGCGTCGGCTTGGACTTGCCCGCAGGTTTGGCACTCTTCTTGACCGCGGCTGCGGATTTCTTGACGGGCTTGGCCATTGGTTTACCTCTCCACTCTCTTTGAACTGAGGTTTGCCGAGCGCCTCGGCCAATCTCGAAGGGCGCGTGTTATAGCTTATGCCCCCCGCCTCAGCAACTCGCAGCGATACACGTTAGCATTGATCGTCGTCCAGAATCTGCATTGAATGCGATCGAAAAACAAGCTTGCGACACTTCCTAGGGATCCTCTGAACAAGTTCGGAGCCGCGATAGCCCCCTGAGTCAGGGGGCGAAAAACCGTAGGTTTTTCCGGGTCTGGCAAACAATAAACTGCGTAGCGAAGTCAAAGTGGTGGCCGATTTTGAGGTTCCCTAATGAGTATTGAGTCTGCGATGCACGCTTTGTTCCTCACTGGCGGACACTCGGGAAAACATCCCCCGGCACCCGCTCGCGGACCGGAACCTGGCGTCACTCAACTCCTCCCCATCCCTTCCCGAATATCGCGCAGGGGGTAGCAAACGACCGTGCTGATTCGTTCTTTCGCCCTGAGCCTGATCCGCGCCTATCAACGCTGGTTGAGTCCGCTGCTTGGAACCCGCTGCCGTTTCCATCCAAGCTGCTCGCGCTATATGGCCACGGCAATACAGCGATTTGGCAGCGCCCGCGGCCTGCTGCTGGGCAGTTGCCGATTGCTTCGCTGCCATCCGTTCAACGACGGCGGCTTCGACGCCGTACCGGACCGCTTTCCGACCCGATTCTGGCGGCGCAATCCGGATCGCCGTCCGCCCCCGCTCGACGCAATGAGCGGTGATATTGTTGAAACATCGTGCTGCCATCATCAAAAATAGCTGAGGAATATTTTACGAATGACTCGCAACTGGTTGATTCAAAACGCTGTGATGGTTAATGAAGGCAGCCGCTTCGAGGGTGACCTGCGTATTCGCGCCGGACGTATCGAGCGCATAGGCGCGGGCCTCAGCCAGCTCGCCGATGAAGGGCTGATCGATGCTGCCGGGCGCTGGCTGCTGCCCGGCATGATCGACGACCAGGTGCATTTTCGTGAACCGGGGCTAACCCACAAAGGCGACATCCAGAGCGAGTCGCGCGCTGCGGTCGCCGGCGGCATCACCAGTTTCATGGAGATGCCCAACACCCGGCCACCGGCAATCAGCATCGAGTCGCTGGAAGCAAAGTTCGCTATCGCTGCGCAAACCGCAGTCGCCAATTACTCGTTCTACCTGGGTGCCACCAATGACAATCTGCTGGAAATACGTCGACTCGACGCCAGCCGTTCCTGCGGCATCAAGATCTTCATGGGCGCCTCGACCGGCAACATGCTGGTCGACAATCCGGACACGCTTGATGCGATCTTTCGCGATGCCCCCGGCATCGTCATCACGCATTGCGAAGACACACCCACCATCGATGCCAACCAGGCCGCGTTCAAGGCACGCCTTGGCGATGCCGTCGGTCCCGAGCACCATCATCTGATTCGCAGCCGCGAGGCCTGCATCAAATCGACGCAGCTTGCGATGTCGCTGGCACGACGCCACAACACGCGTCTGCATGTGTTGCATATCACCACCGCAGAAGAAGCTGCCTTGTTCGACGTCGGGCCGATCGAGGGTAAGCGCATCACGGCCGAAACCTGCGTGCATTTTCTGCACTTCGATGCCGGCGACTATCCGCGCCTGGGCAACTTCATCAAATGCAATCCGGCGGTGAAGGAAGCCAGCGACCGCAAGGCGCTGATCGCGGCGCTGCTTGAGGGTCGGCTTGATGTGCTCGCCACCGATCACGCGCCGCATACGCTGGCCGAAAAATCCCTCCCTTATGCTGAAGCACCATCGGGTCTCCCGCTCGTGCAACACGCGCTGCAATGCGCTCTGGAGCGCGTGTTCGACGGGCAGCTGACATTGGAATGCATCGTAGAGCGTTGTGCGCATGCGTCGGCACGACTGTTCGGCGTGCGCGAACGCGGGTTTCTGCGCGAGGGCTACTGGGCCGATCTGGTTCTGGTCGACCCGAACAAGCCGCATGCCATCCGCCGCGAAGATGTGCTGTCGCGTTGCGGCTGGTCGCCATTCGAAGGCGAGACGTTCCGGTCCTCGATCGCAGCGACATTCGTGAACGGTGTGCGCGCCTGGCACCAGGGCGCGTTCGATCAGCTGGAAACTGGAATGCGGCTGAGTTTCGAACCGCGCCGATGATGGCAATCTCGAAAACCAGATGGCAGCGCGTCGTCGCGCTGCCAGCAATAGTCGTGTTCGTCGGCGTCGGCAATCTGCACGCCAGCACGCCTCATCGATTGGACCTTCCGCAGACCACGACCCAGGGCGGCCTGGTGCAGGGTCAAACCGAAGCCGACGCCCAGGTCTGGCACACTGGTCGCCGGCTGCGCGTGGCGAAAGACGGCAGCTTCCTGATCGGCGTCGGTCGCGACGAAATCGGCCCTGTCGTCATCAAGGTACGTTTTCACGATGCCAGCGATGCCACCGCGTCGATCACCGTGCAGCCGCGTACTTTCAAAGTCGAGCGCGTCGACGGCGTGCCCGAGTCCACGGTCAATCCGCCACCCGAAATCGCCAAACGCATCGAACGCGAGCAAGCCGAAGTAGCGCGGGCACGCGAGCGCGATGACGATCGTCAGGATTTCCGTTTCGGCTTCATCTGGCCGGCACACGGGCGCATCAGCGGGCTCTACGGCAGCCAGCGTGTGCTCAACGGCACGCCCAAGAGCCCGCACCACGGTGTCGACGTGGCCGCGAAAGCCGGCACGCCGATCCTCGCACCCGCGGGCGGTATCGTCAGTTTCGCAAAACCCGATCTGTATCTGACCGGCGGCACGGTCATACTTGACCACGGGCATGGCCTGTCCAGCGTCTTCGTGCACCTGAGCCGGCTGGACGTCGAGGTCGGGCAACGCATCGAGCAAGGCAAGCGCCTCGGCCTGGTCGGCGCCACCGGGCGCGCCAGCGGCCCGCATCTGCATTGGGGCATGAACTGGTTCGACGTGCGTATCGATCCGCAGCTTATTGTCGGGCCGATGTAGCAGATTCTGTGGGTCCGCGACCTGCGGTCGGACGCTGTTGCCTGCGCAGCACGACTCGGCAAGAAGCGTCCGCGCGCAGCGCGGACCCACAACGTCAGTTGCTCACACCACCGGCTCGATCCTGGGTTCGCGCCCGATCGCGCGCATGAAGAACTTGCCGCTCTTCTCGCGCCAGTCGTCGAAGATCGCATAGATCGCCGGCAGCACGACCAGCGTGATCAATGTCGAGAAAATCAGCCCGCCGACGATGGCGCGCGCCATCGGAAAGTACGGCGGGCCATCACCGCCGACCTGGGTATTGCCCAGACACAGCGGCAGCATGCCCAGGATCGTGGTCGCCATGGTCATCAATATCGGACGCAGACGATCGCGACTGCCCTGCACCAGCGCGTCGTGCCGACTGAGTCCGGCTTCACGCAGCTGATTGATATGTTCCACCATGACAATGCCGTTGTTTACGACCACCCCCATCAGGATCAATACCCCGATCCACGCCATCAGCGAGAAGTACGTGCCGGTGATCCAGAACAACCAGTAAATGCCGAACACCGAAAACACGATCGAGGTCAGGATTGCCAATGGGTACAGCAGTGACTCGAATACCGCGGCCATGACGATGTAAATCATCACCAGGGCGAGCACCGTGTTGATCAGCATCTGCGTCAGCGCCGCGTTGTCGTCTTCGAAACCGCCGTCGAAACTCCAGCGATAGCCAGGCGGCAGCGTGACTGCGCCCATGGCTTTCTCGATGCGCTTGCGCACCTCATCGGCAGTTGCATCCTTGGCCAGATTGAGGTTCAACTGCATGCCGGTTTCGCGATTGGTGCGGCCAATGCTTGCCGGCGAGGTACTGGTGCGCACATCGACCAGCGACATCAGCGGAATCAGTTCGCCCGCTGGCGACTGGATGCGCAGCCCCTGCAAATCGCCGATGCCCTGGGCATCGGCGCCCTGGAAACGCAGCCATACCGGAATTTCCTGGCCGTTGTGGCGGTACTCACGCAGCGGTGCGCCACGCATGGCGACGGCGATGAACTGCGCCACCTGCGAGGTGCTGAACCCATATTCCAGCGCGCGCGCACGATCGACCCGCACCTGAATCTCCTTGTCGCCACTGGCCTGCGCGCCCTTGACGTCACGCACGCCTTCGACCCGCACCAGTACCTCACGCACGCTGGGTAGAAGCTCATGCAGCATCGCGTTGGATTCTCCCAGCAATGTCACCATCAGCGCTTCGCTGGAGCCGGACCGTTGACCGCGGCCAAAATTGATCTCGCCCACGGCCAGTTTCGGAAGACCCTTGCGCACGTCCTCCATGATCAGCTCGCTGGAACGCTTGGCCTCGTCGTCGTCGGTCAGCACCAGTCGCGTGAAGGCGCCACCCCGCTCATCGAAGTAGCTGTAAACCGATACGATCTCGAATTCTTGCTTGTGATCGAGCAGATAACGCTCGATCTGCGAAACCGCCTTCTCCATTTCATCGAGCTTGTAGTTGCCATTGAGTTCGTATTGCAGATCCAGCGACCGGGTCTCGCCCGCGGGAAACATGTCCGACTTGGTCAACACCGCCGGGATGAAACTGATCGCCAGCAATCCGAACATCATCAGCATGGTGCGTATGCGGTGGCGCAGCGTCCAATCGATCATCGCGGCGTAGCGCTCGCGCAAGCGCAGCACCCAGCCCTGATGCAAACCTTGCTCCGGCGCCTCAAGACGCGCAGAGATCATGGGGATCAGACTCACGGCCACCAGCCACGAGGCCAGCAACGAAATCGTGATGGCTATGGCGATGTTGGACAGGAACAGGCTCACGATATTCTGTTCACCAAAAATATTCGGCAGAAACACCACGCAATGGCAAAGCGTACCGGCGCTGATCGCGATGGTGACATTTTTCACGCCGACGACGGCACATTTGGCCGGATTATGCGGCCAATGCTCGCGCTGCTGATAAATGCTCTCTACCGCCACCACAGCATTGTCGACCACCATGCCAACACCTAGCAGCAGACCCATCATCGATAGAATGTTCAGCGACAAACCAAGAAAATACATCGCCCCCAGTGTCATCGCGAAGCAGATCGGAATCGCCAGCGACACCATCAGCGTCGACGCCCAGTGGCGCAGGAAGGCGAACAACACCACCACCGACAACACCAGTCCGATAAGGCCGGCTTCGGCCAGCTCAAGCAACGACGAAGTGACCCCCTCGGCCTGATCGTCCATGAAGAAGATCTCGATGCCCTGCATCTCCGGATCGCGGCCGATGCGCTGCACTTCGGCCAGCGCCGATTTGCCCACCGCCACCAGATTGGCGCCGCGTTCCTTGAAGATTTCGATGGCGATCGCCGGCCGCAGATCCAGATGGCGGGCATAATCCATGCGCGCCGGTCGCAGTTGTACATTGGCGACGTCGCCCAGGCGCAGGCCCTTGTCGTCGATCATCAGCGAGCGGATTTCGTCGAGGCTCTGCAGCTCACCAATCGGCTGAACCCGGAAACGCAACTCGCCCTCGCTGATCAAACCCGCGGAAGTCGAGAATGTAGAATCGCTCAGTCGCTGGTTGAGCTGAGCCAGATCCAGCCCATGCGCCGTGACGCGATCGGCCAGCAGCTCGATCTGAACCTCGGGCCGTTCCACGCCATGCAGATCGACCTTGGCCACACCCGGCATGCGTTCCAACGGCCGCTTCAGCTTGCGCTCGAGCAGATCGTACGAGTTGGTCAGATCGCGTCCGGAGGAAATGCGCAGGCTCAACACCGCCTGATCGGAAGTGGAGAACTTGAGCACGAAGATGCGCTGCAGATCGCTAGGCAACTCGGCGCGAATCGCCTCGATGCGCTCGCGCACTTCAACCGCGGCGACACCCACCTGCACGTCCCAGTCGAACTCGATGAAAATGTCCGCCGAATCAGCACTGGAGCTGGAATTGATGCGTTTGATACCGGGCACTGTGGCCAACACTTCTTCGGCCGGACGCGTGATGGTGCGTTCGATTTCCTCTGGCGTAGAGCCCGGATACGGCATCGACACCACCACGAAGGGGGCGTCAATCTCCGGCAGGTATTCCAGTGGCAGACGCACCGCTGCCAGCATGCCGACCACGACCAGGGAGATGAACACCATCACCGTGGTGACGGGACGTTTCAGACTGAGTTCGACGAGGCTCATGGCATCCTCACCCGGCCGCCGACGCGGCACGTTGCGCCATCTCGACGTAATAGCGATCCGGCTTGCGATCCATCAGCGCATACATCACCGGGATCACCAGCAAGGTCAGCATCGTGCTGACCGTCAGACCGGCAATGACGGTGACCGCCATCGGCTGGCGAATCTCGGCACCTTCACCCAAGCCCATCGCCAACGGCAGAAATCCAACCAGCGTGGTGATCGTGGTCATGATGATCGGACGCAACCGCAGGCGACCGGCCTGGACGATGGCGGTCATTTTCTCGACACCTTCCGCACGCAGCTGATTGACGAAGTCGATCAACACGATGGCGTTGTTCACGACGATACCGGCCAGCATGATGATACCGATGCCGGCGATCACGCTGATCGGCATACCGAACATCTTCAATCCCATCACCGAGCCGACTATGGCGAGCGGAATCGAGAACAGAATGACGAAGGGATGCAGCAGTGACTCGAACTGCGAAGCCATCACCAGATAGACCAGAAATACCGCCAGAACCAGCGCGAAGATCATCGAATTCACCGAGGCGTCCAGTTCCTCGCTCTGACCGGAAACACGCATGCCCACACCCGCCGGCAGCGGATTGAGCGCAATCAGACGCTCCGCTTCGGCAACAGCGGAACCCAGGTCGCCGTAGCGCAGATTTGCCGAAATCACGGCGACACGTTCCTGATCGGAGCGGCGAATTTCGCCGGGGCCCTCGGTGGCAAGAATGTCCGCCACCGCTGCCAGGGTGACCGGCTTGTCGCTTTCCGGATTGACGATGAGGTTACGGATGTCCTCTACCGAGGCGCGGTCCTCTTCGCGCGCACGCACCAGCACATCGATCTTGCGATCGCGGAAGCTGTAGCGTGTGGCGATTTCACCGCGCACCTTGTGTACCACCTGATCGGCAATCTGACGCGTGCTCAGACCAAGCGCAGCAGCACGCTCCTGATCGAAGCGGATCTGGATTTCGGGCTGGCCGCTCTCCACCGTCGACTTCACGTCGGCAAAGCGATCGGATTTGCGCAAAGCCTCGGCGACCGTACGACCACCCTGCTGCAGCCGATCAAGCTCGAAGCCACTGATCTCGATCTCCAATGGCGTGGCGTAATTGAGCAGCGCCGGTCGCGAGAAGGTCGCATCGCTGACGCCTAGCTCGGTCGTGGTCTGACGCATCGCCGCCATCACCCGTGCCTCATCGGCCTTGCCGGTGCCCGGCTTCAACGAGACCAGCAGTCGCGAGATGTTCTCACCCGACTCGGTCGGGTTCGCGTCGAGCCGCGTACCCGAACCACTGACGCCGAAAATCGATTCGACACTGGGGTCATCGCGGTGTTTCTCCTGCAGAGCGCGGGCGATGGCATCGGTACGCGCAAGCGGCGAACCCGGCGGCAACTTGACAGTGGCTTCGAATTGTCCCTGAGCCAGCTGCGGCACCAGATCCAGTCCCATGGTCGGTACGACGGCCAAACTGCCCACGAACAGCAGCGCCGAGATCCCCAGCACGCACCCCGGCCTGGCCATGACCCAGGGCAGCAGCCGCGCATAGCGCTCTTCCATCGCCAGCTGGCCTTTCTGCACCCAATTTGCCGCTGGGCGCAGCACCCACCCGAGAGTTTTTCCGACCGCGACGAAGATCCGCGCAAACACCCTCAATACATAGAACAACACGAAACGCAGGACCCACAGGAGCATCTGACCAATCCACTCCGCCACACGCCCTGCCCACACGAGCCAGCTATTCACCCATCTGAAGAAACCTGCCAGACGATTCTTGGCGGGTTCGGGCCGAACCCGTGCCGGAAAGGACTGCGCCCTCGACATCGGTGGAGCCACAGCAGCACCGCCCTTCCAATCGATCGACGCCAGCATCGGGATCAAGGTCAGCGAGACCGCCAGCGATATCAGCAAAGAAATCGTTACCGTCAACGCCTGGTCGCGAAACAGCTGCCCAGCTACACCCTCGACAAAAACCAGCGGGAAAAATACAGCGACCGAGGCCAGCACCGAAGCGACTACCGCCATCGATACGTCCTGCGTGCCCTTGATCACCGACTCGAGCAGGCCCATGCCCTGTTCCTTGCATCGGGCGATGTTGTCGATCACCACATTCGCCGCATCCACCACCATGCCGGTGGCCAGTGCCAGACCTCCCAGCGACATGATGTTGAGGCTGAGGCCCAGTTGGTCCATGAAGAAGAACGTCGCCACGATCGATACCGGCAACGAAATGCCAATGACGAAGGTCGCCCGCGCATCCGCCAGGAACAGATAGATGACCAGGATGGACAGCAGGCCGCCCATGATGGCTGCGTCTCTCACTTCATCCAGCGCACCGCGAATGAAACGACTTTGATCATCGATGACCACCAGCTTGGCGCCAGGTGGCAAGGCCTTGGATTTCTGCAGAGCATCGATCACCTTGCGAGACCCCTCCGCCACCTTGACGGTGTTGGCATCGCCTTCCTTGTAGAGCGCGACTTCGACCGCTTCGCGGCCGTTGACGCGAATGATCGATTCGCGCTCCTTATAGCCCTGGCGCACCACTGCCACATCGCTCAGCCGCAGCGTGATATCGCCATTCGGACTGAGCAGCATGTTGCCAATTTCGTCCACCGACGCGAATTGATTGATCGTGCGCACCAGATAACGCTGCGCGCCCTCATCCAGGCGCCCTCCCGAGACATTGACGTTTTCGCTGCGCAGCCTGTCGATCACCGCGCCTACACCCAGATTGAGCTGCTTGAGCTTCTGCTGATCGATCTCGACCTGAACCTCGTCCTGGAGACCACCGCCGACCTTTACCGCCGCAACGCCGGCGACGGGTTCCAGGCGCCGCTTCAACTCTTCATCAGCGAAGCGGCGCAGTTGCTTCAACTCGGCTTCGTTGAACTTGTCGCCGTCGCTGCTGCCGGTCAACGCCATGCGCAGGATCGGCTGCGTGGAAGGATCGAAACGCAGCAGCTGAGGGCGTGTGACCTCCAACGGTAAGTTCAGCACTTCAAGTTTCTCACGCACTTCAAGACCGGCCATGTCCATGTTCGTGCCCCAGATGAATTCCAGGGTCACATCGGATTGGCCGGCACGCGAGACCGATTTCACCCGGCGTACATTCTTGACGACACCCAAAGCCTCTTCGACAGGCTCGGTGACCAGATTTTCGATCTCCGCAGGTGCCGCGCCGGTATATTCGGTGCGCACCGTCAGTGTCGGGTAGGATAGATCCGGCAGCAGATTGACCTTGAGATCGCTCAGACCAATTGCGCCGAAGAGCAGCATGGTGACCGTGGCCATGCCGATGGTGACGCGACGTCGCGTCGAGATTTCTACAATGCTCATGGCGTTGGGGCTCCGACAATCTGCAGGCGCGCGCCTTCACGCAACGCGTTCTTGCCCACGGTGACGACCTGGTCGCCGTCTTTCAGGCCTTCAACCACTTCGGCGTCGCTGCCGGTCGTGTACCCCAGCTTGACCACGACGCGCCTGGCGTACCACACCGGTCCGGTTTCCTTCTCGACTTTGGGTTTGGTTTCTTCTTTTTTGCCGAACAGGCCAGCAAGAAATCCCTTGGATTTCTCGGCCTTCTTTTCTTTCTCGTCCTTGGTCTCTTTGGTCTCGGGCGGCGGATTGCTGTCCAACACGAACACGGCGGATTCACTGTCGGCCTCAAGCAGTGCCTCGCGCGGAATCACCAGCGCGTTCTCGCGCTGGTCGTGCACCACATTCACACGTCCAAACATGCCCGACTTGAGCAGGTTCTTCTCGTCGCGAAATTCGGCGGTGACGCGGAAAGTACCGGTGCCTGCCTCGACCACCGGGCTGACGCGTGCGACGGTTCCAACGAAAACCTGGCCCGGCATCGCGTCGACATGCATGCTGACGGGCAGTCCCGCACGAATGGTCGACAGCTCGCGTTCCGGCACGTTCAGCACCGCCAGCAGAGGATCGAAATCGTCGATGCGAAACAACGGCTGCTGCAGCTGGATCAGATTGCCGGCCTTGACCATGCGTTCGCTGATCACACCGGAAATCGGCGCCACGATGCGGGTGTATTCCAGCTCAAGACGGGCGATATCGGTGGCAGCCTTCTGCGTCTCCAGGTCAAAACGCGCGCGGTCATGTGCCTCTGAGCTGACCAGTTTGCGCGTGTATAGATCGCTGGCGCGGCGAAATTCGTTTTCCAGCCTGTTGAGGTTGGCTTCAGCACGCGCCAATTCCAACTGCGGCTTTTCTGGGTCCAGGCGCGCCAGGGTCTGACCTGTTTGCACCAGATCACCCTCTTCGACCATCAGCTGCAGTAACACACCGCTGGCCTTGGCCACAACCTGCGCCTGATTCTCCGGTTCCAGCGCTGCGGTTCCGCTGTAACTGGCGGTGATCGGCTTGCGTGTTGCGAAAGCAGCTTCCACCGGAATGGTTGCCTCGCCGGTCTCGCTTTCTTCCTTGTTGCCCCCATCGGGACCCTGCCTGCAGGCAGCAAGTGTTCCGAGCAACACCACGGCCAAAACCCAGGATTTCATCGTATGTATTTGAATTTTCATATTTTTGTGATGTTTCACGAAGTTGCCCCACGGATGGTGTGCTACTTTAATACAACACCAAGTCAGGAACATAGGCCAGAAGTCTTGATACGCGCAGATTCGACCCGGTCAGCATCTCGAAGTGTGCTTAGGCGCGGCGATTCGCGCTATCAGGCTGCTCCGATTGGTCCCGGTATCCAAAAGTCCACCCCTTTGAAACCGCAGCGCCTGCCGCATCGTCAAGCTCCTGATGCGCAATGCGCGCGATCGGTTGCAACGGCTATCCTCATCAAATGCGGCTGGCTATACTTCGCGACTGTTTTTGATCGACCTGCTCGTCGGGTCAATTCTCCGAGGGTTCACCACCATGCGTAGTGTTTTCGCCGCCTTGCTGGCGCTGGCTTTGACCGTGTCCGTGTTCGACGTGGCTGCTGCGGGCAATGTCGAAGATGGCAAGAAGAAGTTCTACTCCTGCACCGGCTGTCACGGCATTGCCGGGTACAAGAATGCCTATCCGAACTACTCCGTGCCCAAGGTGGGTGGGCAGAATGAGGCCTATCTGATTGCTGCGATTACCGCGTACCAGACCGGCGAGCGCAAGCATCCGACGATGCGCGCCCAGGCGCAAAGCCTGAGCGATCAGGACATCGCCGATATCTCCGCCTTCCTCGCCGCCGCCAAGTAACCAAGGATTCCGACCCATGCGATCGATTTTGACTGTGTTCGTTCTGGCGGCTTCATTGGTCAGTGGCAGCAGCTTTGCCGCGGGCGATGCCAAAGCGGGCGAAAAGGCGGCCCTGGTCTGTGCAGCCTGCCATGGTGCCGACGGCAACAAGACACTCGATGCCACCTACCCCAAGCTCGGTGGCCAGTACGCCGACTATCTGGTGAAGACGCTGCAGGACTATCGTTCCGGCGCCCGCGTCAATGTGGTGATGAATGCGCAGGCGGCCAATCTGAAAGACAAGGACATCGCCGACATCTCGGCGTGGTATGCCTCTCAGAGCAGCGATCTGAAAGATCTGCGCGACTTCAAGTAACGTCGCAGACACTGATCAAGCTGTAAAAGCAACGAGGGCGCTGGTGCGCCCTCGTTGCTTTTGCGCGGTCGGAAAAGAAGTTGCCCGGAATTTCAATGAAGGGGTTCGGGCACAACTTGCGCTTGCTAAGGGGAGTACGGCACATCTGCGTTGCAACACGAAGGCCGCCTGCTCATGCCCTTGCCGCAAACCGAGCCCGAAGCCATGCCTCTGCGCCAATCCATATCGCTGGTCTTCATTATTCTGTTGTGGCTGATGATAAGCACAGCGAGCGCTCAGCAGGTTTTCTACGAAGACTTCCGACCCGGCGGCGAAGATGGTACTGAGCACTGTACGCTGTTACCAAGCGGTGCTGGCACGTACCCGTTCGCTGTCGGCTGGTTGCTGCGCAACGTCGATCAGGCGCCGCCCCATGCAGACGTGGACTATGTCAATGACGCATGGGAAGTGCGCGATGATTTCAACGATAACGTCAATCAATGCGTCGCTTTCAGTACCTCCTGGTACGACCCGGTGGCGGCTTCCGACGATTGGATGTGGACACCATTGATCGCCATTCCCAGCACCGGTGCGACGCTGTCCTGGCGTGCCAAGACCTACGATGCCCGCTTTCGCGATGGCTACGAAGTTCGTGTGATGAAGGCAGAGGCAGGAACGCCCGGCGGTGCTAACGGAGAAATCGGAAACCAGCTGTCCGCGAGTACCCTGGTCTTTACCGTCGACCAGGAAAACGCTGGCTGGACCACGCGTACGCTGAGCCTGGCCGATTTCGCCGGCCATGGCATCCGTATCGCGTTTCGCAACAACTCGAACGACAAATTTCTGCTTGTGATGGATGATGTGCGCGTGGTCGCGGATCAACCCGGTCTGTACGCTTATCGTCCCGCCGAGATCACACCGTATACGCGCCTCCCCTTGGCAATGGCGCCCACACCGACACCCAGCGTCCTCGCCACAAACATCGGCAATATCGCCCTCACCGAGGTGGTCGCTTCAGCGACGCTGTTGCGCAACGGGCAGCCGTTCGGCATCCCCATTCTGTCGCAGACGCTGGAGACACTACCTGTCGGTGGGCAACAGGAAATGCTGTTCCAGAACCCATTGCCGGCAATTGACGCAGCGGGAGAATGGACGGTCCGCTACCAGATCATTTCCGCAGAGTCGCCGCGTGAGACGAATGTTGCCGACAACCAGATCGATGCGCAAATTTTCCTGATCGGCGGAGCCGAAATCGCGCGCTACGAAGGTGATGTGATGGCTCAGCTGGGCTTCGGTAAGGGCACAGGCGGCGAGATCGGCACTCAATTCGAAATTCCGGCAACGACAGCACTCGTCGGTCTGCATTTCGAGATGAGGCCATATTATGTCGATGACCAGAATCCTGACACCTGGACCGGTCGCACAATTGTGGCGCATCTACGCGCATTCAATACTTCGACCGGTCAGCCGGGCGAAATCATCGCAACGACGGTGGGTGTGCCTACAACGCTGCAAGGCGGGAAATACGATTTGCCCTTTACGACCGGCGCTCTGACCTTGGGCGCTGGCAGCTATGTCGCAATGGTAGTAGAACCACAGGGCGGTGGGGCGATGCCGCTACCGGGCCACAGGGATCGTTTTTACCCGGAAAGTACCTGGGTCATATGGCCTGGCATTGCACAGACCGGCTGGGCGCATCTGGAGGATTTCGGCGACGTTTTTCGTCGCATGCCGCATGTATCACTGCTGCTCGGCCTGGAGATGTTCCGCGATGGGCTGGAATAAGCCGCCTTAGGGAAGCTCTGAATAAGTCACCACTTCGACTTCGCTCTACAACTTAGTGCTTGCCACACCTGGCTTTCAACGGCGGAGCCGGTCGCTCTCAACAGCGGAGCTGGTCGCTCTCAACAGCGCAGCTGGTCAACCTGCGGTTTTTCGCCCCCTGACTCAGGGGGCTATCGCGGCTCCGGACTTTTTCAGAGGTCCCTTAGTAGATCAATTTGCCACCCAACCGCGTTTCCAGGCCATCACCGCCGCCTGAGTGCGATCGTTGAGATCGAGTTTTCCGAGCAGACTGCTGACGTGTGACTTCACTGTCTTTTCGCCGATTTCAAGACGCTCGGCGATCTGCGCATTGCTCATGCCCTCGGCGATGCACTGCAGTACCTCGCGCTCGCGCTGACTCAGACTCTGCAGGCCGGACTCACCCACTGCGCGGCTGCGCAGCGACCGCATCAGCACCGCTGCCGCGCGCGGGTGCAGCACCGGCTCATTGTTACGCGCCTTGCGGATGACATCGGCCAACACCTCGGCGGCCACGTCCTTGAGTACATAGGACAATACGCCCGCATCCAGCGCCGCACGAATCTCGCTCTCCCCATCGAACGAGGTCAGCATGACGCTGCGCGTTTCCGGCGAACAATCGGCAATGCGTCGCGCAGCGCCCACACCACCCCCTTCCGGCATCACCATATCGAGCAATGCCACATCTGGGCGCTCACGCGCACAAATCTGCTCAGCCTCGGCAGCGTCGCGCGCCTCGCCGACGATGGTGATATCGGGCTGGGTCTGCAAAAAGGCACGAATACCCTGGCGAACCAGGTCATGGTCATCGGCAATTACGACCCGAATGCGGGGGACCGGACTCGTAGCGACTGGACGCATTAGGCATATTCCTGATTGTTCCAGGTGACCATGATACGCACTCCAGGCGAAGTGACTACCTCCAGAAGACCGCCCGGAAGATCCGCCGCACGGCGGTGCATGTTTCTCAGCCCCATACCGACGCCACGCTCCGCTGCCATGCCACGACCGTCATCGGCGATCTGCAGACGCAGCTTCGCGCCGAGATCGATCAGCTCTATGTCGACCCGTCCAGCGCCGCTGTGTCGCTGCACGTTGGCCAGCGCCTCGTCGACCAATCGCGCCAGGGTATCGCGATGCTCGTGCGCCACGCGGTCGGTCGCAGCCAGATTCTGCTGCACCTGAACGCCGCTGCGGCGCGCCCAGGCTTGAATTCGCGCATGCAGTTCATCGTGAAACGTCTCGGCGCTGTCGTCATGACGCATCTCGTCAAGTATCAGCGCCAGCTCGCGTTGAATTTCCTCGGCCAGCTTGCGACTTTCCTCGAGCGCCGGACCGGCTTCGACGCCGGCGCGGCGCAACTCGGCCCTGAGCGCAGCGATCTGCAGTGTCAATGCAAAGGCTTTCTGCTTTACCGTGTCGTGCAGGTCGCGGGCGAGACGGGCACGTTCGTTGAGCATCGCTACTTCAGCACGTGCGTGCACCAGATCGCGCAGGTCTGCCGCCATACGATCCAGGCGCCGCGACAGTTCGCCGAGTTCGTCGCCACCGGGGTCATCGATCAAGGCGGCAAATTCGCCCTGCCGCCAGCTTTCGGCTGCGTCGGCGATGCGATGCAGCCGGCGCGTTACCCAGCGTCGAAAAAACAGCACCGTACCGAGCGAAAAAACCAGCAGATAGGCAATCAGCAGCGGCCACTCGTAGCTCACCTTGAACAGCAGCTTGCGCCATGGCAAGGGCAGCTGGATTTCCAGGACCAGATGACCGATCACGAGATCGCCTTCGGCACGCACCGGAACCATGTAGCGCCGCATCCATTGCGGGGCATCGTGGCGCGCCACTTCGGCGGCGGCGCTTTCGTTTGCGCCCCAATTCGGCAACGCAAAAGCATCGATACGCCAGTTTGAGGTTGTGGCGTTGTGGATGGCGGGAGCATCCCCCAGCGGCTTGAACAGGGTGGCGAACGGCTGATCGCTCAATTCCAGCAGAATATACGACTGCAGCTCGCTGCTTGGACTCGGTCGCTCCATCTCCAGTATCCAGGAATCCAGCTCGCGCGCCAGCTGAGCCTGCGAAGGCGGTGCGCCTCCCGTCAGCAACTCTCCCAGTCGCCGGGACTCCGATTGCACCGCGCGCAACATGGCGCCGTCGTCCGCTGACTCGGCAAACTCATGGAACTCGAAGCTCAGCACCGCCGCCTCCACCAGCAGCAGTGTGGGCAGCGAGATCAGCAGATAGAAGCCGGCGAGCTTGAGCAGCAGACCATGGCGAAGCTTCAGCAACGCCGGCCGCGACGCTGCAACCTTGCCATTGTCAGTAAACGGCACGGGCTGCTGTCATCGCCTGACGTAGGGTGCGCTGCCGCAACTGTGATCGGTGGCATCGCGCACTGCGGTGACCTCAGGAATACGTTCCTTCAGGGTTTTCTCGATGCCCTCTTTCAAGGTGACATCGACCATGCCGCAGCCGTGACAGCCGCCGCCGAAGCGCAGGATCACCCGCCCTTCTGCATCGACTTCCTCCAGCGAGACTTTGCCACCGTGTGCAGCAAGCATAGGCGCGATCTCGAATTCGAGCACATGGCGCACCCGTTCGACAACGCTGGCCCCAACACCCGGGACACTGCCTTTGAGATTGGGCGCCTTGATCGTCACCTGCCCACCCGCGGCCTGACCGACGAAGTCGAGCTCGGCCGCATCCAGCCAGCGCGCGCTCTCGGCAGCCACGAACAGCGAAAAGCCATCGCATTCCAGCGACCACTCGTCGCCGTTCAAGTCCGCAGGCTCGCAAAATTCCAGCCGGCAATCCGCCTTGGCAGTACCCGGATGCACAGCAGACAAGCGGATACCCAGCTCGGCGATGCCCTGCTGCTCGATGATGCGGCGAAAATGCGATTGCGCGTTGCTGCTGATGGTGAGCATGTAGAGTTCATGAAGATTGCGGTTACCGCCATTCTACCTGCACTTGCCCGCGCGCCACGTCACGAAAACACCGGCATTCACTGGCCGCAAGGCCTGCTTGTCGGCACAATGCATCAAACTTCACAGTATCGAGGATCGCCAATGCGTTCGTTCTACCTGCTTCTGCCCCTCGTCGCCCTTTGCCTGACGGCCGCGCCCGCATATGCCGAAGAGACCGATTGCGAAATGCGCTTCCAGCTCAAGGGCTGGTCGGCGTTCTACAAGACCGCCAAAGGATCCGGCACCATCCGTTGCAACAACGGCCAGACCATGCGCGTCATCCTCACCGCCAAGGGCGGCGGTCTGACGTTTGGCAAGTCGAGCATCACCGACGGCAAAGGTGAGTTCTCAGGCATCGACAACATCAGCGAGGTGTTGGGCACCTATGTTGCCAGCGAGGCACATGCCGGCGCAGCCAAGTCGGCGAAGGCATCAGCGATGACCAAGGGCAATGTCAGCCTGGCTCTGGCCGGCAAAGGCAAGGGCTGGGACGTGGGCATCGCCTTTGGCAAGTTCGTCATCACCCGCGCCGATTGAAACTTCCTCTTGCAAGCGGACGCGCGCTTGCTTAAGTTGCACGCGGCCCGAAGCGGATTTGGAACCTATCCCAATATTCCGCATCTCCCGCGCCGCGGGATATCGGGATAAATTCTTGTCAAGGAAGCGCCATGGGCATGATCGAACAATTGGCAAAGCAACATTGCAAAGCGCGGCGCGGCCCCGAACACGCGCTCAGCCGGGTGGAGTCCGAGCAACTGATCGCGCTGCTGCCCGGATGGTCACTGTCGGACCAGGCCGATCGGATCAGCAAGGATTTCGTTTTCAGGGACTATCACCACACCATGGCCTTCGTGAATGCCGTCGCCTGGATCGCGCATACAGAAGACCATCATCCTGATATGGAAATCGGATACGGGCATTGCTTGATCCGCTACAACACCCACGATGTTGGCGGATTGTCGGAGAACGATTTCATCTGTGCCGCCAGGATCGAGGCGCTGGAACCGGGTTGACAGGTGATGTGGGAGCGGCCTCCGGCCGCGAAGCCCTTTCTCTACCGATTGGGAATCAGAGCAAGAGCTTCGCGGCTCACGCCGCTCCTACAGTCAGAGCAAAAGCTTCGCGGCGGGACGCCGCTCCCACGACGCCGCTCCCACATCGACGGTCAGAAACGGATATCGAAACGCGCCCCGCCCACAGATTCGGAGCGCGTCACCTTGAGTTCGCCGCGGTAGCTCTTGACGATATCTTGCACGATCGACATGCCGATACCGTGCCCCTGGACACGCTCGTCACCGCGCACACCACGCTGCAGCAGCAACCCGACCTTGTCGTCCGGGATACCGGGTCCGTCGTCTTCCACGCTGATGCTGAGCGAGGGCCGCCGCCCCGGTTGCACGCTGGTCTGTACCGTCAAGACGACGCGCGAGCGCGCCCACTTGAACGCGTTTTCCAGCAGATTGCCCAGAAGCTCC
>JANMUE010000605.1:0-37272 GCA_031391205.1 Lysobacterales bacterium | reverse complement strand
CGCACCGCTCCAGGGACGGCTGCTTGCCGCATATCAAGAGTACGCTTCGATGACGCACCGGCGTCATCTGCTCATTCGAACGCCGCGCAGGGATGCGCGGCCCGGCGCCGCACATGGACGTGCAAGTGTCGCGTGAGACAGGATGCCGATAGCGATCGCAGTGCACCAGTGACGGTTGCTGCGGAACACTCCCTAAGGAGGTGTACTGAACTCGATCGGCACCGAGACCAGCCGCATGTCCTCGTTCACCTGCACTACAAAGTGCAGGTGCGGGCCGGTGGAAAATCCGGTGTTGCCCGATAGCGCGAGCTGTTGTCCGGCGCGTACCTTCTGCCCTGGCGAGACGATGACGCTTTCCCATTGCAGATGCGCGTAGACCGCCATGCTGCCATCGCTGTGCAGCACGCGCACCGAGTTGGCGCGGTCGCCGTAGCGCTCCATGTCCAGTCCACTGCCGTAGTAGTCGCGCTCGACCTGCATCACCATTCCTTCGCGCGCGGCCACTACAGCGGTGCCCTCGTCGGCGGCAAGGTCGTAGGCATGCATAGACTGCGCCTCGTTATGCGAGAACTTGCCGCCCGGACCTTGTGCCAGCCTGAACTTTCCGGCTGGTAGCGGCAGGGCGTAGCGGAAATTGCTGTCATGTCTGGCCTTGGGGTCGCCAGGTATGGCGCGATAAGCGACATTGAATCGTGCTGACTGGCGACGGTCGTAAGGGAATACCAGCGCGACCTGACGACGCTCGAGTGCATCCAGCACCGTGCGCAATGGCATCTCCGGCTCGCTGGCGGCATTCTGAGAATCCGGCATGGTCAGCTCGACGCTGACTGGCCCGCGCCAACGGTTCTGCAAGGTCACCGAATGCGAAAGCGTGACGTTGTTGGTTTCTCGCTCTTCGAACATGAACATCTCAACGATGCTCTGACGCTCGGGCGCGACAACCGTCTCCTTGTATTCCGACACCGGTTCGACGCCCGGTTTCTTGTCGGTGAAATGCAGGATGCCGTTGGCATCCCGATACTGGTAGATGCGCTTGGCCTCAACGGGAACAAGCAACGTTGCGCACACCAGGGTGGACGCGGCCAGCAGGATGAAATTCCGGGTCGGGGTGGCGGCCATCGGTATACGCAGGGATCGGGTCTGGGGATTGAAGCGGAAAGTCGTCGCGCTGCCAAGACACCTGCGCCTGGCTTCAGCACTCGATCACATTCACTGCCAGCCCGCCACGTGAAGTTTCCTTGTACTTGTCCTGCATGTCGCGCCCGGTATCGCGCATGGTGCGGATGACCTTGTCCAGCGAGACCGTGTGCTGGCCATCGCCGCGCAGCGCCATGCGCGAAGCATTGATGGCTTTGACCGCGCCCATGGCATTGCGCTCGATACAGGGAATCTGCACCAGGCCACCGATCGGGTCGCAGGTCAGTCCAAGGTTGTGCTCCATGCCGATCTCGGCGGCATTCTCGACCTGGGTCACGCTGCCGCCCAGTGCTGCAGTGAGCCCGCCGGCTGCCATCGAGCAGGCGACACCCACTTCACCCTGGCAACCCACTTCGGCACCCGAGATCGAGGCGTTCTCCTTGTACAGAATGCCGATCGCCGCCGCCGTCATCAGGAAATTCATCACGCCCTGTTCATTGGCGCCGGGTGCAAACCGATCGTAGTAATGCAGCACAGCGGGAATGATGCCGGCGGCGCCATTGGTGGGCGCGGTGACCACGCGGCCGCCTGCGGCGTTTTCCTCATTGACGGCGAGTGCGTACAGGTTCACCCAGTCCAGGATTGTCAGCGGATCCTTGAGCGCAGCCTCGGGTTTCGACGTCAGATCCGCCGCCATCTGTGGTGCACGCCGCGCGACTTTCAGTCCTCCCGGCAACACACCTCCCTGGCGCATGCCGCGCGCGGTGCAGTCCTGCATCGCCTTCCATATCTTGCGCAGGCCGTCGCGGATTTCCGCGTCGCTGCGCCAGCAGCGTTCGTTCTCGAACATGATCTCGGCGATGGTCTTGCCTTCGCGAGCGCAGGTGGCCAGCAATTCTGCGCCCGAATTGAACGGATAAGGCAGAGGCGTCATGTCAGGCACGATACGGTCTTCTGCGGCCTCGTCGTGATTGACCACGAAGCCACCACCCACGGAGTAGTAGTCGCGCGTCGCAAGTTCGCGGCCATCGGCCGCATATGCGGTGAAACGCATGCCGTTGGAATGCCAGGGCAGTTTCTGCCGCTTGTTGAAAGCAAGATCGTACTTCTCATCGAATGCCACACGATGCTTGCCAAGCAGGTTCAGCGACTTGTCGGCGCGAATGGTGGCAAGGCGGGCGTCGATGCCATCGACATCTACGGTATCGGGAAGCGCTCCCTCGAAACCCAGAATCACCGCCTTGTCGGTGCCGTGACCACGACCAGTGTGCGCCAGCGACCCGAATAATTCGGCGCGCACCCGCGTGGTCTGCGCCATCAGCCCGCGTTCGTCCAGCCAGCGCGACACGAACCGCGCCGCGGCGCGCATCGGTCCCACGGTATGCGAGCTCGACGGGCCGATACCGATCTTGAACAGGTCGAAGACGCTGACGCCCATGCACTTTGCTCCGTTGCGGACCGCTATTCTAGCGGCCACTCCATTACGTGTTGGTGCTTCGTGCTGCTACGCCTATATCGTCGCGAACATTGTGCGCTGTGCGAATTGGCCGCAGAAGCACTGCTGGACGCCGAGGCAACCGCCGAGGAGTTGTATCTCGAAGACGATGCAGCGCTGGAGCAGGTCTACGGTTGGCGCATTCCGGTGCTGCAGCGTATGGATACCGGCGCCGAGCTGGACTGGCCGTTCGACAGCTGGAAGCTGCGGAAATTCCTGATGTAGGTACCTCTGTAGGCGCGGGTCGGGCCCCGCGCCTACATCTGAAATCAGGTACGCGATCCCATCACTCGCATTCGGACGCAGAAATGATCGCCAGCTTGGCCACCGCTTCGGCCAGGGAGTCGGTAAAGGCATCCCGATCCATGGCGTTCCAGGCCTCGGCCATTCCCAGGCTGGCGTTGGCGAGATCTTCGTCGCCTTCGGCTTCAGCGATGTCGGCAAGCCCGACAACCACATCACGCAGTGCTGAGTCTTCCGGGCTGTTCTGGCCGACTTCCGCATTCTCGTCATCCATCGCGATGCCAAGGCCGGTCAATGACTCTCCCACTTCGTCGACTTCCTCGCACGAAAGCACCGCTTCGGCATTGGCGTTGATGCAGGCAAGGCCGAGCAATGCCGCAAGCATCAGATATTTCATGATTCATCCCCTGTGATGACACGATTAAGGACCTCTAAACAAGTTCGGAGCCGCGATAGCCCCCTGACTCAGGGGCTTTTGCGGCTCCGGACTTGTTCAGAGGATCCCTAGCTCGGAGCGACGCCAACAAAGTATCGATTCGGTCGTTCAGACATGAAACACAAGACGGGTCTCATGCAGCCACAAACCTACTATTGCACCTCATCACCTGAGCGCCGCGGCAGACCTGTCTTGCGTTTCATGAGGGCATCAAATTTCTTCAGGCTGGCGCGGCCTGTCGGGATCGGAAGAATTGCTCCGCGTCCTACGCGCCAGTCTTGATCGCCGGTCGACCCTTTGCCCTTGGTCGCCGGCTTCTTTGGCGACAGCGTGCGCGTGTCTCGCTCGACGCTGGATTGATGAAAGCGACGCCTCGGGAATGATCTCGGGCTGCTGCTAGATGGACTTAGCGACAGCTGCCAATAGAACCGGGACCGCAGGTGCGACCATCGACCCACTGAGCACCATCGAGCGTGGCATCGCTGAAATCGGTGTTGGTAATGGTGGCGTGACGAAGGTCGGCACCTTGCAACCGCGCGCGGGTCAGGTCGGCGTTGGTGAAGTCGGCGTTCTGCAGGTCGGCGTTCCGGAAATCGGCATCGATCAGCGACGCGTTTGTGAACGCAGTGCCCGCCAGTTGCTTTCCTGCGAAGTGGCTGCCGTCAAGATCGCCATTGACGTAGCTGCCGCCGCCACCAGTCGTGGACTGCGTGGAAACGGTCGAGTGCGTTGACGATCCGCGTGAGTCGGTGCGGGTCGACACAGTCTTCGTTTCGACGCGTACCTCGCCACCGACCTGCGCACTTGAAGTCGGGGCGATGCCCTTGACGGCTGCGGTGCCGCCGTCCGTGGCGGTGTTCCGCACGACGATATCGCCCTGGCGGCCGGCGCCATTGACATCGACGTACGTATCACCCGCCTGCACCTTTACTTCGCCCCCGTTGATTTCGACCTGCTGGGCAGCGGTTATGCTGGGAAGGAGAATAAGGCAAAACAACGTTTTCTTCATCGTCAAACTCCATGGATGCGCCGACTCGTCGACCTCGAAGTATAGCGATATTGCAGCTTCCCTGTCACTGGGCCAGCTTGCGGCGAACCCTGCTACGCACCGGGGTTCTACCGGTGCGTCCTGGTCAGTGAGGTGTATGCCCTCATACCAATTGTCGGTCACGGCATCGATGAGGGAAAAATTCGCTTCATCATGTGGCGTGGTGCCGATGGTGGTGCTGTCATTCCGCAGATGGTTGATCTGGAGAATGAATCCACGGAATTGCCCGTTATGGTCGGTAGACGGACGATCGCAAATAAACTTGTAGACGCGCTAAACCTCATGGTTGGTCTTAACGCAACTTCCTTCATTGTTTCGCGATCGCGAAAAGCACTTGAAGATCTTTGGCCGCAGGTTCAGCAGCACGACGAGGTGTTTTGGATTCCGGGACCAAGTTCACGTAGACGCCCGCGACGATGAACACCGAAGTCCGCAGTTCTCCGCGCCTGGGGCTATCGCACTAGCGCACTTCGCCGGCACACTTTTGTTCAATGGTGGCAATCGTGAGGGCATGGTCGACATTGCTGGCAGGCTTCGGATAACGAGTGACGCTTTGACTTATGTGCGCGCATCAATCGTGGCAAACCTCGGCGGGTTTCGAGCTACGACGTCCTAAAAACGCTTTTTTCATCAACGGATTAACTCGGCGCCGCATTGCCAGTGATAAGAATGACGATTTCCGACAGTTTGCGTCGACAGATCGAAGATCCGGACCGCCACGTCATGTCCGTTCGAGCAACCGGATCAGTGTGTGTAGGGCGCGAGTTTGAGGTGCACGTTGACATCGACCTTGCGGCCTACAGTCTCCTCGTCTTCCCATTCGCCGGTACCGACATCGAAGGCGAGTCGGTCCAGGGTGACTTTGGCCTTGAGTTCGGCCGTCCTGGCATCGCCGGTCCAGGTAAAGGGGAATTTCACTGGCACGCTTTTGTCGCGGATGGTCAGCGTGGCATCGGCTTCGAATTTCCCCGGCCCGACCTGACGGAATGTGCCGGTGACGAAGCGCGCCTTGGGAAAGCGTGCGTTGTCGAAGAACTCGGCGCCGAGCAGGGTTTCGTCGCGCTCGCTGTTGGCGCTATCGGCGCTGGCGATGTCGATGGCGACATCGAACTTCGCGTCGGCCAGCGCTGCGGGATCGAAATGGATGGTCGAGGCGAATCTGCCGAATTTGCCCTCGAATGCCTCGCCCTGCTGGATACCGCTGAACTTCAATGTGCTATCGGCCTGCTGCTTCCAGTCGGCAGCGAGGGTGAAGCTGGCGAGGCCCAGCAAGGTGACGAACATAACCAGGCGAGCGGCGGCAAAGCGGATCATTGCGGGTCTCCAGAGCGGGTAGGGACGAAGGGCAGCATGCGGCGCAGCACACTGTCGCGATCGATGAAATGATGCTTGAGTGCGGCAGCGGCATGCAGAATGATTACCGTGAGGATGATCAGGTACACGGTCTCGTGCACCTCAAGCGCGAAATGCTTGAGTTCCTTGTCGGGCCCGGACAGCGCCGGCACGCGGAACAGTCCGAACCACTTCAGCGGAAAATTCGACGCCGAGTTGTACAGCCAGCCGGACAGCGGCATCACGAACAGCAGCGCATAGAACGCCACATGCACGGCGCGCGCGGCAAGTTTTTCCAGTCTTCCCAGACCTGGTGGATCGGCGGGGCGTGGATCGAAGAAGCGCCAGATCAGGCGCAACACCATCAACACCAGGATGGTCAGTCCTATAGATTTGTGTGTGGCGTACACCCACATCTTGTCCGGCCCATTGGGCAGGTCATCCATGCTGGTGCCACCGATCAGCATCATCACGACCAATATCGCGATGGTCCAATGCAGGAACTTGGCGACGCCACCCCAGGCGGCAGGTGTGGTCTTGAGAGCCATCAGTCTTTTCTCCTTGGGCCTTCAATTTGAATGCGGATGCTGACGTCATCACCGATGTCGGGAATCAGGTGATCCATGCCGAATGCGCTGCGTTGAATGCGGGTGCTGGCGGCAAATCCGGCGACATGCGCCAGAGCGTATTTATGCATGCCGATGCGATTGAGGGTGAGGTCCAGCGTGACGGGCTTTGTTACCCCAAGCAGGCTGAGCTCGCCTTGCAACTGGCCGTGTGTAGCGTCGGTCTGTTGCAGGCTGGTGCAGACGAATCGCATCTGCGGATGCTGTTCGGCATTGAACCAGTCCTTGCCCAGCAGTTTTTTGCGCCAGGCGACGTCGCCCATGTCGAGGGAGCTGACATCGATACGCACATCGCAGCGGGCGCGATCCCAGTGCCTGGGGTCGAAGTCGAACATGCCGTCCAGCCCCTTGAAGCGCCCCTGGGACATAGAAAAACCCAGGTGTGAGACTTCAAAGCTGACCTGCGAGTGCACTCGGTCAAAAGCATACTCGCGCGCATTTGCTGCGCCGGACATTGCCAGCGCAGTGATCAGGCACAGGGCCATGGCAGTATAAGCAGTACGCAACGGAGTGCTCCGGATCAAATTATCGATTTGGCCGCGCGCAAAATCGCGGTTGCGGGCATGATACGCCGGGTCGCTGAATTGGAGTCGACATGATCGGCAGCAAGGCGTGGTTTATCTGTGCAGTCCTGGTTTGCGCCGCTGCAAACGCCCAGGTGGAGCCCTCATTCCGCCAATTGAGTGTCGCCGATGGTCTGCCATCTAGCCGGGTGATGGATATCACCCAGGATCGGCACGGTTATATGTGGGTGGCGACGATAGACGGTCTGGCGCGCTTCGATGGCGTCGGATTCAAGGTGTATCGGCATGATCCGGCCGATGCCGATTCGATTCCCTGCAGTCATGTGCAGACCTTGTTCGAAGACAGCCGGCAGCGTCTGTGGCTGGGCTGCGTGGATCTCGGCCTGGGCATGATGCGCGATCGCGATACCGGTCGCTTTGCACAGTTTCAGACCGAACAGAAGCGACTGGGTTTCGACGTTCTGGATGTATTCACCATCGCCGAGAGCACCAATGGTCATGTCTGGCTGGGCACATTCCGCCACGGCGTGCTGCGCGTCGACGATGCCGGTCGATTGCATCGACTGCAGGACTGGATGCAGTTGCCCGAGGCCTTGCACACCAGTGATGTTCTTGAACTGTTGTTCGATCGCAGCGGCGATTTATGGTTAGGCACGACCCAGGGCTTGTGGCGGATCCGGCATATTGATGAGCCAGCGCGGGCAGTGGCAGAGCAGGTGCTGGCCAGTGGCATGATGCTTTCCATTTACCAGGCGCGGGATGGCCAGATCTGGGTGGGTGGTATCAATGCCGTGCATCGCATTGCCGCCGGTGCAGATGCCGATCGCATTGCTGCGGTCACAGAGGTCGATCGTGTGGCCCTTGTGGATGCCATCACCGAAGATGCACTCGGAGTGACCTGGCTGGGTACCGAATCCGGTTTGGTGCGGATGGCGCCTGGACGTGCGCCACAGCGCATCGGGGTGCGTGCCGCGGTGCCCAGGAGTTTGCCGGCATCCAGAGTCCAGGACCTCGTTGTCGACACCGAAGGCGGGATGTGGATCGCAACGAATCAGGGCGGTCTTGCCTATCTGCGACCGGATCGCGACAACTTCGAGCTGATACGTCACGACGCGCTTGACGTGCGCAGCCTGCCACCCGGGCGCCTGATTGGTGCCGAGACCTGTCCGGATGGGCGCGTCTATGTCGCATCGGCTTTTGGCGGATTGGCTGAGATCGATGTTGATGGTGGTGTGCGCCGTATTGGTGAATCCCCTCGCAACCTTGCGGACGGCATCGGAACGCACAGTGTGATGTGCGACCCTGCTGGAAAACTTTGGCTGGGTCGCCCCGGCGCGGTGACGCGGCTGGATCCGGACAGTGGCGCAACTCAGACCTGGGGTGCCGACGAGGGCGTGGTGCCGGGATTTGTCGAGATGCTGGCATCAGGTACGAGCGGCGATATCTGGATGTCGTCGTTGGGCAGCGGCATCACGCGCATCAATGCTGCGGGACAGATCAGCACCTGGCAGACCGCAGAACGCGGTATCGCGATCGCCGATTTCGAGCAGCTGAGCGTGGACGCGGACGGTCGCGCCTGGCTGGCGGATGCAACGGGCATACGCGCGCTGGACACTGCGACTGATCTATTCCGTGCCACCGAAAATGGCCCGCAACAGCGCGTGACCGCCTTCGCGATGACCACTGCCGGGGATTTATGGACGGCCTCCGCTCTAGGACTTGAGCGCTGGCAGGTAAACGGATTCACTCTGCAACGGCGCCAAGCCATCGGCGCCGAACAGGGGCTGCCGGTGGTCGAGTTCTACGCCATGCTGATCGATCCCAAGGGTCATATCTGGTTGACCAGCGCGCGCGGACTATGGCGTATCGAGCCCGAACAGAACAAAGTGGAACTGATGGATTCACGGCGCGGCCTGCCCAGTCTGCAATATCTCCCGCGGCCCATTCTGCGCATGGCCGGCAGCAGGGTGATGACTACCACGCTTGAGGGTGCACTGCGTTTCGATCCAGCGCATCTCACGGCAGTCACTACGCCACCACCGCTGCGGCTGGCGTCGGCGTCGATTCGGCGTGGCGACATCCGCGTCGACCTCGATCCTGCCGCCGAGCGTTGGGATCTGCGCTGGGACGATCGCGATCTGCGCGTCGAAGCGCGCGTGCTTTCGTTTGCTGATCCGTCTGCGAATCACTACGGATTTCTGCTGGAGGGCCACGATACGGATTGGGTCGATACCAACGCGCGTCCCGAGCGCGAATTCACACGCATCGAGTCCGGCAGCTATCCGCTGCGTATTCGCGCCAGCAATCTCGCCGGCGTGCCGGCCGCCAACGCCATGCAGCGTACGCTGAATGTCGCTCCGCCGCCGTGGTGGACGTGGCAGGCCTGGTTGGCCTATGTGTTGAGCGCAATCAGCCTGATCGGATTGGCGTTCTCCAGTTGGCGCCGCCGCATTGAACGTCGCCATCGCATGGCCCTGGCTGAGGAACGACGCCTGGCTGCTGAGCAGGCCAACAGTGCCAAGAGCGATTTTCTTGCCGATGTCGGGCATGAGATTCGTACGCCGATGTCCGGTGTGTTGGGTATGGCGGATTTGCTGGTGCGTTCGTCACTGGACAGCGATCAACGCCGTTGGGCGGTCAGCATCAAGCGTTCTGGTGAACACATGCTGCGCCTGATCAATGATTTGCTGGATCTGTCGCGTATCGAGGCGGGCAAGCTTGAGATTCATGCGCAGCCTACCGAGCTCAGCGCTCTGCTGGATGACGTACGCACGCTGGAGGCACCACTGGCGCAGGCGCGTGGAATTGGATTCGTCACTCACATCGATCCCGAGCTGCCACCCTGGGTGCTTTGCGATGGACGCCGGCTGCGGCAGATTCTGCTGAACCTGGTCAACAACGCGTTGAAATTCACCGAGCGCGGCGAAGTATCGGTTTCGATCACGCGTCCGGATGCCGACTCGATGCAATTCGAAGTCCGGGACAGCGGGCCGGGCATGAATGCGGAGCAGGTGGCCTCGTTGTTCGCGCGATTCCGGCAGACCGATTCGGGCAGGCAGAAGGGCGGCAGCGGACTGGGTCTGGCGATTTCGGCGCAGCTGGCGCGTCTGCTCGGCGGGGTGATCGATGCGCAAAGTACTCAGGGACAGGGCAGCCAGTTCCGGCTCAGGATTCCATTGCAGTCCTGCGTGGCGCCGGTCGATGCGGGCGCACGATCGGATCTGCTTTCCGATCTTAACGAATGGCCGCTGACTGGAATCGGCGTGCTGCTGGTCGAAGACGATCCTGCTATTCGCGAGGTCAATGCGCGCCTGCTCGAATCCCTGGGCGCACGCGTGCAGGTAGCACCGCATGCGCTGGATGCATTGTCGCGTTTCATGCCGGGGCAGGAGCGTATTGCGCTGATCGATCTGGATCTACCCAGCATCGATGGCTTGCAGCTGATTGCCTTGTTGCGCTCGCGCGCCGGGCCAGGTGCCTTGCTGACGGTCGCGGTCACTGCACGCAGCGCTGCAGATACCGAACGGCGATGCCGCGATGCCGGCTTCGATGGCTTCATGCGCAAACCGGTTTCTGCGGAACAGCTGCGTGAGGCGGCACGCGGCTGGCGTGCGCGGATTGATGAGGCGGATCAGTCGGCGGCTTTGGGTGGTGCCTGATAGGGGGACCTCTGAACGAGTTCGGAGCCGCGTTAGCCGCGAGTCATTGGCGAAAGCCGAAGATTTTTCCACGTGCGGCGACAATAAGTTGTATAGCGAAGTCGGCGTGGTGACTTATTCAGACTTTCGATAGGTAATGATCAATTCCAGATCGGCTTCGCCGGTCTGATGGATAGCATGGACGCCGCCGGTCCGTGACAGCAACGCGCTGCCAGGGCGCAGCCGATGCTCCTTGCCGTCGATGAGGGCCAGTCCTTCACCGCTGACCACATAAAAAATTTCGTCTTTGTTGTTTTGATGCGGCCCGATCGAAGCGCCACGATGCAACACGCGCCTGCGAAACATCTGGGCAAGCGCGGGGGCATCGCGGAAATAGTGATACGCCGTCGTAGTGCCGGCGCCACCGTGCGGACCGGGCTGGCTGAGCGCCAGCCCATCCTGATGCTCAACGATCGCCGGATGAGGCGGTGCTGCATCGTCGGCCGCAAACGTTTCGGCGCCGCAGGCGGTATCGCGGCGCGCATGCGTAGCCATATCCGATCGCAATGCGACCAGGTCGGCTACGATCAGGCAGGCGATGGCGTTGGCACCATGGCGGCTGAAATGGGTGTTGTCAGCGGTAGCGGTGGCCGCGTCATAGAGATAGAAATGTTTTGAGGCGTCGACGCCGAGCGCGCTGAACAGGCGCATGCTGCGCGCACCGAGATCGAACAAGGGAATGTTCTGGGCACCTGCCAATTGGCGAACGGCATCGGCATAAAGGCCATGGGTGTCGATCAGCACGCGGTTCTCGAACAGCCGTCGCGCTACGGGCGTAATCAATACCGGCGTAGCGCCACGTTCGCGCGCCAGATCGATGTAATGCATCAGCCAGCGCGGAAATGCTTCGACCGGTTCGTTGTAGCGGGTGCTGTCATCGATCTTCTCATCGTTGTGGCCGAACTGGATCAGCAGTAGATCGCCAGCGCTGAGTTCGCGCTTGATCGCGCCGAAGTAGCCCTGTTCGATGAAGCTGCGTGCGCTGCGGCCACTTTGCGCGTGATTGCGCACCTCGACTGTCTCGTCGAAGTAGTCATCCAGCACCTGGCCCCAGCCGGTGCGCGGCGCGCGCTCCGGCCCGTAATGGCTGGCTGTGGAATCGCCGACGATAAAGATGCGATGCCTGCTTTCGCTAACGGCACAACGACCCGAGCCCATCGCAACCAGCAGCAAGATCAGCAGCGCACCGCGCACCGTGTTCATGTCAGCGACCCAGCCAGCCACCATCGACCGGCACTACGGCACCATGCATATAGTCGGAGGCGCGCGACGCGAGAAACACCGCAGCACCGCCCAGATCCTCCGGCCGGCCCCAGCGGGCTGCCGGAATGCGCGCGAGGATGTCGCGGCTGCGGCCTTCATCGGCGCGCAGCGCCTCGGTGTTGTTGGTTTCGAAATAGCCCGGCGCGATCGCGTTGACGTTGATGCCGCGTGCCGCCCACTCGTTGGCCAGCAGTCGTGTCAGCCCCAGCAATCCGGACTTGCTCGCAGTATACGAAGCCACCCGGATGCCGCCCTGGAACGACAGCATGCTGACGATATTGATGATCTTGCCGGGCCTCTGCGCCGCCACCATCCAGCGCGCCACGGCCTGCGACAGGAAGAATGCGGATTTGAGATTCACATCGATGACGCTGTCCCAATCGCTCTCGCTGAACTCCAGCGCGTCGACGCGTTTTATCGTGCCGGCGTTATTGACCAGGATGTCGATGGCACCGAACTCGGCGACGATGCGTTCGACGGCGCTGGACAAAGGCTGAATCGCGGCTAGATTTCGCTCAACCCAGAACAGTCGCCGCCCAACCTTGTGTACCGCTTCGGCTGTGGCCTCGGGGTTACTGCGTCCCAGCGCTGCGATATCGGCGCCGGCCTCGGCCAGCGCAATCGCGATGCCCTGGCCCAGGCCGGTGTTGGCCCCGGTCACCAGAGCGATCTTGCCGGAGAGGTCAAACATGGAATTACGCACGTCAGTATCTCCTGCGGGCAAAGCTTGGGTCGCTTCGCAATCTTGGATGTAGGGATTAGCCTAAGGAACCTCTGAGCAAGTTCGGAGCCGCGATAGCCCCCTGAGTCAGGGGGCGAAAAAACCGCAGGTTTTTTAGGGTGTGGCAAACAACAAGCTGTGCAGCGAAGATGAAGTGGTGACTCACTCAGACCTTCCCTAAGGCGCGCAGCGCGCCCGGTCTCCAACTTCTCGATGCAGGCCAACATCGTCCGGGCGCGCTGTGCATTTGAAATGGGCGACTACTTCAACTGGCAGATATCCAGCACGTGCATATCGGTGTAGTCCAGGTTCTCGCCGCCCATCGCCCAGATGAAGCAGTAGTTGCTGGTGCCCGAACCCATATGGATCGACCACGGCGGCGACACCACGGCTTCCTGATTAGCCACCACGATATGCCGCGCCGAATCGGGTTCGCCCATGAAATGGAATATGCGTTGATCCGGACTCAGTCCGAAGTAGAAATACACCTCCGAGCGCCGGTCATGCAAATGCGGCGGCATGGTGTTCCAGACGCTGCCGGTGTTGAGCACGGTCAGGCCCAGCAGCAGTTGCGACGACTTGCAGATTGCCGGCACGATATATTGATAGATGGTGCGCTCGTTCGAAGTTTCCAGAGCGCCGCGCTGCAACGGCACTGCCTTGTCGATCGAAATATGTACGCATTCGAAACGCGCATGCGCCGGGGTCGACGCAAGATAGAAGCGCGCCGGCTCGGCGCTGTTCAATGATTCGAACAAAACCTCGCTGCTGCCCATCGGCACATACAGTCCATCGCGTGGCGCCAGTTCGAAGGCGACACCATCAACGCGCACGCGCCCGGCACCGCTGCCGACATTGACCACGCCGAGTTCACGTCGACTCAGGAATGGCGCGCCCTTGGCCGAAACCGGTTCATGCTGGTCGGGCAGCTTCAGCACCTGACCGATCGGCGCAGCGCCACCGACGACGAAACGCTCGTAATGGGTGTAGTTGAGACTGATCCGATCGGATTGAAACAGCTCGCCGATCAGATAGCGGTCGCGTAGCTGATCGTTGCTGGCGCCGTCCATCATGTCCGGGTGTGTGGCGTGGTAGGTCTTGTCGTACATGGGGATCCTATGAACACGTTCGGAGCCGCGATCGCCCCTGAGTAAGGGTCAAAAGCTGCAGTTTATTGGGGTAGCAAACGATGTGATGACTTGCGAAGCCGATGTGGTGAGCTATTCAATGGTTCCTAGCTTGTAGGCGCGCCGCGGTAACCGGTAGGCGAGATCCATGGCGACTTCATGCGCGTCATCAAGATCGATACGGTGTTCGGCGACCAGCCGTGCAAGAAAAGCGCAGTCGACCCGGCGAGCAGTATCATGGCGTGCAGGTATGGAGAGGAACGCGCGGGTATCGTCGTTGAAGCCTACGGTGTTGTAGAAGCCGGCGCTTTCGGTGGTCTGTTCGCGAAAACGCATCAGGCCTTCGGGGCTGTCATGGAACCACCAGGCCGGTCCCAGCTTGAGCGCAGGATAGTGACCGGCCAATGGTGCGAGTTCGCGCGTGTAACTGGTTTCGTCCAAGGTGAACACGATGATCGACAGCCGCGAATCGTTGCCGTAGCGATTCAGCAGCGGCTGCAACGCACGTACGTATTCAGTAGCCACCGGAATGTCGGCGCCCTTGTCGCGACCGAACTGTTCGAACAGCGGACGGTTGTGGTTGCGACAGGCGCCAGGATGAATCTGCAGCACCAGTCCGTCGTCCATGCTCATGGCAGCCATTTCGGTGAGCATCTGGGCGCGGAACAGTTCGGCATCGTCGGCGCTGAACGCACCGGTGACAACGCGGCGGAAGAGCTTCTCTGACTCCGCAGGCGAGAGGTCGGCAGTGCGTGCCGTGATGTGTCCATGATCGGAGGATGTGGTGCCAACCTGGATGAAGTCCTGCCGACGCTTGCGATGCGCACGCAGGTAAGCCTTCCAGTCGTAGACATCTTCACCGGTGATTTCGGCGAAGCTCTGCAGCGCAGTGCTGAACTGTTCGTGCTCGGGGTCGATTACAGCGTCGGGTCGGTAAGCGCTGATCACGCGTCCTGACCATTCGGCCTGCAGCTTGTGGTGGTGCTCCAAGGAGTCGATCGGCGATTCGGTGGTCGCCAACACCTCGATGCGAAACTGTTCGAACAGCGCGCGCGGCCGGAACTCTGGCCGGGTCAGTGCCTGATTGATGTGGTCGTAGTAATGGTCGGCGGTCGCGGCGCTCAGTCGTACCTGCAAGCCAAAGACCTTGACGAATACGTGGTCGAGCCACTGCGATGAGGCGGTGCCACGAAACAGATGCCAGTGCGCGGCAAACAGCCGCCATGCCGCGCGCGGGTCAGCTTTGGACGGTCCGCTGCGTGAGGCAACGCCCAGATCGGTGAGCGCGATGCCGTGGCTGTACAGCATGCGATACAGATAGTGATCGGGGGCAAGCAGCAGCTCGGTGGCATTGGGGAAGGCATCGTTGCTGGCAAACCACTGCGCATCGGTGTGACCGTGCGGACTGATGATCGGCAGATCGCGCACCGTCGCATACAACTGCCGCGCCACGGATCGCGTGGACGGGTCTGCCGGAAATAGCCTATCGGCATGAGAGGTCAGAGCTTGCGTCATCGCCTGGGATCGCCGTTGGGTTTCGGGTAACTGAATCATAGAGAAAAACGGTGCCGATGGAAACCGGTGTCATTTGCATGGCATCGGGCGCGTAGGCGTACTGCCCTAGGCGTCGCTGCGGTCCGCGCCCGGTTCGTCCTTTTCAATTCGGTTTTACCGGCTGGTGAGTCACCGCGCGTACGCGCGGATCAGCGCGGCGGCTGGCAGGAATCTCGGGTCACCAGGTGCGGGGAGACCGTGCTGTGCTGACGTACCTCGCCGCTGTCGCGATCCGAAATCATCATTACAGCCGCATTGCGCCCCATTTCGCGGATCGGCAGGCGCACTGTGGTCAGCGGTGGCCAGATTCTGGAGGCGAGCGGGCTGTCGTCAAAGCCGATGACGGACAACTGTTCGGGAATCTTCAGCCCGAGTCGATAGGCGGCTTTGTAGGCACCCGCTGCCATTTCGTCATTGCAGGCAAAAATCGCGGTCGGTCGAGGTGATTGCGCGAGCAGGCGTTCGGCGCTGGCGACACCGGACTCGAAGGTGTATCCGCCTTCCTCAATGCGTTGTTTGGGCATGGCGATGCCGCGCCTGGACAGCGCCTGCACAAAGCCTTCCGAGCGTTCGAGGGTGGAACGATAGTTGCGCGGCCCGGTAATCAGCCCGATGTCGCGATGACCCAGGGATTCCAGGTAATCGGCAACCTCGGCCGCGGCGTCGCGATCGTTGGATACGACCAGATGCTCAGGCTCGTCCAGGCGTACCGAGGCAATGCGCACATAGCGGCAGCCGAGTTCCTTCAGTGCCGCCGCCAGCGCTGCATCCTCGGATACCGGCGGCAGCAGGATCACGCCATGCAGCTTGAGTTGCGAGACAAAATGGCGCACTCCAGCAACAAAGTCAGCGCTCTTGCTGTCGCAGGGATGCACCACGAGTTCGAAGCCTGAGCCGCGCAATGTATCGAGTGCGCCGTTCTGGATGTTGACGATGTACTGCGCGTTGGGATTGTCGTAGATCAGACCGATGAGAAACGAACGACGAAATGCCAGGCCACGGGCCTGCGGGTCGGGCACATAGCCCTGGTCGCTCATCAAGGCCAACACCTTCTCTCGGGTCTCCTCGTGCACCAGCGGCGAACGATTGATCACACGCGAAACGGTTTTCTTGGATACACCGGCCAGGCGCGCGATGTCATTGATCGTCGCCTGCCCGGAACGCCCGCTGCCGACACTTGCCTTGGGCGTCTTCGCAGTCTTGCGCGCGGGGTTCATCGGGACATCCTGAAAGGCTTGGCGATACTCATGCGGGCGTCCGTATGCGTAGGATGCGAATGCAAAGGCGATTGTCCATTGTGGCGGAGTGCGACGCTGCTGTCGCCTCTGCCGCGCTCGACAATCTCCCGCGTCTGCGGTGTAATGACACCGGTTTCCATAGGGTGACAGTAGCGCAGATGATCGGTTCCGACCAGCCCCGTCCTGAAGCCGCCCCCGGCAGCCAGCGCGCGCACCGTGTGGCATTGCGCGACGACGTGGCGATTGCTCTGGTCGACGTTGTGCAGGGTGAATCTTTCGAGTTCGATGGACAGAGCGTGCGTCTGGTCAGTGACATCCCCAAAGGGCACAAATTTGCACTACGCGCATTGCCCGTGGATGCGGTAGTGCATAAGTACGGTTTTCCCATTGGCCATGCCAGCGTCGCGATTGCGGTGGGCGAATGGGTACATAGCCATAACCTGGCCACATCGTTGGCGGGCACCGTCGAGTATCGCTATCAGCCGGATGCTCGGCCCACGTCGCCGGTCGTGGCTTCGCCGCTCAATGCTCCGGGATTTATGGGCTATCGCCGTGGCGATGGCCGTACCGGAACGCGTAACGAGATATGGGTGCTGTGCACCGTTGGCTGTGTGGCGCGTACTGCTCAACGTATTGCCGAGCGTGCCAATCAGCGCTTTGCCGGACGTGTCGACGGGGTGTTGGCATTGACGCATCCTTTTGGATGTTCGCAACTGGGTGATGATCTGCATCGCACACGTCAGGTCATCGCCAGTCTGGCGCGCCATCCCAACGCCGGCGGTGTGCTGATCGTCGGCCTGGGCTGCGAATCCCTGCAGATGTCCGGTCTGCTGAAAACCCTTGGGGAAACCGACGCTGCGCGTCTGCGCTATTTCAATGCGCAGCAGAGCGACGATGAATTGGAACAGGGTCTTGCCGCAGTAGAAGAGCTGGTGGAGGTTGCCGAGCTGGACCGACGCGAGCCTTGTCAGCTGTCGGATCTGGTGATCGGATTGAAATGCGGCGGCTCGGATGCGTTCAGTGGCATGACCGCCAACCCGTTGGTGGGTAGCATCGCGGATCGCGTTGCGGCTGCGGGAGGCACGCCGATCCTGACCGAGATTCCGGAGATCTTTGGTGCCGAGCACTTGCTGATGGCGCGTGCCGAGAATGAAGCGGTGTTCCGCGGCGTTGCCGATGTGGTGAATGATTTCAAACGCTACTTCATCGATCACGGCCAGCCGGTGCATGAAAATCCTTCGCCGGGCAATATCGCCGGCGGCATCACCACGCTCGAAGAGAAATCCCTGGGCGCAGTGCAGAAGGGCGGACACAGCACGTTGACCCAGGTGCTGCGGTATGGCGAACGTGTCGAACGCCGTGGCCTGGCGCTGCTCGAAGCGCCGGGCAACGATGCCGTGTCATCCACCGCCCTGGTCGCCGCTGGCGCCACCGTGCTGCTGTTCACCACGGGTCGCGGCACGCCGCTGGGATTCCCGGTGCCGACGTTGAAGATATCGTCGAACTCTGCGCTGGCCGCCAGCAAGCCGCGCTGGATCGATTTCGACGCGGGCTGCGTGCTCGATCAGCACACGCCGGAACAGGCTGCGGATGAATTGCTCAGCCTGGTGATTGAAACAGCATCGGGCAAGCGTGCACGCAACGAAATCAACGAGGAACGCGAAATCGCATTATGGAAGAGTGGAGTGACGCTTTGAGCGCTCAGCTGACGTCGGGAGCGGTTACGCTGAATACATTGTCGCGATCCGCCCTGCCTACCTTGCCGGATGCGATTGCCGTGCCCGCAGCGGCCGTGCTGGAAGCGAGCATCGGTGTCGTGCATATCGGACCGGGCGCTTTCCATCGTGCTCATCAAGCTTGGTTCTTCGACGAAATATGCAAATCCGATCCGCGCTGGGCGATTTCGGCGGTGGCGCTGAAGAGCAGCGGCGTGCGCGACGCGCTGCAGTCGCAGGACGGCACGTATACGGTCGCGGTTCTGGATGAACGTGTCGATTTCCGCGTCATCGGTTCGATCCACGAGCTGCTGGTCGCCGCCGAGGGTTCTGAGCCGGTGTTGGCACGGATGGCGGCGCGCGATACCCGTATCGTCACGCTGACCATTACCGAGAAGGGCTACTGCCTGCGTGGCGACGGCATGCTCGACTTTACGCATCCGGACATCGTCCACGATCTCGCGCAACCCAGGACTCCGGTCAGCGCAATCGGCTATCTGGTCGAGGCGCTGCGTCTGCGGCGTGCAACCGGCATCGCGCCGTTCACCACCATCAGTTGCGACAACCTGGTCGACAACGGCCAGCGTCTGGGCAGGGCGGTGTTGACGTTGGCTGCCTGCCAGGACGACGCGCTGGCGAAATGGATCGAAGTGAATGCGCGCTTCCCGCGCAGTATGGTCGACAGCATTGTTCCGGCGACCGATGACGCGCTGCGTCGACGCGTCGACAGCGCCATCGGCATGCATGACGCCTGGCCGGTGCAGCGCGAGGTGTTTGCGCAGTGGGTCATCGAAAATAGATTCTGCAATGAACGTCCGGATTTTGCCGGCGTTGGCGTGACCGTTACTGACGATGTCCCATCATTCGTACAGGCCAAGCTGCGTCTGCTCAACGGCGCGCATTCGGCACTGGCGTATATGGGCTTCAATGCCGGCCACCGCACCGTAGGCGAGGCGATGCAGGATGCGACGCTCGCGCATTTTGTTCGCACACTGATGATCGACGACATACTGCCGACGCTCAAATCTCCGCCAGGGCTGGACCTTTCTCGGTATGTCGATGCGATCCTGCGACGCTTTCGCAATCCCGAAATCCGCCATGAACTGGCGCAGATCGCCTGGGATGGATCGCAGAAGCTGCCATTTCGATTGATCGGCACCATCCTCGATGCGCTGGCAGCGGATCGCTCGATCGAACGGCTATGCGTGCCGATTGTGGCCTGGCTGACATTCCTGCTCGAAGCGACAAGCGCGCAGCGAACGATTGTCGATCCGATTGCGGATCGCCTGAGCGCCATCGCTGCGCAATGCGATGGCAGTGCCGCGGATATCGATCGCTGGTTGATGCTGGAAGATGTGTTTCCGCAATCTCTGCGGTCTTCGACGGCGTTCAGAAAATCGTTGATGGCCGCGTATCTGTAGGTCGGGGGCCAGACCCCGACGCTTTATCTCAGCGCCTGCGGCAGCCACAGCGACAACCCGGGAATGAAGATCACCAGCAACAACACCGCCAGCATCGCCAGATAGAACGGCCAGATCGTGCGCATCAGCTCGCCCACGCTGATGCGGCCGATCGCGCAGCCGACGAACATCACCGATCCCACTGGCGGCGTGATCAGGCCGATACCGCCGGTCAATACCAGAATCACGCCGAACTGCAGCGGATCGACGCCCGCCGCGCGCGCAACCGGCAGAAAGATCGGTGTGCAGATGATGATCATCGGTGCCAGATCCATGAAGGTGCCCAGCGCCAGCAGGATGGCCGCCATCAACAGCAGCACCAGGATGCGATTGTCGGCGACGCCGCCCAGTGCATCGATAGTGGCCGCAGGAACCTGCAGGTAGGCGAGCAGCCAGCCAAATACCGCCGCCGCTGCGATGACAAACAGGATCATTCCGGTATTGCGCGCGGCATGCATGCACAGGTCTAGAAAATCGGACCAACGCAGTTGCCGGTACACCAGTGAAGTCACCACCAGCGCATACAGCACCGCCACCGCACCACTTTCGACGGCGGTGAATACACCGGCACGAATGCCACCGAAAATCACACCGACCAGCAGCAGGCCGGGCAGTGCCGCAACCAGCCGAAGCAGCAATGCGCGGATGCCGGGAAATGCCTCGGTGCCATATCCACGGCGGCGCGCGATGGTGGACACCGTGATCATCAGTGCGATGGTCAGCATCAACGCTGGCACGATGCCGGCGGTGAACAGGTCGGCAATCGAGATGCCGCCGCCGGCCGAAGCGGAATAAAGAATCATGTTGTGAGAGGGCGGCACCAGCAGTGCGGCGAGGGCGGCACTGATGGTGACATTGACCGCGAAATCGCGATGAAATCCGCGCTCGATCATCTGCGGCACCATGGCTCCACCGACAGCCGAAACATCGGCGAGTGCCGAACCCGATACACCGCCGAACATCAGCGACGAAGCCACATTGACCTGTGCCAGCCCACCGCGCAGACGCCCGACCATGGCGGCCGCCAATGAGATGATGCGTTCCGAAATCCCGCCACGCAGCATGATTTCGCCGGCGAAGATGAACAGCGGAATCGCGATCAACGTGACCGCATTGGCGCCGGAGTTCAGTTGCAGCACGACCAGGATGGGCGGCAATCCGAGATACAGCACCGTGGCCATCGAGGCAGCAGCAAGCGCAAACGCCACCGGTACGCCGATCACCAGCAGCAAGGCAAAGACCAGGAACAGCAGGGTGATCGCCATCGTCTCAAGCCTCTACCTTGGCGGTGGCGGGAACCAGCAGCTGGGCGATCGCGAACACCGCTATCAATGTTCCGCCCAACGCCAGTGGCACGAACACCCATCCCTGCGACAGCGGAGCGCCGGCCATATCGATAGCCCAGCTGTCGACTGCGAGCAGACAGCCCCAATAGCACAATGTGGCACCACTCAGTACAACCAGAACCTGGCCGAACGCCTGCAGGAATCTGCGCAGCCATGCGGGCGCGGATTCAAGCACGATGAAGAATCCGAAATGCGATTGACTGTGCACGGCGGCCGCAGCACCGAGCATCATGACGGTGTTGAGCAGCAGCAGCGCCACCGGTTCAGTCCAGCCGGGCGAGCTATTGAGCACGTAGCGGGTGAACACCTGCCAGGCACAAACCAGCGCCAGCAACACAATGGCGATGCCGGCGCCCATGCTGGTTGCTTTGGCGATGACGCGTGTGGCCGAAGCTAGCCTGAACATGTCAGGCCTCGTCGCGTACACGTTGATAGAGCCGCTTCAGCTCGGGTTGCTGCAGATATTGCATCAGCAAAGGCTGGGCCGCGTGCTGGAAGGCAGCACGATCGGCTTCGACCCATTGCACGCCAGAGGCCAACACCTTGTCGCGCGCTTCGGCTTCGGTGCGATCCCAGTGTGCGCGCATCGGCGCGACTGATTCTGCCGCAGCGTCCACGATCAGATCGCGATCACGCTGGCTCAGTTTGAGAAAGCGCTGCTGCGACATCAGCAACGCTTCGGGCGAATACGAATGTTCGGTCTGCGACCAGTAGCGCGCGACTTCAAACTGCCGGCTCGATAGAAAGCTCGGCCAGTTGTTCTCAGCGCCGTCGATCAATCCGGTCTGCAGCGCCGAAAACACCTCGCCGTAGGAAAGCGGTGTGGGGTTGGCGCCTAGCGCACGCGCCATGCTCATGAAGATGTCGGACTGCGGTACGCGAATTTTCAAGCCTTTGAGATCGGCAGGCGTTACCACCGGGCGGCGCGCGTTGTAGAAGCAGCGCGCGCCGGAATCATAGAAAGCCAGACCGACCAGGCCGCGGGCCGAGAACGCGCGCAGGATTTCCCTGCCTACCGCTCCGTCCAGCACACGGCGCATATGCGCTACTGAATCCAGCACATAGGGCAGCGACAGAATGCGCGTCGCTGGAAACGGATTGTTCAATGCCGCCATATTGACGCGCACAATATCCAGCGCGGCGAAGCGGGCGAGGTTGATGGTGTCGCTTTCGCGACCCAACTGCCCGGCGTGATACACGCTGAGGTCGATACGGCCATTGCTCTCGTGTCGCAGCACATCGCCCATGCGGCGCATCGCGGCGACGGTGGGGTAGCCATCGACATGAATATCGGCGGCACGCAACATGTAGGCATCCTCAGCTTGATCGCGTTGGCATCCGCCAATCGTCAGCGCGGCGCCCGCAATCAGCAGACTACGACGCGTAGGCATGACGCTCGCTCTCTGCCGCAACTGCACGGCAACGCAGCACACCCAGGGTGCCGAAGCGAATCTCGGCGGATTGACCGGCCTGTATGTCGTGTATGCCGGTGGCGGCACCGGTGGTGACGATGTCTCCAGCGTTGAGCGGACGTCCACGACGCGCGTTTCGGGCGAGCGCAAATGCCAGTGCCGAGAGCGGGCCACCAGGCAGAGAGGCGGCACTGCCGTTTCCGACTTGGTGACCTTCGATCCAGGTCGAGCAGATCATCGATGCGTCGCTGCGCTGGCGCCAATCCGGAATCGACGGACCCAGGATCAACCCGGCGTTGTTGCCGAAGTCGGAAACGACGACGATCGGGCCGAGTGCATTGATCGTGGCCAGAGGGCTGCCTGCGGTTTCGATGGCGATATGCAGATCGGCGACCATGTCTGCCGCCTGCTCGGTGTGCCATTCCAACTGCGAGGGTGGCGCGTCGCGGTCCAACCTGAAAGCAAATTCGGCTTCGACGGCCGAGAAGCCGTGTTCGAACACTGGAAACGCGACCGTCTCGTCGTGTGTACACGTCCAGATCGAGCGCGCGAATACCGGGCCGACCAGTCGCTCGTCATTGGAGTCGTCGCGACGATGCGACGCGATGAAACCCACCTTCCATCCCGCTACGCGATCTGGCCAGCGCGCGATGGCAGAGTCCTGGACGCGATAGGCGTGCTCCAGATCGGGCGGTATCGAACCGGGGAAATCCGCCAGTGCCCGCGCCTGCAGTCGAGCAGACACGAAGCGCTCGGCGATAGCATCGGCATTGAACCTGGACACGCTCATCGGCACTCCAGTCCCATGCAGTAGTCGGCATTGCTGCTGCCCTTCGGCTGCATCGTGGTCATATCCCACAGCGTAGCGTCGAAGTCGCGGCGGGTTTCGGCGTAAGTCGGATAACCGCCCACCTCCTGCTCGCTGGAAATGATGTGCCCGCGGTCCTCGATGACGTCGGCGATGATGCGCTGGTCGATGGCATCACGTTCCCAGGGGCGGGCGCCGGCGTGACGAAGAACCCATTCGTGCACCAACCTTGACGACATCGGTGCAACGCCTGGCTGCATGGCAGTGCGATGCAGCGGACGCACGCGCACAGGAGCCGAGGTGTAGCGACCCGCCTGCGGCAGGTCGCGTCCGAGGCGATCGATGGCGATGTTGTCGGCTGCGTACATATCCAGATCGCCAGCGCCGCCCAGCGCGAACAGCGCAACCGGGTCAGGTGTTGAAGGTCCGGCGCGCAGCACATTGCCGACGATGTAGAGCTGGCCATGGGCATGTTGTTGCCCTTCCCATTCCCAGGCGAGCAGGTTGTAGTGCATTGTCTTGGCGCCCGGGTTGTAGATCAGATTGTTGATGATGCGGCCGCTGGCGCCGCCTTTGTAGAGCGGATTGCGTTCTTCATTGTGCGCAAACAGATTGCGGACGAAATCGATGTCGCGGGCGTTGTCGTGCACCAGTGCGCCCTTGGAATGTTCGCCCTTGGCATGCGTCGACTGCGCCAGTCCTTCGGCAATGAGATTGGCGTGGAAACGGACGCGATGCGATGTATGGCCGCGCCATTCGTCTATGCCGCTGCCTTCGAAGCGCGGACCCGACGCCGAAGCGTTTTCATCTGTGGCCCAGGTCAGCGAGCAATGCTCGACCAGCACGTCGTAGGCGCCGCCCTGGACGCTGATGCCATCCACTTCCCAGCCGCTGCGCTTGTGCATGCCGGCCTCACCGGGTCGAACGCGCAGATGCGCGATGATCACCTGCGGCGCGGTGACGACGATGCCACCGCGGATCAAGGTGATGCCCGGTGTCGGTGCGGTCTGCCCAGCGATAGTGAGTTCGGGTTCGACGATGCGTAGTGACTGCCGGCGCAGATCAATGACGCCACCGACCTCAAAAACCACGATGCGTGTTCCGGAAGTTTCTATTGCCGCCCGAAGCGAGCCGGGTCCTTCAGCAGCGAGCGTAGTGACCCGGATGACCTGACCACCGCGGCCACCACGCATCGTTGCGTCGCGATCGGATGCATGTGCGGTGGCGATGAGCAATAGGGCTACGACCGCGAACAATACGATTCGGGTACTCATGCCCAGTCACTCCAGTCGCCAAGAATCCTGTCTATGGTGTATCGCCCGGCCTCTGCTGCGCTCAGCTGACGGCGCTGTGCATTGATCAGGGCACCGGGGCCACGATTCTGATACTCGAACAGCCGCGCATCCAATGGCTTGAGCATGACGCGGGCGCCATCACGGGTTGTGTAAGCCATCTCATCCCAGGCGACATCGCCGATGTGTGCATCCATCGTGCAGCGAAGGTAGGCTGCGGCGCCCAGCACATCGGGGTCGCCATAGCTGCCATCGGCGAACGGCCGCGTCGGTCGCCAGGCGCGGCCAAGGGCGACGCTGCTATCGGGAATTTCGGTATCGCGGGTAAGGCTGCAATCAAGAAAGCACAGGCCGAATTGCTGATCCTTGTGGGTGCTGGGTGCGCAGACGTAACCCTGACGATCCTTGCCTGGACGAAAGCGCGAATGCAGATTGCATCGATCGAATACCGCGCAGCCGGCGCCGAAGATGAAGTCCACGCTGCCGGAAATCGTGCAATCGCGAAACAGGCTGCGCCCTGCATCGACGAACAGACTGTCCTGGTGACTGCTGAAGTCGACACCTTCGATCAGACTGCGATCAGCACCGCGATCCAGCATCAACGCCACTGCCTGCGCACCATTGGCACCGACCAGTTCGAGCTTGGGATTGCGGAGGTGTTCAATGTAGTCGAAATTGTTTTCTATGCTGAGGTTGCGCAGCTGAAATCCAGGTGCACGCACGATCAACGTGGCGCATCCCCAGGTACCCCAAGGCCTGCCGTCCGCAGCAAGGTGTCCGGCAGCGGCGTCGAACTGCAACAGCGTTTGGCCACGTCCGGCGCCGATAAGATGCACATTGGGTTGCTCAACCACCAGCTTTTCGCGCCAGACTCCGCTTTCGATGAAGACGCGATAAGGCGCCGTGCCGGTGCCCGGCGCCGCGCGCAACGCACTGCCGATATCCGGAAAGATCGGGACATCAGAGCGATACTTGGCATGGCGACTGACGCGGGCTTCAAAGGCATGAGGTTCACGCGATGGCATGCGGCAGCCGATCAACAACAGACCGCCTAGGGCCAGTCCTCCCGCTTGCAAGCAATCACGGCGCCGCATTGTTGCTGATCTCGAAAAGAAATGCGCCAGCTTGCGCTGGCGCCAAGAACGCTGCTCTTGCTCGTTGCAGCATCGGGGAGGGCGGATTGGCGTGCTCTTCGGTGAGTGCGCCCGACCCTCTGTTGGAGGAAGAGAGTGGGCGCACTAATTAGAGGTTCGCCACGTAGAACTTAGAAACGGAAGCGCACGCCTGCGTAGTACTGACGGCCGGTATGGTGATAGACACTGGGGCGATCGCCAACGGAATCCACCCACTGGTCATTGAACTCATCGGTGAGGTTCAGCGCTTCCAGCACGAACTCCAGGTTCTCGCTGAAGTTGTACGCAGCCGACATGTCCAGATTGAACGTGCCCTTGGTGCCTTCGACATCGGCGCCGTTGCGTCCCGGCACCGTGGTCAGATAGTCGTCTCGGTACGCTGCGGAGAGTCGGATGCTGTATTTGTCGCGCTCGAAATACACCGTTGCGTTGTAGGCGTCTTCCGACAGGCCAACCAGATCGGTGCGCAACGAAGGCGCGCCGGCGGCGGTGTTGTACTGAATCTTAGATTCGACAAAGGTGTAGTTGATGATCGCGCCGAATCCGTTCCAGGGTTCCGGCAGGAAGTTGAACGGCTGTTGGTAGCTGAGTTCGAAGCCACTGAGCTCGCCGCCGGGGGTATTGATCGGGATGTTGAACTGGAACTCATCGGTAGGCAGCGCACCGGTGCCGGCGAGCAGGCTCTCGGGCAGTCCCGATGTGTTGTACGGCCGCGTCTCGCGAGAGGTTTGCACGAAGGACTCGATGTCCTTGTAGAACAGCGCCGCGGACAGCAACGCGCCTTCGTCGAAATACCACTCCAGGCCGAGATCGGCCGTGGTGGCGCGGAACGGGTCGAGCAGCGGATCGCCGCCGGTAACGGTGCGACTGCCACCGCTGACGCTGACGGTGACACCCGGCACCAGCAATCCCAGGCCTGGACGTGACATCACCTTCGCGGCGCCGAAGCGCAGCACGAGATCGTCCGTCAGGTCAGCGGCGATGTTGAACGACGGCAGGAAGTCGTCGTAGTCGCGATTGACCGTGACCAGAACCGGTGTGCTATTGACGACGGCGAAGCCACTTGAAGTCTGGTCGGTATTGACCTGGCGGATACCGACGTCGCCGCGGATCGGCACACTGCCCCAATCGCCGAAGAAGTCGAGCTGCAGGTAAGTCGAGAGATCTTCCTCGGTGATCACATGGTTGTTGCCGCGCGCGCTGGGGACATTCTGCGAGATCGCGTAGATGCCTTGCCCGCTATAGATTCCCAATGCTTCGGCGAAGGCATTGATGTCGGGAATCAGCCAGCTCTGATCGTTGCCCGTGGGCAGGCCGAGCCCGGCTCCAAAATTGGTGAGACGAGTCAATTCGGCAAGGGAAATGCCATTGGGAAGCGCCGGAACCAGGGTTTCCGAGGCACGACGACTTTCATGCGATGTGAACTTGTATTCCTTCCAGGTGATGCCGCCCTTGAGCACGAAGTTGTCGCTGATGTCGAAGATCAGATCCGAGCGTGCCGTTTGGAATTCGTTCAGCGCCGACTGCGGACGCAGACGGATTTCCGAAAGACCGGGAGCGAATCTCCAGTTTGCCGGGTCGTTGACGTCGAAACCGTAGTCGATGCCCGGCAAGCGGTCATTGTCGCGGAAATCCCAGCTGTAACCATCGGTGTCAGCGCGGTCGAGTGTGATGGTGGTCTGGATCGGATTCTGAAAGTTGGAGCGCGACATGCCGACCAGAGCGTTCAAGCGCAGACGATCAGTGAACTCGTGATCCAGGTTCAGGCTGGTCTGCGAGAACTTGGTGACCAGCTCGTCGTAGCGCGACTCGGAGCGCACGTCGACATTGTCGAAGACTCCATAGACCAGATTGCCGCGCCCATCGATTTCCCCGTCCAGCACTACGGTTGCCGGCTTGCCGGCAGCACCGGTGCGGCTGAACGAAATCGCTTCGAGGAAATTCTCGGTGCGTTTCGCGTCGAACTTGCCGAACATCGAGTCGAGCGTCAGCAATGTTCCTGATGCCGGTGCCCATTGCAGCGATGTGGTGACACCCAGGCGTTCCTGCTCGTGGATCAACTGACCGTAGCGCGGGATGCGCGGATGGAACACTGTGGCCAAACGTGCGTCGGCAAAGGGCGAGCTGGCGGCAAAACCACCGCTGCTGGTGCCGGAGTCCCAACGCACGGCGCTGAAGCCTTCCTCAGACAGGTTTCTTTCGCTGTAGGCGACAGAGAGCAGAGCGCCTAATGTGCCATCGGCAAAGGTATTGCTGATCAGCATTGCCGCGCGCGGATCGAATTCATCGGAAAGATCGTTGTAACCGCCCTGTCCGGAAACCACAAAGGTGAAGTCCTGATAGTCGAAGGGACGGGCTACCGTCAGATCTACCGTGGCGCCGAGCGAGCCTTCCTCGACCTCTGCCGAAGAGGTCTTGCGCACCGCCAGGGTATTGAACAGCTCGGACGCGAAGACATTGAAGTCGAAGCCGCGACCACGGTTGGCGCCGCCGGAGCTGTCGGTGCCGCCGGTGGTGGTCAATGCCTCCATGCCGTTGATGCGAACGCGGCTGAAGCCCGGGCCGAGGCCGCGCACTGAAATATTGCGCCCCTCGCCGGCATCGCGGGCGATCGACACGCCGGGGATGCGTTGCAGCGATTCGGCCAGATTCAGGTCCGGGAATTTGCCGATGTCCTCGGCCACGATCACGTCGATCTGGCCGGTGGCGGCGCGCTTCTCGTCCAGCGCTTTGATCAGGCTCTGTGAGAACGAGACAACGATTTCCTCCATCTCGGTGGCTGATTTCTCATTCTGTTTGGCTTTTTCAGCCTCGGCCTCGGCGGCGACTGCCACGGGCGCATCGGCAGTGCTCTGCGCGCGGGAGCTGGCGGGCAGGCCATAAAGTGCAATGGCGATGGCGGCAGACAGTAGCGCCATCGCAGGGCGGCGCATCTCAAACGGGTTATTGCTCACAAGGATCCCCTCCTGATTCATTGAGTAAATTAGGCCGTAACTCGCTCGGCAATGCATGACACCGGTGGCAATTCGTGGCAGAGTGCATGACACCGGTGGCCAAAAACAGACTAACAACAACCGCGCTGCAACAACAATAGCGATGTAAACTTTTCGTTTTATCTCAACTTGACGATATAAGCTATTGATAAGCAACAAATTATTTGTAGTGTTTCTGACGAGAGTGATTTTTTTTGAGATAGTGCGGCGCAGCATGGATGTCTCGGGTCTATACGCAAGCAGCGAAACTCAGATTTTCGGGGCACACGTCGAACAGTTGGTCCCGGTCTTCACTTGCCTCGGTCGGTGTTGATGCTTTGCTGACGGCCACGATTTGATGGAATCAGCGCGCTGAGTCGCTACGTCCATAGTCTCTATCCTTAGGTCGTGGTCGTGCCTCAAGGATAATGATGTGTGATGAGCAGTAAGCCATCATCCTGCGATGATGCGGTGAAGTCAGAATTGTTTGCAGAACGGGCAGGGGAGATCCGATGGAACGATCATTGTTGTGCTTCGGTGAGTTGTTGTTGCGACTGGGTGCCCCCGGTCGGCAGATGCTGCTGCAGTCGCCGCAGCTTGAAGTCTTTGTCGGTGGCGCCGAAGCCAACGTAGCCGTGTCAATGGCGCGCTTCGGACATCGTGTTTCGATGCTGAGTGTGGTGCCCGATAACCCCCTGGGCGAAGCCGCGAGCGGCGAGTTGCGGCGCCATCGTGTCGACACCCGTCTGGTGCAACTCGGCGCGGGGCGCATGGGCCTGTACTTTCTGATGCCGGGGGCGATTCATCGACCCAGTGCAGTCCTCTACGATCGTGCTGAATCGGCGTTCGCTTTGGCGGGTGCCAGAGCATTTGATTGGGACCGTGCATTCGATGGCGTCAGCGATGCACATTTCTCCGGTGTCACGCCGGCACTGAACGCGGAATGCACGGCGGCATGTCGGCAAGGCATGGAAAAGGCCCGCCAGCGTGGGCTGCGCGTGTCGTTTGATGGTAATTACCGCGCCAAGCTCTGGGATAGCTGGAAAGGAGATTCGGCCTCCATCACTCGGTCATTGATGGCGGGCGCGGACCTGCTCTTCGCCGATCATCGCGATATAGCTATTGCACTGAACTGGACGCCACCCAACGCCTCGACCGAGGATCGCATCGTCGCGGCCGCGCAGGCAGCTTTCAAGGCGTTCCCGCAGATGCAGACGCTGACCACCACGATTCGCGTACAGCACAGCGTCGATCATCATGCCTTGTCCGGCATTCTGGTCACGCGCGAAGGGGTCGTGCATAAAACGCCATCCTATGAAATTACGCCGATCGTGGATCGTATCGGCGGTGGTGATGCCTTTGCTGCCGGTGTTCTGCACGGGCGCTTCAGCGGCATGAGCGACGCCGACGGCCTGCATTTCGGTATCGGTGCGGCCTGTCTGAAACATTCCATCCCCGGTGACTGCAATCTGGTGGGTGTCGACGATGTGCTGTCGCTGATCGATCAGGGTCGTTTTGACGTCAGGCGGTGAGCCGTGGGAGCGGCCTCCGGCCGCGAATTGTTTCGGTTGGCGACGAAGATTCGCGGTCGGAGGCCGCTCCCACGTGAATTACCAAGGCGGTGACCGTTGCCTTATTGCATCCGCACAACTTCATCCCGCCAAAGCCCCCGTTAAGTTCTTCAACGAAGGCTTGCTGTTGTTTGTTGCGCAGCACCATGACACCGGTTTCCTAAGGCCGTAATATGTCCCCCTCAAGCCCCCGACAGGGGAACTCTGTGATGATTCTTCCACGCAGTCTGATGAGCCGGAGTCCAGGTGGCCAATAGCAATGTCCAGCTGATCGATGTGCGCAAGCAATTCGGCACGCAATGCATCATCAATGGGGTTAGCCTCGAGGTTGAGCCCGGCGAACTGGTGGTATTCGTCGGCCCATCCGGATGCGGAAAGTCCACGCTTCTGCGACTGATCGCCGGGTTGGAAAGTGCCGACAGCGGGCAGATACTGATCGGCGGTCGTGACGTGACGCACGCGCATCCGTCCGAGCGCGGCATCGCGATGGTGTTTCAGTCTTATGCGCTATACCCGCATATGAATGTCGCCGACAACATGGCGTTCGGTTTGCGCATTCGTGGCATGGCGCGGACTGAAATCGACCGTCGCGTCGCCGATGCTGCGGCCATCCTGCAACTTGACGCGCTGCTCAAGCGTAAACCGCGCGAGTTGTCGGGCGGGCAACGCCAGCGCGTTGCGATCGGCCGCGCCATCGTGCGCGAGCCCGAGGTGTTCCTGTTCGACGAGCCGCTGTCGAATCTGGACGCCGCTCTGCGTGGGCAGATGCGCGTGGAGTTGGCACGGCTGCACGTCAAGCTGCAGGCGACGATGATCTATGTGACCCACGATCAGGTCGAGGCGATGACGCTGGCCAGCAAGATCGTGGTGCTCAACGCTGGCCGGGTCGAGCAGATTGGAGCGCCGCTGGATCTTTATGCGCGTCCTGCCAACCGGTTCGTGGCGGGATTCATCGGCTCGCCCAGCATGAATTTCATCGAAGTGCCGACCGAGAACGTCATGCGCAGCGACAGCGGTTTCGAGTTGACGCTGCAGCAAGGTAACGGCCTGGCATTGCGGCGATCCGGAGTGGCGTCAGGCGACGGTCCAGTCTGTATCGGCATTCGCCCCGAGGACTTGAACGCCGTCACCGATGGCGCGCCTGACGTTCTGCTGCGTGGCGAAGTGACGCTGGCCGAGCGTCTGGGTGGCGAGACCCTGGTGCATGTGCGTTGCGGCGCCGATCAGGTGATCGCGAAACTGGCCGGCGATACGCCACTGCGAATTGGCGACGCAGTTACCTTGTCGGCACGCTCGGATCGCTGTCACTTGTTCGATGCCAGTGGCATCGCGCTGGGAGCACCGCAGTGATCTACAGCGATCGCCGCAGCGGCTATCTGTATCTGCTGCCGTTTCTGATCGGCCTGCTGGTGTTCATGCTGTTTCCGTTCATGGCCTCGCTGCTGCTGAGCTTTTCCAACTATCAGTTGCAGGACCCAGTGCGCGAGATCGGTTTCATTGGCGTCGACAATTACCGGTCAATGGCGGCGGACCCGACGTTCCGGCAGTCGTTATGGGTGACGCTGCTGTATGTACTGATTACGGTGCCGCTGAAGCTTGGGTTTGCACTGTTCATCGCCTTCGTACTGAACTTCAAATTGCGCGCGATCGGTGCATTCCGTACCGCTTATTACCTGCCTTCGATCCTCGGCGGCAGTGTCGCCATCGCGGTGCTGTGGCGTTATGTGTTCGCCAACGACGGGCTGATCAATCAGGGCTTCGCGATCATCGGAGTAGACGCGGTGAACTGGCTGGGCGAGCCGGGGTATGCGATGGCGACCATCGTATTGCTCAGGCTCTGGCAGTTCGGTTCGGCGATGGTGATCTTTCTGGCCGGGCTCAAGGCCATTCCCGAGGATCTGTACGAGGCGGCGCGGATTGATGGCGCCAGCACCTGGCAGATGTTTCGTGGCATCACCCTGCCGCTGCTCACGCCCCTCATCTTCTTCAATTTCATCATGCAGATGGTGCAGGCATTTCAGGAGTTCAACGGCCCCTACGTCATCACCGGTGGTGGTCCGCTGAAGAGTACCTATCTGCTGCCGATGATGATCTACGACCAGAGCTTCAAGTACTTTGATGTCGGATACGCCAGCGCCATCTCCTGGGTGTTGTTCGGCATCATCGCGGTGCTGACGGCGATCGCGTTCCGCTCGTCGAAGTACTGGGTGTTCTACAGCAACGAACGGAGCGGCAAGCCATGACTGCACCGATGAAGGTTGCGTATCGGCAGAGGCGTCCGCTGGGTACACGCCTGCAGCCGGCGTTGCGGTATCTGGTGCTGATCGCCGTTGGCCTGGTGATGCTGTATCCGCTGCTGTGGATGATCGGCGGTGCGTTCAAACCGAATCACGAGATTTTCGGCTCGATCGGTGTGCTGCCATCGAACCCTACACTGGACGGATTTCGCGAGGGCTGGCGCACCAGCACCGAGTTCAGTTTCGCGACCTACCTCGCCAACACCTTCATGATCGTCATTCCCAAAGTGATTTTGACGGTGATCTCCTCGGTGCTGGTTGCCTTCGGCTTCGCGCGCTTTGCGGTGCCGGGGCACAAATGGCTGTTCGCACTGTTGATCGCGACCGTGCTGCTGCCCAAGAGCGTGCTGCTGATGCCGCAGTATCTGATGTTTCGCGAGTTCGGCTGGCTGGATACATTTCTGCCGCTCTATGTGCCTTCGGCGTTCGCGGTGGAAGGGTTTTTCGTGTTCATGATCATCCAGTTCATGCGCAGTCTGCCGGCGGATCTGGAAGAGGCCGCGGTGATCGATGGCTGCAGCAGTTTTCAGGTGCTCTGGCATGTGGTAGTCCCGTTGATCATGCCGGCGATCATCTCGGTCGCGCTGTTCCAGTTCATGTGGACGATGAACGATTTTCTGGGCCCACTGGTATATCTATCGAGCGTGGAGAAATACCCGGTGTCGCTGGCGCTGAAGATGTCCATCGACGTGACCGAAGCGACCTCATGGAATCAGGTGCTGGCGATGTCAACGATCGCATTGCTGCCGTCGCTGATCCTGTTCTTCTGCGCTCAGCGCTATTTCACTGAAGGCACCACCACAGGCGCGGTAAAAGGATGAGTACATTTCTTCACCGTGCATTGCTGATTCTGCTGCTGTGCGCTGGTTTATCGGTAGCGCGCGCTGACGAACCCGTTGAGCTGAGATTTTCCTGGTGGGGCGGCAACGAAGTGCATCGAAGTCTGTTGGCCTCGGTGCGCGAGTTCGAGCGGCGTCATCCGGATATCCGCGTCAAGACCGAATACACCGGCTGGGCTGGCTATCTGGAACGGCTGACTACGCAGATCGCGGGGGAAACCGCGCCCGACGTCATGCAGATCAACTGGAACTGGCTGGTGCTGTTTTCCCGCCACGGCGATGGGTTCTATGATCTGGAAAAGCTGCACGAACAGATCGATCTCAGTCAGTTCGATGCCGAAGCCAAGGCCATGGGGCGGGTGCACGGGCGACTCAACGCGTTGCCGACGTCGATGGCGGCACGGCTGTTCTATTTCAATGCCACCACCTTTGAAAAAGCCGGGCTGCCGGTGCCGCAGAGCTGGGAAGCGTTGCTGGCTGCGGGGCCGGTATTCCGCACGCGACTCGGCGCGGACTGGTATCCGCTCGACCTCACATTGCAGGATGTCGCTGCAGTCGCCCGCTCGCGCTATGTGCAGATGCACGGCAGGGGATTGATCGACGAGGCCTGCCGATGCCTGACCGCGAGCAAGCAGGACCTCGTCGAAATGGCGCACTTCTATATGCGCCTGGTGAACGAGCATGTGGTACCCAGTGCGCGCTACCGGGCATCATTCGGCTATGTCGCGGCGCAGGAGCTCAGGCCCTGGATCGATGGCCGTTTTGCCGGTACCTATCAATGGATCAGTTCGGTCGGAAAATTCATCGATACGTTGGCGCCAGGGCAGCGCGTGGAGCTCGCCGCGCATCCGGTTTTGGCGGGCGCGGCGGATGCCGGCCTGATGTATCGCCCGGCGATGATGCTGACCGTCAATGCGAATACCGTGCATCCGAAAGAGAGTGCGATGCTGGTGGATTTCCTGCTCAACGATCCAGTCGCGGTGGATCTGATGAGCCTCAAGCGCGGCGTGCCGGTCAGCGCCAGCGCAGTGGAAAGCCTGCGCCATGCGGGCAAGTTGAATGGACTTTCAGTACAAGGTATTGAACAGGTGCGCGCATTGCCGCATGCGGTAGTGCAGAGCGCCTACTTCGAGCATGCGCGTGTGCGCGATGCTCTGGTCGATGGCTTCGAATTGCTGGGTTATGGGCGGATCAGCGCCGATGAATTCGGTGAACGCCTGCACGCCGATCTGAACCGTATTCTGGCGCGGACGATACGCTGAGGCTGCATGGACACGACGATCGACATCCTGCTGGTGACCGCGCGCAGCCTGACGCTGGAGATCCGCAACGGACAGCCCTATCGCTCGCGCATCGCCCATGTGTTCTGGCTCAATGGCGTGCCCTGGCGCCGCAGCTGGGACAACGTGGTGCGGTTGACCGGGCTTGAGCCGGGGCATCAGTATCGCGTCGATGTGTTTTCCGGTGGTGAGCGACTGGTGCTGAACTTCTGCACGCCGTCAGAACCATGGCGTCTTGATGTACGTGCGTTCGGGGCCGTCGGCGATGGGGTGCACGATGACACGTCGGCATTGCAGGCAGCCATCATGGCCTGTCCCGGCGGCGGCACGGTGGTGCTGCCCGCAGGTATCTGGCTCAGTGGCCCGCTGTTCCTGAAATCCGACATGCATCTGCATCTGATGCGCAATGCCTGCCTGCTCGGTCATCCGGACATTGCACGCTGGCCACTGTTACCCGCGGTCCTGCAGTCGGATTCCGAAACGCAGGTGCTGGGCAGTTGGGAAGGTCAGCCGGCAAGTTGCCATGCCAGTCTGATCAACGCGCTGGGCCTACAGAACGTGTTGATCGACGGCGAAGGCAGCGTCGATGGCAACGCCGATTTTCAAACCTGGTGGAGTCGCCCCAAAACACCGTTCCTGGGCTGGCGCCCGCGCACCATTCTGCTCGCCAACTGTAACGATATACACGTCAGCGGCATCCGTCTGCGCAACTCGCCATCGTGGACCCTGCATGCGCTGCGTTCGAAATTGCTGGTGTTCACCTGTCTGGATATACAGGCGCCGATCGATTCTCCCAACACCGACGGCATCAATCCGGAATCCTGCGAGCAGGTGCGTATAGCCGGTGTGCGCATATCGACCGGCGACGATTGCATCGCGATCAAATCCGGCAAGCCCGGACCGCATGGCACGCCGCCGCCATCGCGGGCGATTCGCATCAGCAATTGCCTGCTCGAACGCGGACATGGTGCTGTGGTGATCGGATCGGAGACCGCGGGCGGTGTCTACGATGTTCTGGCCGAGGACTGCGTGTTCGAAGGCACCGATCGCGGGCTGCGTATCAAGACCCGGCGTGGCCGCGGTCGTGCCGCGGTGATCGATGGCATCGAACTGCGCAATGTGCGCATGCATCGTGTCGGTACGGCGTTCGTCGTGAACAGTTTCTATTTCTGCGATCCGGATGGGCGTGCGCCGCATGTCGGTGATCGGCGTGCACTGCCGTTGGACGAAGGCACGCCTACGGTGCGCAATCTGCGCCTGGTGAATGTGGATTGCGACGATGTCGCCCATGCCGGCATCTACGTGCTGGGCCTGCCCGAGCATCCGGTGCAGGACATCAGCGTGCGCAATCTGCGTATCCGTTTCGATGCCAAGGCGGAACCTGGGTGCCCGGACATGGCAGAGGGCATCGAGCCCATGCATGCGATCGGCATCCATCTATTGAACGTACGCGGTTTCCGGATTCAAGGGCTGGATATGCAAGGTCAGCAGGGCGAGGCGATGACATTGGAAAACGTGGCATGAACGTAACAACGCGTGGTTATCTGGCACTGGAGCAACAATGCTCGGTTTTCGGTGCGCAGGTCGCACCTTTTTTGCAGCGATATCTGGCGCAGTGGCGAAACTACAAGCCGGCTTGGACGTATGAAGACGGCTGCGTGTGGAAGGGCAGTCTCGACCTCGCCTGCGTCACCGGATTGCGGCATTTCTCGGATTTCGTCTATCGCGAAGCGTCGGTGAAAATCGCCGCTGACGGCAGCATCAGCGGCTACGCCCCAGACGAGTTCAATATCGACAACGTCAATCCCGGCGTGGTGCTGCTGTCGCTTTGGCAGCAGAGCACAGAAGAACGTTTTCATCTTGCCGCGGGCCGGCACATGGCGCAGCTGGATCGCCATCCGCGTACGCAGAGCGGCGGCTTCTGGCACAAAAAAATCTATCCGAATCAGATCTGGCTGGATGGGTTGTACATGGCGCAGCCGCTGCTGTGCGCGCGTGCGCGTCTGGATCAGGATGCGGTGATCGCCGCTGATGTGTTGGCGCAGTTCCGTCATGTTTATCGACATCTTCGTGATTCGAATACCGGCCTGCTGTATCACGGCTGGGATGAGAGCCGTGCCGAGCGCTGGAGCGATCCAGCCACTGGCTGTTCGCCGAATTTCTGGGCACGGGCACTGGGTTGGTATGTGATGGCGCTGGTCGATTGCATCGGTCAATTGGGCGATGGATTCGTCCCGGAGCGTGCAGAGCTTGGCGATTTTCTGCGGGATGTGATGCTGGCCTTGCTCAAGTTGCAGACAGCGGGGCGTATGTGGCTGCAGTTGCCGATGCTGGCGGATGTAGTGGGCAACTACGAAGAGTCCTCGGCGACGCTGATGATCGCGTACGCGTTAATGAAGGGCGCGCGGCTTGGCGTTCTGGATCCGGCATCGGGTGCCGCGGGCGAGTCGGCATTGCGCGCCTGTGTCGATCGCTATCTCGACGATCGGCAGCTGAAAGGCATTTGCGGTGTCGCGGGATTGGGCAATACGCCATATCGCGATGGCTCGGTGGCCTATTACTTCTCGGAGCCGATCGTCGCGAATGATCCCAAGGGTGTAGCGGCGTTGATGATGGCGTTGGCGGAGGGGCTACAACGAACATCGTAGGCTGGCGGTGAACGCAGTGAACCCCAGCAGGCGCGCAGGTCTGCTGGGGTTTACTGC
>JANMUE010000601.1:0-3679 GCA_031391205.1 Lysobacterales bacterium | reverse complement strand
ACGGCTTGCAGCGCGCTGAATAGATGCTCGGCAAACGTGCTTCGAGCCCCTTGAGTCGTCGCCCGCCGGACTGACCACACATAACGAACATCTCAAGACCTCCACGAAACCGGCTGTATCGCCGGAGGATGAAATATAAGAACAGCAGGTGCAACAGGTCAACGATTTCAGGCGTGAATATTCATAGTGTTGCGCATTTGCAGCGCTAGTATCCTGGCTCGGAGTGCTGACAGGAGAACAAGATGAATAAACGCCCAATCGTTTACATCGCTTGCGCACTGGCGTTGTCGGGCTGTTCGATCTTTCATAAGGACTCGAGCCCGCCTGATCCAGTGCGACCGCAAATTTTTGTTGTAGACGGCCGCCTCATCGTGATCAATGCGGAGCCCTTGGTGTTCACGCAGCGGGGCGCAGTGACGATCACTTGGCACTTGCCAAGGGGAAGCAGCTACACGTTCGATGAACAAGGCATCGTCATTGAAGGGCTACTGGTTGGCCAAACGAAAGTGCCTCGGGAGGGGTTAATACATCAGACCTACGTGCTGGACCCGAAGCAAGACGAAATCAAGTGCAGTCCGGGCAAGGATGGTTCAGAGTTCGCATGCGTGAACCGGAACTCCAAGCCCGGACGGTATAAGTACACGATCCGAGTGCGGGGCGGCACAAAGGTGGAGTCGCTGGATCCGTGGGTCGTAAACGAATAGCGCCGAAGGCTATCAGCGGCCGTTTGTATTGAGCCATGCATGCACTTCGGTAAGCGCTTCATGGCTGGGCCTCGCGCGGCCCGCTGCTTCAGCAAGGGCAAATGCATGCTCCCCCAGCGCATGTTTCGCTCGGGCTATCAACGGCGTCAGAAACGCCTCGTCAACGGGGTCGCGCCGTAGTCCAGTCCGCTCGGTCTGTGCCTCGGCCATCCCGAAGAACCGTGCCGCCTGAGCCCATTCATTGCTCACCGCGGCGAGGCCAGCACCCACGTCCACCGCGCTCTGCACGGCTGGTTCGGAGCCAATCTCCTCCGCGATCATCAACACTTCGCTTAGGAGTGACCGAGCTCTGTCGCCAGCCCCGCGGTCCACCGAAACCATCGCAAGATTGACGAGGAAGATGGCGACGTACTCTCGATCACCCAAGTCGCGTGCCAGCGTAAGCACCTTTTCGTAGAGCGGCTCGGCCGCATCGAGTTGGCCTCCCATACGGTGAACCTGGGCAAGTCCGTTAATGGCGGCGGCAAGTTGGCGCGTGTTTCCGCGCTCCTGCGCCAGAGCGACCGCCTCCTCGGACAGAGCTTGCGCACGGGCCAAATCTCCCTCGCCTACGCACGCCATGCCTAGCGATTGCAGCACTGCCGCGACACGTGCTTTGTCCCCGACCTCGCGTGCGATTGCCAAACTTTCTTCCAGATATCCCTGTGCCTCGGCGTAACGGCCCATGAAGCAACATAGCTGGCCCGCATCGAACAATCCACGGCTGCGGACGGAGTCTCGTCCCTGCGCGCCGGCTCGGGCAAGCGCTTCGATGGTCACCCGGTGCCCCAACATTAAAAGGCCGCGATTGATCCAATACGGTCGCAATGCGAAGACCATCCTTAAGCCGAGTCGCGCGCCGTCGTCCGCGCTATCACCCCATGTGTGTGCGGCTAGGAGGTTCTCGCGTTCTAAATCCAGCTAAGAAAGCCATACACCCTGCTCAGCTGGGGCCAATTCCGGCCGTCCTTTCTCGGCGAACGCCAGATAGAAATCAAGATGCTTGCCGCGCACAGCTTCCTCGGCCCCACCTTCGCTTAACTTCTCCTTTGCATAGTGGCGTACCGTATCCAACATCCGGTAGCGTTCTCGAGCCATTTCCATAATCACCAGCGATTTTTCGACCAGATGAATTAGCTGGTCCAGTACGTCGTCTTTGCGCAGATCGTCGTCGGCGCACACCGTCTCGGCGGCTTCGAGCGACCATCCGCCTGCGAATACCGACAGTCGCTGGAACAAAGCGCGTTCCGCTTCCGTAAGCAGGTCGTAACTCCAATCGATCAAGGCGCGCAACGTGCGCTGGCGCGGCAAGACGGTTTGGTCGCCGGTGACCAGCAAACGGAACCGATCGTCGAGGCGCGCGGCGATCGCTTCGACCGAGAGAGCACGTACGCGCGCCGCGGCGAGCTCGAGCGCCAGCGGGATGCCGTCCAGGCGATGACAGATGTCAACCACGGCGGCGGCGTTCTGCTCGGTCAATCCAAAACCGCGGCGCGACGCAGCGGCACGATCGATAAACAGTCGCACTGCTTCGTGCTGCGCCAACGAGTCGACATCGATCTTCTTGGTCGGATCGGGCGCCGAAAGCGTGGGCACGTGATAAGTCGTCTCCCCGGCCACCTGCAGGTAATCGCGACTCGACGTCAAGACTTTTACGCGCGGGCCTGCTTGCAACAGACGTTTGGCCAAGTCGGCGCAGCCATGCACGACCTGTTCGCAGTTGTCGAGGATGATTAGCAGTTGCAAGTCGCGCACGTACTTCGTCAATGCATCGACTACCGGGCGCCCGGCTTCTTCTTTGACGCCGAGAACCGTCGCGACGGCCTGAGGAACCGAACTCGGGTCCGTCAATGCGGCGAGTTCGACAAACCAGACGCCATCTGGAAAGTCGTCGAGCACGTCAGCAGCCAGTTGTGTTGACAGCCGCGACTTGCCGAGGCCACCCATGCCAAGCAGAGTCACAAGCCGGTTTGACGCGAGCATCTGCTTGATCTCTACCATCTCGCGTTTGCGGCCGATGAATGAGTTGAGCTGTTGTGTCAGGTTGTTCGGAGTGCCCTCAAGCGAGCGCAGGGCGGGAAAATCGGCGCGCAGTTGTGAGTGCAGTAGTTGGTAGATGTGCTCAGGACCGGATAGGTCTCGTAGCCGCACGGTGCCCAAGTCGCGCAGCGATGCCCCATCCGGCAGAATCCCGATGACTTGGTCAGCTACCACCTTTGACAACAACATCTGGCCACCATGGGCGGCGCACATGATCCTAGCTGCGCGATTGACCGACCGCCCGTAGAAGTCGCCGTCGCGCCGTTCGTCAATTCCGGCATGCAGTCCGCAACGCAGCGGTAGCGGCAGGCCATCTGCGGCCTCCGCTCTTAAAAGCTGTTGCTGAATTTCCAGAGTGGCGATTAATGCATCAAGTGGGCGGTCAAATGCGGCGTGTACGCCATCGCCGGTCATCTTTACGATCGTGCCGCGGTTGCGTTCGACCGCGCTCTTCGAGATCGCGTCATGACGCGCCATCACCAGCGGCATTCGCTCGGGCTGCTGCTCCCAGAGCCGAGTGCTGCCCTCGATATCCGTGAAAAGAAATGTGACGGGAGATTGTTCAGTCACTTGACCAGCGTGCCGAGAGCAAGGCAGGGCGGATGGTACTGCGGCATCAGCCCAGCGAAGTTGGGTGGCGCATAGCGCGCTCGGACGCCGGGTACAGGCGGCTCAGCAACTCGTTCACCGTTTCTGTCAGCGCCCGCGCCACGTCGGTCTCGATCGATTGTTGCGAGGGCTCTGTGCGCGCGAGCTTCCACAAATCGCGAAAAGTCTGCGCCCTCGGCTGTAAGACGCTGGCGACTTCATCCATCCAGAACGCCGGTGCTTCGCCTTCTACGTAACGCCCGCTACCTCGCCGTGGCGCACTTCGGTCGAGGGCGCGGGCGTTACGT
>JANMUE010000492.1:0-5475 GCA_031391205.1 Lysobacterales bacterium | reverse complement strand
CGCGTGCCCGCAGGATGCCGCGCAGGTCACCCTTCACCAAGGTGACCTGGGCACTGGACATGGCGACATCCGTGCCGGTGCCCATCGCGATGCCGACGTCCGCGGCGGCCAGCGCCGGCGCATCGTTGATGCCGTCACCCGCCATGGCAACACGGCGACCCTCGGCTTTGAGCCTGGCCACCAGATCGGATTTGTCCTGTGGTCGAACCTCGCCGTAGAACTCGTTGATGCCGAGTTGATTGGCGACGGCTGCGGCCGTGGTCCGGCCATCGCCGGTCGCCATTACGACGCGAATGCCAGCGGCGCGCAAAGCTGCGATCGCTTCGGGTGTGCTGTCCTTGATCGGATCGGCGACAGCGATCAAGCCGACGGCACGCTCATCCACGGCCAGGAACATCGCGCTGGCACCTTCGCGGCGCAGACGTTCGGCGTCCTCTTGCAACGCCGATACGTCGGCACCGATCTGCTGCATCAAGGCAGTATTTCCGAGTGCCACGCGCTGCGCGCCGACACGACCGCGTACCCCGATGCCGGTCGAGGATTCAAAATCGATCGCGGGCTCCAACGCCAATCCACGGCGCCTGGCTTCAGCGACGATGGCTTCGGCGAGCGGGTGCTCGCTGCCTTGGTCCAGGCTTGCGGCCAGACGCAGAACTTCATCGGCGTTGACCTCCCCACTTGCCAGCACTTCGCGAAATGCTGGTTTGCCCTGAGTGAGTGTTCCAGTCTTGTCGACGATCAGCGTGTCGATCGTGCGCAGGCGCTCGATCGCCTCGGCATCGCGAAACAACACGCCGCCTTGAGCAGCACGACCGGTCGCGACCATGATCGACATCGGCGTCGCCAGGCCGAGCGCACACGGACAGGCGATGATCAGCACCGCGACAGCATTCACCACGGCATAGGTCCAGGCTGGCTCGGGACCGAAAAACCCCCAGACCAGGAGCGTCGCCAACGAACTGGCGAGCACTGCGAGCACAAACCAGAAACTTACTTTGTCCGCCATGCGCTGCATCGGGGCGCGGGAGCGCTGGGCGAGCGCGACCAGCTGCACGATCTGCGCAAGCACCGTGTCCGAACCGATCTTGTCGGCACGCATCACCAGGCTGCCGGTGGCGTTGATGGTCGCGCCGATGAGTTTGGCACCGGGTGCTTTTTCGACCGGCATTGCCTCGCCGGTGAGCATCGACTCGTCGACGCTGGAGCGGCCATCGACTACTTCGCCATCGACCGGAACTTTCTCGCCGGGACGCACGCGCAGACGATCACCGACATGCACATGGGTCAACGGAATGTCTTCCTCGCTGCCATCGTCGCGCAAACGTCGCGCAGTTTTCGGCGCAAGACCCAGTAGCGCTCGAATCGCCGCTGACGTGCTCGATCGCGCCTTCAATTCGAGCAACTGACCGAGCAACGTCAGCGACACGATGATCGCCGCAGCCTCGAAGTAGACACCGACACGCCCGTGTTCGCGAAACGAATCGGGAAACAATTCTGGCGCCAGCGTCGCCACCAGGCTGTAACCGAACGCAGCGCCGACACCGGTGCCGATCAAAGTCCACATGTTTGGGCTGCGGTTCGCGATCGATTGCGCCCAGCGTTCGAAGAACGGCCAGCCTGCCCACAGCACTACCGGTGCCGATAACACCAGCTCGACCCAGGTGCGCGTGCCCGCAGACAGAAAGTTCAATTGATGGCCGAACATCGAAATTGCAAGCACCACCACCGACAACGGCAGCGTCCACCAGAAGCGTCGCCGAAAATCGCTCAACTCGGGGTTCTCGGCGTCGTCCAGGCTTGGCACCATGGGCTCCAGCGCCATGCCGCAGATCGGACAGCTACCGGGTACATCGCGAACGATCTCGGGGTGCATCGGACAGGTGTATTGGGTACCCGAAATTACCGCGGTCGGAGACGCGCCCACTTTGGGCTGCAAATAACGCGTGGGATCCGCAACAAACTTGCCGCGGCAGCCTGCGGAACAGAACCGATAGTCATGGCCTTCGTGTATTGCGTGATGCGGCGTGTCGGGAGCGACACTCATGCCGCACACCGGATCGATAACGCTCTGTGCCGTTGGCGGCGACGAATCAAGCGTCGCGTGGCCTTGCTTGGCCCCTGTATGCCCCACGACAGTCGGCGCGCCAGGTTGCGTCGATGCTGCCGGATCGGGCAGCGCGGCATCGCTTCGTCCGCCAGGAGCGTCTGCTTCGTGCTGGGCAGGCTCGGGCGTTGGGCAGCAAGCATGCTTGGATTGCGTGTGCGAAGTGTTCATTGCGGTTTCTCCTGCGTGAGTGCGTTCAGGATCGGGCAAGTCTCAGCGCGGCCATGACCTGGGCACGCAGCAATCAACGTACGCAAACCATCACGAACGCGTTTCAACTCTGCAATGCGTTGCTCGATGTCGGCGAGCTTGGCCTGCGCCTTGGTCTTGATCTTGGCGACATCATGTTCGTCGCTGAGCGTCAGCAACCCACGAATGTCCTCCAGAGAAAACCCCAGCACTTTGGCGCGTCGAATGAAGCGAAGCCGCTTCAACTCGATCTCGCCATAGTGCCGATACCCCGAGGCGAGACGGCCCGACGGTTGCAACAATCCATTGCGTTCGTAATAGCGCACCGTGTCGATTGCGACATCAGCGCGTTTCGCGAGTTGACCTATTCCGAACGCTGCCATGCCCGATCTCCTGTGGCGCCCAGTGTGCAGTCTGGACCCTGGTCCAGAGTCAAGCCCCGGGTTGGGATCGGAGCTGAACGTATTTCGCCCGCTGGGCAGTGGTGAGGACCGGAGCCGCAGCAAGATGTGTCGTCAGATGGACATTGCGCAGCCGTCCGCGGGCACGACCGACCACATCGGCGAGTTCAGCGACACGGGCTGCATCAGGAGTCGACCGGGCTAGCTCAGCATCAATCGCAGCCTCTGCTTGGAGCACGGCCTGGCCTTCTTTCAGCGCAGCCGTACGCATCGAGCGCATCAAGATGGTCACGCGATCGCGCTGCAGTGCATCAAGCTCCAGGGCGTCGGCGTACTCCAGAATGTGCTTTGGCCCCGGCAATCCATGCGCTTCCGCGGCCCGTGCCATCGCGAAGCCTTGTCCAGTTTCGATGGCTTCGCGCTCAGTTGCATCCATCCACGAAAGCGCTCCCGCGACGCCTGACGTTGGCGAAAGCGCGTGACTGTGCTCTTGTTGAAGTGCGGCCGTTGGTTTCGCGGACTGGGTCGGGGCACGACGCGACGACCAATGGATATGGACAATTTTCCACGCGGCGCCAGACTTGCGCAGCACCATGGTCTCGGTGGATTCGATCATCAGCATCTCCTTACCCTTCATCGCATGGATGTCGCTTTCGCTGGCGACCCAGGCCAGATCGCCCGTTGCCTGCGCTGTGCGGCGTTTGAGGGTGGTCATTGCCGTTTTCAAGAACGCAGCGTCGCTCTTGGCATGTCCGCCGAGATATTCATCGCGGCTACGTTCGACGCCACCGCTCTCAAGAATGAGGACGCCGGGGTCGAGTTCAGCGCCTGCCTTGCTGAGATTGCCCGCGCTGAGGGCGGTAGCAAAGCGTTCCACCGTCGCGACCGCGTCAGCCGCCGCAGGGGCGACCTTGAGTTCGGCTTTGGCCGTTTCGCGCCCCGTCGCCATGGCAGCGGACTCATGCTTTTCTTCGCCATGCGCAAACGCGGTGGGCGCCGCCAGCATCGAAGCGAGCGCAATAACCAGCAACTTGGTATTCATGCGTGTCTCCTTAGAACAGTGATGAGGTCGGGCGACCTCGAAGAAAAATGCGGGACGTGAAGTTGAAGGTCAGTGCTGATGCCCGTCGTCGTGCGTCTTCTGCAGTGGCTCATCGGTGGCCGGCTTTGCATCTGGGGTCATCGGATCGTCAACCGGCTCAAAAGACGAACGTGGGGCGTCGCCCGCATGATGGTCGGCTCCCTCGATGCCTTCCATTTCGGACACCGTTGAATCGTCGTGCGGCATGCTTTCGCCACCGCCATGGTCGTGGCCGCCGCTGCTGGCCACGAGTTCCTGGTAACGCGCTGCAGTCATCTTCGGGAATTGCTGCATCAGCGCCACCATGCCCCAGATGTACTGGTCATCCATGCTCTTGCCCCAGGCCGGCATGCCGCTCATCTTTACGCCGTGCTTGACGACCCAGAACGCTTGGCGTGGGTCGACCGTTCCGAGTTCCGACCAGGTCGGCGGTGTTGGATAAAGCCCAAGACTGAGCTCTGTGTCCGAAGCGCCGGGACTCAAATGACAGCCCACACACATCGCGTTGAAATTTCCGGCGCCACTACGGATGAGCGCTTCATCGTCGAGGACCGGAAGCTTGATGTTGTCTGCGCGGGTGCTGATCGAGCGCTTACGCAACATCTCCATCGCGCGATAGGTGATCGACCAATGCGGATCATCGGCAGCAACGTTGTAGATTCCCAGTCCAATAAACGCGCCTGCGCCAATACCGGCGAAGATGAGCACCAAGGCCAACGTTTTGATCAGCTTCATAACGGCCTCCTCAGCCGTGTTTCATGGTGGAGTGATCGACGGGTTTGGCTTTCAACGTCGGGGCGGGACCCGGCGGCGGGCCACGTCGTGTGGGTGAACCGAAGTTCGCATCCGTGCTCACGCGATGTGCCAGTGTGGCCTTCGGGTTCGGGTACCAGCCCGGATCGGAGAAGTCGCCGCGCGTGAGGTCATCGCGTACCTTGATCACGGTGAACATGCCGCCCATCTCGAGCTTCCCATGCGGGCCGTTACCCATCATCATCGGCAACGTGTTCTCGGGTCCTTTCATATGCCCTGAATCAGTGTGCTCCTGATGCTCCGCCATACCGTCTTTGCCCATGGCCATGTAGCCGGGCAGCATCTTTCGGATCTCCGCTTCGACACCGGATTGATCGACACCCAGCGTGTTCGGAATATCGTGCCCCATGGCGTTCATCGTGTGGTGTGACATATGGCAATGAAACGACCAGTCGCCGGGCACTGCGACGAACTCCAGGTCACGCGTCTGGCCAACGCCGATGATCTCAGTGACTTCGGGTCGCCACAGACTCCTCGGCCAGCGCCCTCCATCCGATCCGGTGACGTGAAACTGCACGCCGTGCATATGCATTGGATGATTCCACATCGACAGGTTGCCGACGCGCACGCGCACGCGCTCGCCGCTGCGCGCGACCATCGACTCGATCGCCGGGAACACCTTGCTGTTGAAGGTCCACAGATCGAAGTTCTGCATCACCGACGGATCCGGTCGATAGGTGCCCGGATGCAATGCCCAGTTGTGCAACAGAACCACGTAGTCGCGATCGACTGCGTCCGGCTCGCCGTCTTTCGGATGAATGATGAGCATCCCCATCATGCCGACCGCAATCTGCACCATCTCGTCGGCGTGCGGGTGATACATGTGCGTGCCGTGCTGCTTCAGCGTGAACTCGTAGACGTAAGTCTCGCCCGGCTTGATGTGGGGC
>JANMUE010000449.1:0-15711 GCA_031391205.1 Lysobacterales bacterium | reverse complement strand
TGTCGGGAGCAAAGCCAAAGCCAGAGCAGCGGAGCAAGCCCCGCTCTACAAAAGCAAACGGCACAGGCCGCATCCATGCGGCCACCCTCCGGGCTGATCGCGACCACCGATCACCGCCGCTCAGGGGCCCCGGTAAAGCAAAGAAGCGTGCTCCAGGCACGCAGAAGCAAGATCAAATGCAGTACGCGGCGTGACGCCAAGAGCACGATGCGCAAATCCACGCCAGCTTCAAAAAGCCGCCATTGCCTCACCTCAATGCCCATGATAGATATTGAGCGTGAATCCAATAACAGGGGAATTCAATGAAATCGTTGGCATTGGCTGCTGCGCTGGTTCTGGTTTCCGGTTGCGTCACGCATATCCGTCCCACAGTGACGTCGAACCCGCCGCCCACCCGCGCATTCAAGGAGTTCGCCGCATTCGACGTCAAACGCCTCGCCGCCGATGACGGCGTTGAAGAACCCGAGGCCAGAGTCAAGATTCAGCAAAACCTGGATCAAAAACTCGATCCTCTCACCGCAAACTGGAAACGCGGCGAAGGCGATACGCTGGTCATCGAACCCCGCATCCGCGAACTCAAATTCGTTGGTGGTGGTGGACGCTTCCTCGCCGGCTCACTCGCTGGCAGCTCTGCTGTACGCATGACCGTCAAGTTCACTGACAAAGCCACCGGCGATCTCATCGCCGAGCCCGAGTTCTATCAACGTGCCGCCGCCATGGGCGGTGCGTATTCATTCGGTGGCACCGACAACGCCATGCTGGTGCGTATCAGCTCGGTAGTCGAAGAGTACCTGCGGCGGAACTACGAGGAAGCGGTGGGTGGGCCTACGGGGTTGGAGGGGGCGAAGTAGCGAGAATGGAGCGGCACTAATCCCTACAGGGTTATCGTTGCTATGCGCTGTATCGATCCTGATTCATCGCCACGACCCATCATCGTTCGAGTGTGGGCGAGCCCTGCGCGCTGCCGGTGGCCGCGCAGCGGTGTCGCGAGCGCGTGGCGGTAGGGTCAGGCCCCCTGTCGATCCGAACAGATCCGCAGCATAGAGAAGGCAAGCGACACGCTTGCCCTATAACTGTTGGGCCATAGCAAGTGTCATTCGGGTGTGGCGGCAATTCGCCGAGTGGCGAAGCCGATGCGTTGACCGAGCAACAGTCCCTAAAAGCTGAATGTTTCCGGCAACAGCACGCTGATCGGAAAGCTCTGGACACGTCCCGAGCGCGCATGAAAGGTGACTTCGGCGCCTGGGCCGAATTCGTGAATCAGCTGGCGACAGGCACCGCAGGGCGGAATCGGCACATCGCGGCCTTCGCCGTTGATCGCGGCCACAGCCACCGCGACCACGCGCAGACCGGGACCCTCGGCACGCACCGCGGCCGCCAGCGCATGATGCTCGGCGCAGCCACCGACGGGGAACGCCACGCTCTCAACATTGCAGCCGGTATGAATTCGTCCCGATTCGCTCAGCACCGCCGCACCCACTTTCAATTTTGAATAGGGGGCATGCGCAAACTGCAACGCTGTATGGGCCTGGTCGAGTAATGCCTGGATATCCGTCATTTTCACAGTCTACGAGCCTGCGGGCAAATTCGCACGTTTCGATTTAACGCAACAGGAGTTTCTATAGCAACTTCGATCGCGCGACGTTTGTCCTTTGACGCCGTTATGATCCCGACATGATTCGAGTTCTGGCCGTGATCCTGGCGTTGTCCGGCGGTGCAACGGCGGCGCCGGACGCGTTGTCGCGACTTGGCCTGCGCGCGACCGAAGGTGCGGCGCCGGGCTATTTGCCGGACACGGCCTGCGCACAATGCCATCAGGCCATCGCTGCGAGTTATGCCGAGGTGGGCATGGCGCAGTCGTTCGCAGCGGCCGAGCGCGGCGTGGCAAATCTGAAACTCGGGACGGCCCAATATACCCACCCGCTGACCGGTCAGAAATATCGTCTGGATCGCCATGACGGGCAACTCTGGTTCACGCAGACGCAGCCGGCTTCCGCTGATTCCCGCGCCCATCAACTCAAGCTGCGCGTCGATTGGGCACTGGGCTCGGGACATCGCGCGCAAAGCTTCGTGCATCAGACAGCGGCCGGCGAGCTCTATCAACTGCCGGTGACCTGGTATGCCGAGAAGCAGGGTCTGGCGATGTCGCCCGGTTACGAGGGGCGTGACCATGCCGGTGTCGAACGCCGTCTGCGCCGTGAGTGCATGTTCTGTCACAACGCCTATCCCGACGTTGCTGCGGGCAGCGATACACCGGGGCAGCCCGATCTCTATCCGCAGCAACTGCCCGAAGGCATAGGCTGCCAGCGCTGCCATGGGCCGGGTGCGGCACATGTGCAAGCGGTACTGGAAGGGCGCGGGCTTGCAGCGATTCATGCGGCGATCATCAACCCGGCAAAACTCAGCTGGCCGCAGCGCAACGATGTCTGCTTTCAATGCCACCTTCTGCCCGCGGTGGAAATGATTGGTGCGCGCCGCGCAGGTCGTGGCGATTACAGCTTTCGGCCAGGCGAAAAACTTTCCGATTATCTGGTGCATGCCGAGATCGTCGACGACGCGATGCCGCAGGCGGAGCGTTTCCAGATCAATCATCATGGCTATCGACTGCTGCAGAGCAGCTGCTATCTGCAGAGCCAGGGCGAGATGGGCTGTGTCACCTGTCACGACCCGCATGTGCGTCGCGTCGGCGCCGCGGCGATCGGCTGGTATCGCGAAAAATGCCTGCACTGCCACAGCGATCTGAGACCTGATCATGGCCGTACAGCGAACACCCCCGAACCGGCATCCGACGATCGCGATTGCGTGCGCTGCCATATGCCCAGGCGCCGCACCCAGGACGTAGTCGAGGCCAGCGTCACCGATCATCGCATTGCGCGCGGCCCCTTCGATGCCGGGCAATTGCTGGCTGCGCGTGCACCGCATCAGTCGGATATCGGCGACCTGCAATTGTTCAACGCGCCGGCATCGATGCTGTCTGCTGAAGTGGCGGCGTATCGCGCGCTGATTGCGTTGAACAACGGTAGTGGCGTTGCCGCGACCAGTGCTCTGGCGCAGCAACTGGCGAAACTCGATGCTGTCGATGCCTCGTGGTGGCTGCAGCTGGCGCGCTATCAGGTGGCGCATCGGCAGTATCCACAAGCCGGGCAATCGCTGGCTCTGCTGCCGCCGGTTCTGCGCGCGTCAACGTCGGCACAGGAGCTTGCAGCGATGATCGAGATCGGCGCCGGTCGCATCAATGCGGGCGTCACACAACTGCGCAAATTGGCACGCAGTCCGGGCTTCCAGCCGGAAATGCATTACAACCTGGGCTTGGTCGAACGCCAGCGCCAGCATCCCGGACATTCCATCGCGGCATTGCGCCGCGCTGTCGAGGTACGTCCGTTGAGCGCAGCGGCCTGGTATCAACTGGCCAAAACACTGTGGATGCAGGGCGAAGGCAAGGCGGCATTGCAGTCGCTGGATCGCGCCCAGGCCATCAAACCGGATCTTGTAGAGGCGCGGAACTTGCGCGCCCGGATCGAGTCAGATCGAGCCGTGGAAGATAGCGACGCTGCCGGGCATGTAGAACAGTGACCAATGCAATCAACGGAGATACCGATCATGTCGAATTACTTTTCACTTTGCGCGGTGATGCTGTCGATGCTCTGGCCGGTTCTGGCATCAGCCAACGAACCGGTTGTTGGCGGTCCCTGCGAGGGTTGCGAATATGTCTTTGAGGGCATGCCGGCTGATCTGCATCACGACGCGCGTATCGCACCGGCCAGCGAACCCGGCGAAGCGCTGGTAATCGAGGGCGTAGTCACCAACGCCGACGGCGCTCACGCGACAGGCATCATGGTGTATGCCTATCAGACCAATGCCATGGGTATCTACCCTACGGGCGCCAACAGGCACGGAAGCCTGCGCGGCTGGGCGCGCACCGATGCCGAGGGGCGCTACCGCTTCGACACGATCCGGCCAGGTTCCTACCCGAACAGCACGATTCCCCAGCATGTGCACATGCACGTCATCGAGCCAGGCAAGGGCACCTATTACATCGATGATGTGGTGTTCGATGACGATCCACTGCTGACATCACAGCAGCGCCGGCAGATGCTGCGCGGTCGTGGCGGCAGCGGCCTGGCGCAGCCGGCCAAGGACGCTTCGGGTGTCTGGCAGGTGCGTCGTGATATTCGGCTTGGAGCGAACATTCCGGGTTATCGCTGAGCGCATTTATAGACGCGGGGCCCGACCCGCGCGCTCTTGCCGCACGACAGCGAACATCAGACGCGTGCGGGTCGGGCCCCGCAGCTGCATCAGCTGGGTTTCAGCGAAGAAATCGAGTCATTGCTCCCGGCCCAATCGCTGTAGTCAGCGTAGGTCCCATCACCATTGGGGCCGCCGACTTCGCTCACGGTCCAATTGGCTCCACCATATTGGACGTCATCAAATAGCGCCCATTGTCCACGAATCACGATCAGCGAAGAAATCTTGTCATTCCATCCCTGCGGCACCAGGTCGGGATCGGCAACGGTGACAACCATGGAGCTTCCTCCGAAATTCACATCTTCAAACACGATAATCTTGGCCATAAGTATTCCTTGAAGGGTTATTGATAGTTGGTCGGACCGGCAGCGGCGTTCTGGTGAATAAGTCACCGCGTCGGCCTTGGCTGCCAAATCCCTCGGAACCTGCAGATTTTCGCCCCTTACTCCGAGGCGTGCGCCTGCGGGTCTTTCAAAGGATCCCTGGATATTTCGGACCCCACTGAGCTATCGTTTTTCAGTGCGTGTTGCTATCAGTAACCTTGACGAAATTCCCGTCGGCTCACCCATCGGCTCTCCGAATGCATCCGCCGCATTACGCTGAACGCGATTTTCCATACCGGGACGGCATACCGGTAATCCGGTCAGATTGCATCAGTTGGCCGAGGCCGTTTCATACGGCCGCAGGCGACGCCAACCCGCATTGCGCCGGCGGCTACTCGAATCCGTCGGTAAGCAACGCTGTCGAAGAAAGCCGAATCGCTGTCACTGCGCCGCGTGAGTCGCCAATCAACAAACGGTGATCGCCGTAGGCCAGCAATCCACCTATTGGCCAAGACCTTTGAATACTGCGGGTCCTCGAATCGATCAGGTAGGTGGTCGTGTCATTGCCGACAACAACATGATTGCGAAAGACGAGAATCTGCGGCGCGAACCCGCCGGTGGGAGACGTTACGCTCCACAATGCCGCCCCGTCTGTCGGATGGCGTGCCGAAAGCGAGGAGCCGGCGATGACGAACAGTACGCTTCCATCGGTCGAGACCTGCCCATACGCTGATATAGGCAGCTTCCAGGCGACCAGTCTGGCAATGAGATCGTACGCCACCAGGAACCCGTCGTAGGTAACGTAGGCCATATCGCCGATCACGACCGGCGTCTGGCCGACGCTTCTTCCATTCGGAGCGTAGCCGGGATCAATAATTTCGTAGGCCGGCAATCCGTTGTCGCGGTTGAGGACACTGAGTCGATTCGTAAAGACCAGCAGAGCTTCGTCTCCGGCAGGTACAGGCGTCAACCCATCGTAGAAGGGGAGCTCGCAGAACCAGTTTTGTGTCCCGTCGGAAATATCGAAGGCATAGGCACCGCCGTATTCACCACCGCCCACAAAAACGTTGCCGCCGACGACCGTCGGTGCGAGATAGCGCGACCATTGAACAAGGAAACTGCTTTCCCAGCGCACTGCTCCGCCGACCGCCGCATACGCACGAAGGTAGCTGTCGTCGACATGATTGACGGTTTGTACGAGCACCGTTCCGGTATCGGCATCGTAGGCAGGCGGGTTCACGGAACTTGCGGTCAGATAAGTCTTGCGCCACAACTCCTGGCCCTTTCCTATCGAAAGCGCGATCAGGATCGTATCGGCGTCTCGCGAGCTTACCGATGTCGCGAATACCATTCCGCTACCCAGGGCGAATCCAGACACCGCGCGCGATCCGATGTTGACACGCCAGTCGATGGCAAAGTCGCTGCCTGTTATTTCGCGATCGATGAATCCGCTGTGGGCGGCATTGCCTTGGTAGGCGGGCCATGCCGGATCGTCCCATGCAGGTGCCGGCGTGCTCAGACAGAACAATGATGCCAATAATATCTTTCTGCGCATTGCGGACTCTCTGGTGATTCGCGGACTTCTGGCGGCAGCTTGCAGCGATCCGCGGTCAGTCCGGAGTGGATTCGAAACCATCAGTGAACAGATCATTGGAGGCGAGGAACAAATCGTACGAATCTCCGATGTCGATCACGCCGGCGACCAGATCGGGCGCTTCGCTGCGGAAGCTCATCGCATAGCCTTGCGCGTCGATGGAGATCGCCCAATGCGCGCCCGCGGGAACGAGCGGCTGGCCATGCACCCGGGATATCAGGGATGACTTTCCGGTGCTCCGGTCGAAAAGAAACAAATCGAATTCACCCGACAGATCGACGACGCCCGCGACCAGATCGGAGGAGAAGCTGCCAAAGGCGATCCAGCGGCCATCATCGCTCATCGTCCCCAGCGAAGACCAGTTGTCACCCATGGATTCAGTCCTGGCCGCCTTGGATACGGGTGTTATGACGTTGCTGTTCGCGTCGAACAAAAACACATCATTGTTCTGGCGCGTGTCGGCGATTCCACTCACGAGGTCGCTGGCCCGACTGACGAACTGTATCCATCTGCCATCCGGGGTTATGCTGGCCTCGCTCGAGTCATTGTTTGCCGCCACATCCGGGTTCGCTGCGGATCGCGAAATCAGTCTTTTCGAGCCGTCTGTACGATCGAAAAGATAGAGATTGCTGCCACTGGTGCTGCCAGCCGCTGCGTTGGCGATGATGTTCGACGCCAGACTGCTGAAGACGATATGCCGGCCGTCCGCGCTCATCGCAAGCGGCTCGGAACTGCGATCGCCGGTCGTCGTCATACCGTCGGCCCGGGAGACCAGACTGGTCGTACCACTGAGCCGATCGAACAGAAATGCATCATTACTGACACCGTTGGCATCGGCAATCCCGGCGACCAGATCGGTCGCCTTGCTTCGATACAGTATCCAGCGGCCGTCGCTGCTCATCGCCGTCGCAGTCGACCAGAGATTGCCGGTAACGGATGCACTGCCCGAAGATCTCGACACGAGCCGAGTGGTTCCCGTGGTCCGGTCCATGAGAAATACGTCTTCGCCGCCGTTGCTGTCGGAAATACCGGATACCAGATCGGTTGCCCGGCTGTTAAACAATACCCAGCGACCGTCCGGACTCACAGCCACAGCCGTCGACTCGCTGTTGCCGGTTGCGGTGCCGCCGGCAGCCCTGGATACCAGGGTCGTAACCGCTTCGACGCGATCATGGAGAAAGATGTCATTCCAGGTATTGTTGTCGGTCACTCCTGCAACGAGCATGTGCGAACTGCTGAACAATGACCACCGGCCATCCGGACTGACCGCAGTCAATCCGGTAGACGAATTGGTGTTGGCATTGTCCAGCGGGCGAGAAAGAAGCCGGATTTCGCGGCTGGTCCGGTTCAGGACATACAGATGCGCGCCGCCAACAGCGGGAGTCGGCTCCGAGGGATGGGCAAGACCCGTGAAGTAGACCCAATTGCCGTCGGCACTTACTATCGAGTCGATGCACCTGCCACCGGCGAATTCGAGACCTATGGCACGCGTGATCAACTCGACGGATGCCGACTGCCGATCCAGCTGATAGACGTCCGGCGAATCGGGTTGATCGCGCAATCCCGGAACAAGCTCAGAGGAATAGCTGACCATCGTCACCCATCGTCCATCGGCGCTGAGGTCAGAAGAAGTTCCGCTGACTGCCGAAACCGGGCCGTCGCCGCGCGAATGCGACAACAACGCAATCGAACCATTGCTTCTGTCGATCAGGAACACGTTGCTACCCGCATAGTGTTCAGGCGCGATACCTGGAACCAGGTTGGTTGATTCGCTGTCCAGCATGACCCAGCGGCCATCGTCCGAGACGCGGGCGCGGTATGTCATCCTGTTGCTTGTCGTCGCGGTACCGAAAGCTTTCGAGAGCAATGTCGTGGCCTGCGATACCCGGTCGAAAAGGAACACATCGTCCGTGTTGTTCGAGTCGGTCACTCCGGGCACGATATTCGTCGCCTTGCTGCGATAGACGACATATCGCCCGTCGTTGCTGATATCCACGATCGAGGATTCGTTATTGGGCGTCTGCGTTGCCGAATTCTGCGCACGACTGACGAGCACGGTGGAGCCAGTGACCGTGTCGTACATGAAAATGTCGTTCTGATTGTTTGCGTCTACGGCGTTCACCATATTGCTGGCGAAGCTCTCGAATGCGATCCATCGTCCATCGGCGCTCAAGGCGTTGTTGTGGGACTCGCCATTTGGCGCGGCACTGGGCGAGGCCAGGGAGCGCGTGACCTGCGTAATCGTTTCCGATTGACGATCGAATAGGAAAACATCCATGCGTCCAGCCGGATCGGTGATTCCGCCGACCAGGTTGGAAGCGCGACTGGCAAACACCACCCAACGTCCGTCCGCACTCATCGAAGCGTAGCTTGAGGCTCTGTCGGCGCTCACGCCAGGCATCGCCAGCGCCTGGGATACAAGGCGGTTGGCGCCGGTCGTTCGATTGAAAAGGAAGACGTCAAAATCACTATTTTGGTCGACACCTCCAGCGATGACGTCGGTGCCCAGGCTGACCCACAAAACCCCATTGCCGTCGTTGCTGACAGCTACTGGATAAGAATCGCCATTCGCTGCCGAGGTCGCCATTGCCGATGAGCGGGAAACCAAAGTCGTTGCGTTGTTGCTGCGGTCGTACAACAGCACCCTGGTCTTGTTGCCCAATGCTCCAACCGGGTGGGGCGTTCGAGCGTAGATCAGCCAGCGTCCATCCGGACTCGCAGCCCCGGCCCAGGAATCTCCATTGCTGGGCTGATGAGGACTGTCATCCATGTGGCTGACCAGGCGCACGGAGTGCTCGTCCCGGTCGAACAGAAACACATCCTGGCTGTCAGTGGTTTCGATCACACCGGCCACGAGATCGGGCGCTCTGCTGATGAAGTACGCATAACGCCCGTCGTCGCTGGTGAGTTCCTCATATGCCGTGCCACTGGCAGTGTCGAGCGGAGCGGCACGAGTGATCAATTCGATGCTCACGCCGAATGCCGTCGAGGCGTATGAAATCGATACCAGCCAAAGCAGCAGAAGGACACATTTGGTGGTCGCGAGCCTGGCATCAAGCGATTTGCGCGCTAGCCCAGCGGGCAGGAATTCTATTGGAAGGACGGGTTGACCGGAGGGTCTTCTGAACAGCAGGTATTGCATCTTCATCAGCTGATTCCAAATCTGAGGCTGGAGCGAGCAGTACCTTTGGGGTTTGGCACCACTCAGGTCGTTGCCGCGCCGGGCACTGCCGCGACCGGAAAGGATGATTCCTGAATATCTTCTGGCGCGAACCAAGCTGGAGCGCTACATTGAGACGCGGGTTTCGACACCGATATGTCTTTCAACATACCACGCGAGCATCCGGCCAGTTTGTCGGCCATCCGGTCCGCTCAGCCGCCCATGTGAATGTTGTTGACGCTATATGACCGACCGAACGGTGGTGCAGCCGGCGGCATGTGGAACATGCTCAACGGCAAATATGCATACGGCTACTGCACGGCGCCACGAAGCGGATCATGTAGTTGCTCGATGGTTCACAGCATCAAAGTGCTTCACCCCGGATACTGGCCCAGTCTGCTGGAGCCATCAATATGCTGCGTTTATTGGGGATAACGATATCTTGTCTGCTGGGCAGCGCCCAGGCGGCGCCATTGATCTGGTATGCGGATGCGCCGCGTGCCGGGCTGATCGATGGGAGCTGGACCACGCACAATCTTGCCAATACCGCGCCGGTGCATGCCGGGACGAATTCGATCAGCATGGAGCCGGATTTCTGGGGTGGCGTCCATCTCTACAACGATGCCGAGAAGATCCGCTTCGATGCCTATCAGTCGCTGACACTATGGGTGCATGGCGGCAGCAGCGGCGCGCAGCGGCTGGAGCTGGTGCTGACCTATGAAGGGCTGGGTGTCGCTTCGTTGAACATCAATACCTACATCAGTGGCGGTGCGGTCACGGCAAACACCTGGCGCCAAGTGACGATTCCGTTCGATGCCGCAACAACGCTGACGCACGGCGCATTCGACGGCCTCACCGTGATGGATTTTTCCGGCGGCAATCAGGGCGTGGTGTATCTGGATGACATCCAGTTCAACGAGCGGGTGACACCGATCGCGACCGCGAACCTCACCGCCACGGTCAATCTTGCCAACAACCGACGTGCGATCGATCCGGATATTTATGGCGTGAACTTCGGCAGCAATGCCCAGCACGCCGACCTGCGCTACCCGGTGCGACGTTCCGGCGGCAACAGCACGACACGGGTAAACTGGGAATCGGATTCGCACAACACCGCGTTCGACTATTTCTATCAGAACATCGCCGATGGCCCCGGCACCGGCCTGCCCGGCAATTCGACGATCAATCAGTTCATCGAGGCCACGCGCGCCCAGGGTGGCGATGCCATCGTGACGATTCCGACCATTGGCCTGAAACCGATCGGCGACCGCGTCAAGCGCTGGGGTTTCTCCATCATCAAGTATGGCCCGCAGGACAGCAACGAATGCGCCATCTACAACCCGGCGCCAGCCTGGTGCAGTGCCGATGCAGGCAATGGCGAATGTGCCAACGTCGTCAATAACACCGGCTTCTGCGTCAACGGCCGCATCGTCAACAACGACACCAGTGATACCTCGGTGGCGTTGACCAGTAGCAGCATTCAGGGCTGGGTGACGCATCTGCTGTCGCGGCCCGGTGCTACCGCTGGCGGGGTGACACGCATGTACTCTCTGGACAACGAACCGATGCTGTGGAACTCGACGCATCGCGACATCCATCCGGTGCCGCCGACCTATGACGAGGTCTGGACGCGCGGCCGCGATGTCGCGCTGGCGATCAAGGCCGCCGATCCCGCTGCGAAGATCATGGGTCCGGTGACCTGGGGTTGGTGCGACCTGTTCACTTCCGCGGCAGATGCCGCCACCGGACCCAGCTGCATCAATGGTCAGGATCGTCAGAATCACGGCGGCGTGCCGTTCCTCGAGTGGTACATCCAACAGGTCTGCGCGCATGAGGTATCGCCGGGGGTGCGCCCGGTCGACTACGTCGACGTGCATTTCTACCCGCAGGGCAATGTCACCGGCCTGGGCGGCGCTTCCGATTCGGAGCTGCCGGATGACTCGGCGCGGCGTCTGCGTTCACTGCGTGAACTCTACGACCCGACCTATGTGTCGGAGTCATGGATTGGCGACGACGTGCAACTTCTGCCGCGTGTGAAAGCGTGGATCAACTCGGGCTGTCCGGCGCTGAAACTTGCAGTGACGGAGTACAAGTGGGGACCGGACAAGGGCCCGAGTGGAGCACTTGCCCAGGCCGAAGCACTGGCGATCTTCGGCCGCGAAGGGGTGGACTTGGCGACGCGCTGGGTGGCACCGGATGATGGCTCGTTGTCGGAGACAGCGTTCCGCATGTATCTCGACTATGACGGTGCCAATACCCGCGTCATCGGCGACAGCGTACAGACCCTGTCCAGCAATACAGCCGAGCTCGGTGCCTATGCGGTCGACCAGGCCGGAAGCAGGTTGCATGTGCTTCTGTTCAATCGCGCCACAGCGCCACGCAATATCACCGTCAATGTTTCCTCTGCATTGAACGGCGCCTGGCAGATGTATCGCTTCGATGCCGGTCAATCATTGGCGCAGGTCGGCAATGGCGCTATCAATGGCAGCAGCGTCACGCTCAATGCCGTGCCAGGGCGTTCGGCGACGTTGCTGGTTCTGCCTTCGCCGGGCGCGGTAAATCCCGTGCTGTTCGGTGATGGTTTCGAGTAACCGGCTGGTCGCGTTTCGCGTGCAGGGCAGGCGTGTCGCCTGCCGTCTTCGCGACTTCGCAACACTAAGAAGGCAGGCGACACGCCTGCCCTACAGGCACATTCCCCGCGGATTTCGACCCGGCTGAGAATGGATGCGAATCGGTTTTGTTCGGAATCAGCATCGGCCGGCATTTGGAGATAGCGGGTGGCCATATCTTTCTGGCTGCAGCAGATCGGAGGTGCGACCTCCGGCTGCAGGCTCAGGATGCGCCACCAGAATTAAAGCCAAGGCGTATTTGCGTAGTGAATGCCGACATGCGGCTGCGTCCGCCGTTGTTGCAACCGCGCGCAGCACGTTTCTGCCCAGAAGAACTGCAGTCCGCGTCACCGATGTCCTCGGGACATTGCCCTAGCCTTGCTCGCGAACACTTTGAAGGAATTACGAATGGATGAGTCTTTGACGGGCACCTGGCAGCGCTGGCTGCTGTGCATGCTGATGTGCGTGACGATGCCGGTGTCGGCGCAGACCATTTTCAATGATGGTTTCGAGAACACTGTCGCTGGACCGTTCAACGACATCGATGCCGCGCGCTTTCTCGATCAAGCGACCTATGGCGCGCGTCCGCAGGACGTCGCGCGGCTGCGTCAACTCGGCTATGAAGCCTGGCTGGAAGAGCAGTTCAATGCCGCGGTCTCGCTGCAGACACCGCATCTGGACTGGATCAGCAATCTGCCGCCGGGCCAGAGCGGTGTGTATCGTTCGCAGCGCGTTGAGGCGTTCCTGACGCATAGTGCGCAACTTTCCGATCCGTCCAATGTGTTGCTGACGCACAACGATCAGCTGCGTCAGCGCGTGGCGTTCGCACTGTCGGAATTGATGGTGGTGTCCGATGCCAATGCGGCGCTGCTGTTTCAGCAATGGGGTCTGGCCAGCTACTACGATCTGCTGGCAACGAATGCGTTCGGCAACTATCGAACCCTGCTCGAAGACGTGACCAAACATCCGGCGATGGGCACGTTTCTGAACATGCTGGGAAATCGCAAGCCCGACGCGGCGCTGAATATCCGCCCGGACGAGAACTATGCACGCGAAGTGCTGCAGCTGTTCTCGATCGGATTGAACCAGCTGAATCTCGACGGCACCGAGGTGCTGGTCGGCGGTCAGCCAGTACCCACGTATAACCAGAATGTGGTGCGCGGTTTTGCGCACGTATTCACCGGCTGGAGCTGGGTGGGCTGCACCGCAGGAGATTACGACGACTGTGGCCCCAGCAATCCCTACGAGCCCGAGTGGCGGCAGCTGATGCAGCCGGTCGAGGCCTTCCACGACACCACCACCAACAAGCAATTGCTGACCTACTCCGGTGTCGCGTTGCCCGCTGGCATGCTGATGGCCGGCGGCAATGCCCAGTCGGAAATGACTGCGGCGCTGAACAACATCTTCAGCCATCCCAATGTCGGCCCCTTCGTTGCGCACCATCTGATCCAGCGTCTGGTCACCAGCAATCCGACGTCGGCCTATGTGCAGCGCGTGGCGACGGTGTTCAACAACAATGGCAGCGGTGTGCGGGGCGATCTGAAAGCGGTGGTGAAGGCGATACTGATGGATGTCGAAGCGCGTTTCGGTCATCAGACCGCGTCGACCACCTTCGGCAAGATGCGTGAACCGATCATCAAGCTGGTGCAGCTCTGGCGTCTGGCGCCGCCGCGCTCGGTGAATGGCCGCGCGAATCTGATCACGGCACCCGTCGAGCAACTCGGTCAGTCACCACTGAGCGCGCCCTCGGTATTCAATTTCTTCAAGCCCGATTATGCGCAGCCAGGCGAGATCCGCGATGCCGGGCTGGTGTCGCCGGAATTCCAGATCGCCACCGATACGCTGCTGGTGTCGGCACCCAACGATATTGGCTGGCGCATCTTCTATTTCTACATCGGCAGTCCCTACAGCTATGCGCAGGACCCGGATCAGATGCTGATGGACTACGCCGAGCTGCGCGGCCTGGCCGCCAATCCGCCGCTGCTGGTGGAGCGCATCAATCTGGCGCTGTTGTCCGGACGCATGTCGAACTTCATGAAGCAGGTGCTGATCACGCGCCTGAACGCGCTGCCGATGGACGACACCGGGCTCAAGCGCGTACAGCATGCGCTGTACCTGACGATGTTCTCGCCCGAATATGCCATTCAAAAATAGTCACGGCAATTCACCACTTCGACTTCGCTACACAGCTTATTGTCTGCCAAACCCCCAAACCTGCGGTTTTTCGCCCACTGACTCAGGGGGCTCTCGCAGCTCCGGACTCGTTCTGAGGAAATCTGCCATGCATTTCAATCGTCGCGAATTCCTGCGTCGCTCCATCTACTCCGCACTCGGCGGTGTTGGCCTGTACTCCGCTCTGGGCAATCTGCAGCTGGTATCCGCCGCGGCGCGGGACAACAGCAAGGGCACGCCCGGCGACTACAAGGCGCTGGTCTGCGTGTTTCTGTTTGGCGGCAACGACAGTTGCAACACCATCGTGCCCTACAGCACGCCGCACTACGGTATCTATCAGGCCACTCGCCCTGCGGTGGCGCTGAGCCAGCCGTCGATTCTCGCGCGGTCGCTGACGCCGCAGCCGATCGTATCGGGGCTTCCGGGCGGGCCGCCCAGTGACGGTGCCAGTTACGGACTGCATCCCTCGATGCCGGAGCTGCGCACCCTGTTCAATACGCAGCGCGCCGCGGTGATCAGCAACGTCGGCACCCTGCTCGGGCCGATCACGCAGACGCAGTATCAGAACGGCAGCCATCCGGCACCGCCGCAGCTGTTTTCGCATGACGACCAGAGCAACTTCTGGCAGACCTCGAGGCCGGAAGACGTCAACGCCAATGGCTGGGGCGGGCGCGTCGCCGACCTGCTGCATTTGGAAAACACCAATCAGCAATTGCCGATGACGATATCGGTCTCGGGCCAGAATCTGTTCCAGCGCGGCAGTGATGTCGATCAGTACGTGATGAGTTCGGCCGGCGTGCCACCGATCGATTTTCTGGAGATCTACCAGAACGAGCTGGGCGTCGATGCCTTCAATGCGCTGATGGCGCAAGGCACACAGGCGCATATGTTCGAGCGCGGCTATGCCAATGCGATGCGGCGTTCGATCGCGACCTATGAAATGGTCAACACGGCATTGAATGCGGCTACTGCGCTGACTACGGTATTCCCCAGCGGCAACCTCGGCCGCCAGCTGCAGATGGTGGCGCGCATGATCAATGTGCGTGCCGCGCTCGGTATGCAGAAGCAGGTGTTCTACGTCGGCCTGGGGGGCTTCGATACGCACAACGACCAGCTCGGCACTCAGGCCGCCATCCTCACCGATCTGTCGCAGTCGTTGAAGGCCTTCTACGATGCGACCTTGGAGATGGGCTTGTCCGAGAGCGTGACCACGTTCACCGCCTCGGATTTCGGACGCACCTTGTCGACCAATTCGGACGGCACCGATCACGGCTGGGGCGGGCATCATTTCGTTGTCGGTGGTGCGGTGCGCGGTGGGCGCTTCTTCGGCACGATGAACTCGCTGGCCCAGAACGGCAATCCCGACGACGCCGGCTACGGCCAGATCATACCGACCACCAGCGTTGATCAATACGCCGCCACGCTGGCCAGCTGGTTTGGCGTCAGTCCTTCGGGCATCGCCGATATTTTCCCGACGCTGCCGCAGTACGCCGTGCCGAATCTGGGTTTCATGGTCTGATCACCGACCCCGTGGGAGCAACTGTCTTTGTGGGTCCGACCTGTGGTCGGACGCTTTTGTCGACTCGGTCCACTCTGGCGAAAGCGTCC
>JANMUE010000444.1:0-24644 GCA_031391205.1 Lysobacterales bacterium | reverse complement strand
GGACGCTTTTTCAGACGCGCAGTGTCCAAATGAAGCGCCCGACCGCAGGTCGGACCCACAGGAGAGCCGTATCCGGCTTTGCACGCCGTACTTTCGTCATGCGCGAAGCCCTGTTCATCGCAGCTATGCTGCGGCCTTGTCTTGATTCGGCCCAGTGGGCAAAGGCGTGGTGATGAAGTATCGGATCTTGTTGGGGATGGCGTTCGGCTGGGCTGCATGCAATGCGCTGGCCGTGGATGTCCGCGACACCCGTATGCTGGCAATGCCCGCGGTGCATGGCGATCGTATCGCCTTCCTCTACGACAACGATCTTTGGCTGGCGGCGCGTTCCGGCGGTATCGCGCGTCGACTGACCCAGGCGCCCGGTGTCGAGCAACTGGCGCGTTTTTCCCCCGATGGGCAATGGCTGGCGTTCACCGCCGACTATGGCGACAACCTCGATGTCTACGTGATGCCGGCCGGCGGCGGCGAAGTGCGGCGCCTGACCTGGCATCCCGGTGCCGATCTGGTGCGTGGCTTTACGCCTGACGGCAAGGTGCTGTTCGAATCCCCGGAGGGTCATTTCACCAGCCGGCTTCGTTACCTGTACACAGTACCGGTGACTGGTGGCGTGCCGACTCGGCTGCCGGTACCGAGCGGCAACAAGGCGGCGCTATCGCCGGATGGAAAAACCCTGGCGTATTCGCCGAACTCCGAGCCCTTTGCGCAATGGAAAAACTATCGCGGTGGCACACAAAGCCGCATCTGGCTGATGGACCTGCAGACGCTGGCAGTGAAGGAAGTCGCCAAGCCCGAGGACGGCAGCAACGATACGGATCCGATGTGGGTGGGCAGCACGCTGTATTTCAATTCCGATCGCAACGGCGAGTTCAATTTGTTCCGCTACGACGCCGGCAACGCCACCGCCACCCAGCTCACTCAGTTCAATGAGTTTCCGGTGCGCGCTCCAGCAGCCAGCGCCGAAGGCGTGATCGTGTTCGAGCAGGCCGGTTATCTGTATCAGTTCGATACCAGCGCTGGCGAGGCGACGCGCATCGTGCTGTCGGTGGCTTCCGATCTGACCGAAACGCGGATGCGTGTCGCCAGCGACGTGAAGTGGGTGCGTGAGGCGAGTGCGTCTCCCGATCTCAAGCGCATGGCATTCAACTACCGTGGCGAGATCGTCAGCGTGCCTGCCGACAAGGGCGATACGCGGCAGCTGACACGGGCGCCGGGCAGCAATGAGCATTCACCGGCATGGTCGCACGATGGCGCCAGGATCGCCTGGTTCTCGGATGCATCGGGCGAATACGAGCTGGTGGTCGCGGCGCAGAACGATGCCAGCAAGTCCCGCCGCTACAAGCTCGATGGCGCCGGTTACTACTCGGTGCCGATGTTCTCTCCAGATGGTGCCCGCATCGCCTTTCAGGACAACAGCCAGTCGCTGTGGGTGATCGAGCTTGCCACCGGCAAGCAATTGAAGATCGCCTCAGAGCCGGTGTATTCGCCGCTGGATCTGATGAGCGCCAACTGGTCGCCGGATTCGCGCTGGCTGGCGTATACGGTGCAGACCGCAGGACTGATCCAGACCGTGCATGCCTGGTCGATGGAAAGCGGTACATCTGTGCAGATCACCGACGGATTGTCGGAAATGGTCGAGCCGGTGTTCGATCCGAATGGCGAGTATCTTTATGTGCTGGCCTCTACCGATGCCGGCCCGCTCAAGGACTGGTTCTCGCAGATCAGCAGCGATGTGTCGATGTCGCATGGCCTGTATGCGATCACGCTGCGCAGCGATGGTCCGAACCCCGCTCCGCCGCAGAGCGACGAAGTGGCGGGCGGCGAAGACGAAGACGAGTCTGAGGAGGAGCCCGAAGACGAACCCGCTGACGATGACAAGAAAGACGAAAAGAAAAGCGATGACGACGAAGCCAAAGCCGTGCGCATCGATGCAGCGGGCCTGGGTGATCGCATCGTTGCCCTGCCCGCCGGCAAGGGCACGCGGCGTGGGCTGAGGGTTGGCGCCAGCGGCGAGATCTTCTTCATCGAAAGCATCGGCCAGGTATCTTTCGGTGCCTTCGAAGCGCCGGGCGAGCTCAAGCGTTTCACGCTGGAGAAGCGCGAGGCCAAGACGCTGGCGCGCCAGGTCGAGGACTTCCAGCTCTCAGTCGATGGCAAACGCATTGCTTATCGCGTGGGTACCGACTGGTTCGTCACCGACGTCGCCGACGAGTTGCCGGGCGGCAAGGGCAAGCTGGCGCTGGACAAGATCGGCGTCAGCGTTGAGCCGCGCGCGGAATGGGCCGAGATCTTCGATGAGGGCTGGCGCATCAACCGCGATTATTTCTACGCCAGCAATTATCACGGAGCCGACTGGCCGGCGATGCGCGAAAAGTACCGCGCCTTCCTGCCGCATCTGGCGACACGGCTGGATCTGGATCGCGTTATCCAGATGATGCTGAGTGAACTTAGCGTGGGCCACAGTTATCTGATGCCGGGCGACTACCCGTTCAAGCCCAAGAAGATCAGCGTCGGCCTGCTCGGCGCGGACTATGAGATCGTCGATGGCCGCTATCGCTTCCGCAAGGTGCTGGGCGGCCTGAACTGGAATCCGGACCTGCGCTCGCCGCTGCGTACGCCGGGCGTCAACGTCAAGGCCGGAGAATTCCTGCTCGCTGTAGATGGCGCCGAACTGCGTGCGCCGACCAGTGTGCACGCGTTGCTGGAGGGCCGCGCCGGTCGCCAGGTCAGTCTGCTGGTCGGGCCGCGTGCTGATGGCCGTGGTGCGCGCACCGTGGTCGCGGTTCCGGTGGATAACGAGGCCAGCCTGCGTTATCTCGACTGGGTCGAGAGCAACCTGCGCTATGTCACCGAGAAAAGTGGCGGTCGTTTGGCCTATGTGCATGTGCCGAACACGGGCGAAGCCGGGCACACCAGCTTCAAGCGCTATTTCTATCCGCAGTCCGATCGCGCCGGCATCATTCTCGATGAGCGTTTCAATGGCGGTGGTCTGATCGCCGACTACTACATCGACATCCTGCGCCGTCCCTTCATCGCCAACTGGTCGCTGCGCTACGGCAAGGACTTGGTCAGCCCGCGCGGCGCGATCTTCGGGCCCAAGGTGATGTTGGCCGATGAGACCGCGGGCTCCGGCGGCGATCTGCTGCCATGGATGTTCAAGCGCTTCCAGCTCGGCCCCGTGGTCGGCAAGCGCACCTGGGGCGGTCTGGTCGGCATCCTCGGCTTTCCCTCGTTCATGGATGGCGGCAGCATCACCGCACCCAATCTCGCGATCTGGACAGAAGAGGGCTATCGCGTGGAAAACGAAGGTGTAGCCCCCGATATCGAAGTCGAACAATGGCCCGTCGACATCGCCGCCGGCCGCGACCCGCAGCTCGATCGCGCCATCGACATCGCACTCAAGGCACTGGAACAAAATCCACCCAAGCATCCGCTGCGGCCGGAGTTTCCGGTGCGGGCGAGGAAGTACAGGTGATAAGAATGTGGGAGCGGCGGGACGCCGCTCCCACAACGGCACAGTGTCAAATCTGCGCGCAGATCAACGCCTCGGGAATGTTGCGCGCTTCGCGCATGAGTTCGTCGAGGCGGCAGGGGCGGTGGATGGCGAAGCCCTGGATGTAGTCGACGCCGACGCTGGCGAGGCCGGCGAGTACGCTGTCGGTTTCGGCCCACTCGGCGATGGTGCGTTTGCCCAGCGTACGGCCGAGATCGCAGATGGTGCGGACCAGGGCGAAATCGACGGCGTCGGTGTCCATTTCGCGCACGAAGACGCCGTCGATCTTGAGGAAATCGACATTAAGATTCTTCAGGTAGGCGAACGATGACAGGCCGCTACCGAAATCATCCAGCGCGATGGTGCAGCCGCGGGCGCGCACTGCGTCGATAAAGGTGCGCGCCTCAACCAGGTTGGCGATGACTGCGGTTTCGGTAATTTCGAAGCACAGCTTGGCGGCTGGCACCCCTCCCTGCGCCAGCAGATCCAGCACGAAGGTGCGGAACTCCGGGTTGGCGATGGACTGGGCCGACAGATTGACGTGACACAGCTCGAGCTGCTGCAGATGTCTGGGGTATTTGGCCAACTGGTCGAACAGCAGTCCGATGACATGCCGGTCCAGCGCCATCGCCTGGCCATAGCGCTCCATCGCCGGCAGGAACGTAACCGGCAACTGCAGACGGCCATGGGTGTCCTCCATGCGCAGCAGGATTTCGTACATCAGACTGCTGCCGCCGCGCGCCGGCACGATGCGCTGGGCGTACAGGAGCAGGCGCCCCTCGCCCATGGCGCGCTGGGTTTCGCCGACCCATTCCATCTCGCCATGTCGACGCGCAATGGCGGCATCGGAATCGCGATAGACGCGGATGCGGTTGCGACCATCGTCTTTGGCCAGATAGCAGGCGGCATCGGCGGCGCGCAGCAGCCAGCCAACGTCCGGGGTTTCTTCATCGATCCCGACCACGCCGATGCTGCAGGTGATGTTGTAGCTGCGCCCCTGCCAGGGAAAGGCGCTGGCGGCCAATTGCATGCTGATGCGTTCGGCGACACGTTCGGCTTCGTCGCGACCGGTGCGAGCGAGCAGGATGGCAAATTCATCGCCACCGAGCCGGCCTACCCAGTCGCCGTCGCGCAGCTGCGACGTCAAGGTGCCGGCGAGTTGGCGCAGCAGCAGGTCGCCGACCGCATGGCCGCTGGTGTCGTTGACCAGTTTGAATTGATCCAGATCGACGAAACACAGGGCGTACTTCAGCCCCTGATGGTGGGCGCTGTGCACCGCGTGCTCAAGACGGCGTTCGATCTCGCGGCGGTTGATCAGGCCGGTCAGCGCATCGTGACTGGCCTGGTGCGCAATTTCGGCGGCCAGCTGCCTGGCCTTGGAAACATCCTCGACAATGGCGAAAACACGGTCCGGAGCCGGTTCGGAACTCGCGCGGATCACCGACGCCGTCCAGCGTCCCCACAAGGTGCTGCCATCGCGGCACAGAAAACGCCGATCGGTGGGCACACCCTGCATATGCCAGCGCGGACCATGGGCGTCCGGCATGAGCTCGGTACGATCGTCGTGATGCAGCAGTAGCGCGATGCTCAAACCCGCCAGATCCTGGCGCGAATAACCCAGCGTCTCGGCAAGCGCCGCATTGGCATCGAGGATCACGCCAGCAAAATCCATCTTCAGCATGCCGACGGCGGCCTGATCGAAGGCCGCGCGAAACTTGCTTTCGCTTTCGGCAACACGGCGCAATGCACCACGCAGAACCGCAAGCCCGAAGCCCGCGATCAACAGGAAGATCACTGCACTGGCCACCAGCAGGAAGCGTTGCAGCTGGCGCGAACCACGCAGCAGCGACTGCGAAAACGCGACTTCGATCGGTCGCAGTGTCGCGGCAATGGCACCAATGCGCTGGCGCAGCAACTCGGCTTCGACAGCGCTCAGCGAGCGTTGGACCAGGATCGCCTCGATTTCGTCGGCAAGCGAGTTGAGTTTGAGGATTTCTGCATCGGCATCGGGCCACAGCGCGATGGATTCACGCATATACGGCGCATGTTGCAGGTACTGGAACATGCGAATCATGCGGCCGACGTCTTCGGGCGCATTGCCCCCCTGCAGAAAGCCAATACGGGCGCGCTCGGTATCGATCGGTCGCTGCTCCAGCGCCAGGCGCGCATCGTAGTCGCCGAGCGGCACTGCCAAGGCAGCACGGGCCATGGCCAGTTGCCGCGGGTCACTATCATCGACGTAACGATGCAGATGATAGACCGCATCCTGTTGCGCCTTGGACCAGTGACCTTCACCGATGATGTAAGCGGTCGCGCCTGCCTGGATTTCCAGTACCACAGCGGTCAGCAAGGCAGCCACTGCGGCAGCAGCCACCAGCGCGGCAAAGGCATAACGCAGAAACGCCAACGGCCTGCGGCCGGTGTCCGGCGCGGCCGCAGCGGGCTGCAATTTCGTGCTAGCCCCCAATGGTGTCATCGCCGTACTCCGCTCGCCGCGCCGCTGATGCAGCGCATCAAAATACAGTCCGAAACTACATCGAATCGTGTTTCAGGAAACCTGTAAAACCTTACCGGTATGCTGGCCCCGCGTTTTGTGCGCCCCCCCGCCCACGGAGGAAAATCCATGAACCAGCATATCGCCGCAATCAGCCTGCTGGTGCGCGACTACGATGAAGCGATTGCCTACTACACCGGGCAGGTGGGCTTTACGTTGATCGAGGATACCCGACTCAGTGATGACAAACGCTGGGTCCGGGTGGCGCCGCCGGGCGGAACCGGCAGCTGCCTGCTGCTGGCGCGGGCGGCCAGTCCGACCCAGGTCGCCGGCATCGGTCGCCAGGGCGCAGGGCGGGTGTGGTTGTTTCTGCACAGCGACGACTTCTGGCGTGATTACCGTGCGATGCAGGCCCGTGGCGTCAAGTTTTTGGAGACGCCACGCGAAGAATCCTACGCCACCGTCGCGGTTTGGGAGGACCTCTATGGCAATCGCTGGGATTTACTGCAGCCACGCCAATGATGACGCCGGATGATCCCGCCGTCGAACAGGCATCGCGGCTGGCCGCAGGTCAGAGCCTGGACGAATCGGTGCTGCGCGAACTCGACCCGCAGGTCGCGCGCGGATTACAACGCCTGGCTGACATGCACCTGGGCATAAACCCGAATGCGTCGATCGGGGCGTCCTGGGGGCATCTGCATCAGCTGGATTTCGTGGCACGCGGCGGCTTCGGCGATGTCTACCGCGCCTATGATCCGACGCTGGAACGCACGGTGGCGTTGAAACTGCGCCGTGATGACCTGCCGGTAGTGATCAGCAGCGGGCGCGACCTGCTGGCCGAAGCGCGACGCCTGGCACGGATACGGCATCCGCATGTGCTGGCGGTGCACGGCGCTAGCTACCACAACGGTCGCGCCGGCATCTGGGCCGACTGGATCGACGGCGAAACCCTGCAGCAATATCTGCTTCATGCCACGCCGAGTGCGGCCGAACTGCTGCGTTGGGGGCGTGAACTTGCCTCGGCGCTGGCCGCCATCCACGAAGCCGGCCTGGTGCATGGCGATATCAAGGCCAGCAATGTCATGCGTGATCTGCGCGGCCATCTGGTGCTGATGGACTTTGGCGCCGGTTTTGCCAGCGATGGCGAGGGCGCGGTGCTGGGCGGCGCCACGCCGCGCTATCTCGCGCCCGAGGTGCTCAAGGGCGGCGCCGCGACGGCGGCGATCGATGTCTACGCGCTGGGCGTGTTGCTGCACTGGCTGGGCGCAGGACGTTTTCCCGAGCGTGGTGCGGTCGCCGCCAACATCCGCCCGCGACAGTTGCGCGCACTGCTGCGCACGCTGCTGGCCAGTGAGCCCGAGGCACGGCCCACGTCGCAGGCATTGACCGAGCAGCTGCAGCGTCTTGAACTGGCGCCGTTGCGGCGCGCACGTCGCATCGCGCTGCTGACCACGGTGACGGCATTGCTGGCGATCAGCGTGGTGTCGACACTCGCCTACCAGCGCGCGCGCAGCGAACACGCGCAGACTCAGAATGCGCTGGAACATGCCGATACCACCAATCGCTTTCTCACCGATCTTATTGAACGTGCTTCGGCCGGTGCGCTCGGCCCTAACGCCTCATTGCGCGACCTGCTGGATGCTGCCCCCGCGATGGTGCACGAACGCTTTGCCGCGCGTCCGGGCGATCGCAGCCGGCTGCTGCATCTGCTCAGCGAGGTCGAATACAGTCTGAGCAATGATCAAATGGCTGCACGACTGGCAGCGCAGGCCGGCGATGCGGCGCTGGCCGACGATCCCGGTGCCGACAACACTTTGATGCGGGTCGGCGACGCGCTGCGTTTGAGTGTGTATCTGGATGAATCGGCGACTTCGTTGCAGGCGCTGCAGCATGTGCTGGAACGCGCACGTGGCGAGCAGCGCAGCCCGCAGCTGCTTGCCTACCTGGAGTTCTGTCTGCTCGAAGTGGATTACGCACAATCGATCGCGCAATCCTCGCCGCAGGTGCAGCAGCGATTGATCGACCGCGTGCAGCGCCTGCTGGCACAGCCGGCGTTGGTGGATCCGGGCGTAGCGTCACTTCTGTGGCGACGCCGCTCCAATCTGGAAGTGGTAGGCGCGGATTTCGAGGCGGCACTGGTGTCGGCCGGGAAATCGGTTGCGCTGGCAGAAGCGGTGTATGGCGATGAACATCCGCGTACCGCGACCAGCCGCAGCGTGCTGGGATGGCTGCTGCTCAGCCTCGATCATGCCGATCAGGCCGAGCAGCTGTTTCGCCGCAGTATCGCGATGCACGAAGCCAAGGTCGGGCGCAGGAGCCGTGTGGTTGTCGACTATCTGGTGGGGCTTGCCTACACGCTCCACGTAAAAGGCGAGCGCGCTGAAGCGCTGCAGCTTGCGCGCGAGGCACATCCGGTCAGCGTCGAGCTGTACGGGCCACTGCATCGCAATACCATCGACGCGGCGTTGACGCTGGGCCAGACGCAGATGGCGAATGCACTGAGTAGTGAAACCGCCGAACTGTTGTCGGCGCTGCGCGCCGCGCTGCACGCTGCCGGCAAGCACCAGAATCGGCAGTATCTGCAGGTACTCGAACTGTTGGCCAGTGCGCGACTCGCCCGGGGCGATGTGGATCAGGCGCTGCAATGGGTGGAGGAATGTGCCGCTGTCGGCACGCGTGCGCTCGGAGCCCAGAATTCATTGACGCGACGCTGCGGCCGACTGGCCGCGGCACTGCGCATCGCCATCGAACGGAACAACGTGCCGCGCGATCTGGACGCGCTGCTCAACGCGGATGCCGGATGATCGATCTGCGCGCTCCGCCAGCCGGGTGAGCGGACAGTTCGATCAGGGCAGAAAGTAGCGCAGCCGCCAACGCGCCTGCAGACGCCGCCCGGGATTCCATGGCTTGCGCGCCAGGCCGCGATAGCCCCCGCTGCGAAACGCATCCACTGCATCCAAAACGCGCTCGCTGGAGCGCCCATCGCGATCGGGGTGGATGGCATCTGCATAGGTTTGGATGCGTTGCTGCCATTGGGCATCCGGCTGCACCGCGCGCTGCACCGCGTCGCGCAGATGATCGGGCTGCTGGATATCCAGCATATGCGGCTTGGGCGCCTGACAGCGGAAGGTCACCACCGGCCGACGTTGCACGGCGAACTCGGAAAGGATCGACGAGGTATCGGCCACCAGCACATCCGCAGCCCGCAGCAGGCTCAGCATCGAAGTCGGCTCGACAAAGCAGGCGTTTGCACCCTGCAGGCCGCGATAGCGATCAAACAGCCCGGACGGACAACGCGGGTGCAGGGTCAGTGCCCAGTAGTGCGCACCTTGCGCGATCAGGCCTTCGATGGTGTCGGCCAGATGCGGCGCACACGACAACCGCTGCGTGAAGGTTGAGCCGAAGCCGATCACCGCCCGCCCAGCGGCAGCAGCACGAATAGCATCGGCAGCCGGATCGGCGTCGCCGAACAAGGGATCGAGCTTGGGCCAGCCGGTTTGCGCCACACGAAAGTAGCCATGCTGTTCGGCCAGCGCCTGGAAGGGCGCCGTGGTCTGCGGTCCCTGCGTGCAATACAGATCGAACATGCCGCGGATGCGGAAGTGCCCATGCGCCTGATCGCGCTTCTCCACATTGAAACCATGGAAGACCTGGACCTTGGTACCGGCAACGAACTCCGGCACCCAATTGGCAGCGCACAGCACCACGTCCGGTGCGTAACGCTGCACTTCGCCAGCCTGTGTGAATGCAATCTCGCCGGTGCCCAGATGCCGCGCGCTGTCCTGGCCGTGCAGAAACCAGCGCACCTCGCCACCCCGTGCGCGGATCGCCGCCTGCAGCGGTCGCAGGATCGGAATCGCGTACAGCTCGGTGCCGAACAGCAGATAGCGCAGCGGGGGTGATGACGATGGGGCGGGCATGGTCGGACGGGCAGGAATGGCAGGTGCGCATCATGCCCGATCCTGGGTCAGCCCGATCAATCTGCGAGGATTGGCCTAAGGCTGTCGCCGCCGACACTTTGAATTTCGCTCGGTGGCCCCGCTTGCCGGGATTTCACGTTCCTGCATGCACACATCGTGCATCAGCACGGAACGGAGTCTTCGATGCACAAGTACCGCTCACCGCCTCGCATCGTGATCGGCGTTTGCTTGGGTTTGATGGCGTTTCTTGCCCATGCCCAGTCAGTCAATGACGGATTCGATCCGACGCCTGATGATGACGTAATCGCCCTGGCCGTGCAGAACGACGGCAAGATCATCGTAGCCGGCTTCTTCACCAGCATTGCCGGACAGTCGCGTGCAGGACTGGCGCGTCTGCGTGCCGATGGCAGCATTGACCCGGCCTTCGCCAACGTCCCGGTAACCGGATTCATCGCAGCCATCGCGGTGCAGACGGACGGCAGGATCGTTGTCGCCGGAAACTTTACCCAGGTCGGAACCGCGCCGCGCAACAATATCGCGCGCCTGAATGCTGATGGCAGCGTCGATTCTGGCTTCGACCCCGTTGTCGACGTCGGCGCCGACGGCGTGATCCGCGACCTTGCATTGCAGACTGATGGCGCCGTCGTACTGGGTGGCAACTTCGTCTCGGTCGATGGCGTGCCACGCGCCCATCTGGCACGCGTGAATGCTGCCGGCGTGCTCGACCTGGGTTACAACCCCGCTCCGAATGGCGTGGTGTGGGGTGTGGCGACGCAGCCCAACGCTCAACTGATCGTCGGCGGCGAATTTACCGTGATCTCAGGTTCCGCACACAATCGACTGGCGCGATTGAATGCCAGCGGCGCACAGGACCCGAGCTTTGGAATCAGCGTCAATAACACGGTGGCAGACGTGGCCATCCAGGTCGACGGCAAGATTTTGCTGGCCGGTAACTTTACGTCAGTCGGCGGTATTGCGCGGGCGGCAGTCGCGCGACTGAATCCCGATGCCAGCGTCGACCTCGGCTTCAATGCCATGCCCAATAACGCCGTTTTGCATTTGCTGCCACAGGCCGATGGCAGGCTGCTGATCAGCGGATTCTTCAGTACTGTCGATGGCGTCAGCGCAGCGAATCTGGCTCGGCTCAAATCCGATGGCAGCCTCGACACCACGCTGAGCGCACGCCCGAACAACTCCGTTGCCGCGATGGCGCAACAGGCCGATGGACGCGTGATCGTGAGTGGGGCGTTCACGGCGATCGGATCCAGCGCGCGCAACCACCTCGCGCGTTATCAGGTTATCGGCGCCCTGGATCAAACCCTTGCGAATACGCCGATCGTGGGCAATGTGCTGGCGCTGGCGCAACCTGCGACCGGACAAATGGTCATCGGCGGTACTTTCACCAGCGTCGATGGTCTGACACGCAATCGCCTGGCGCGCTTTTTTGGCAGCGATACACTCGACTCGATTTTTACCCCAGACGCCGACGAAGCGGCGCGCAGCATCGCGGCGCAAGACGACGGGAAGTACCTGGTCGGCGGCGATTTTCAGACCATGAACGGCGTTACGCATGCACGCATCATCCGGCTCAATGTGACCGGTAGTATCGACAGCAGTTTCACCGCGGGAGCCAATGATACGGTGCGTGCGATCCTGCCGCTGTCGAACGGCAGCATCTGGATTGCAGGCGACTTCACCATCGTCAACGGAGTCACCCGCAACCGCATCGCACTGCTGAATTCCGATGGCAGCGTGTCGAGTTCGACAAATTTGAACGTCGATGGCTCGGTGTTCAGTCTGGCGCTTCAGAACAATGGGCGGCTGGTATTCGCCGGAGCGTTCACCACCGTCAACGGCGTGCCGCGCAACAACATCGCACGGTGCAACGCCGCATTTGGCTTGGACTCGAGTTTCAATCCCGATGTGAACGACCCAATTTTTGCGCTGTTGCATCAGCCCGCCGACGGCAAATTGATCATCGGCGGCGGCTTCACTGCAGCTGGAGGTCAAACTGCAACGCGGCTCGCACGGCTGAACAGCGATGGCAGCCTGGATGCCGGATTCAATGCCAGTGCCAGCGGCCTCGTGTACAGCCTGGCGTTGCAAGCCGATGGTCGATTGATCGTCGGTGGTGCGTTCAGCACCATCAACGGCACTGCACGAACGCGCATTGCCCGATTGGGGCCGACGGGTGTGCTCGACCCGGACTTTCATCCTGCGGTGAGCGCTGGAACCGGTGTGACCGGACTGTCCCTGCACGCCGACGGCAAGTTGCTGATCGCCGGTGGATTCACCTCGATCGATGGCATCGCACGCGATGGTTTCGCGCGCATGAGTCTGGCCGATGCCGCCATCCAGTCACTGGATGTCGCGGGGGTTCGTGCGCGCTGGATGCGTTCGGGCAGCATGCCTGAGTTGGCGGCGAACCCTCGCGTGGAAATTTCGCTGGACGGCATCACGTTTACCGATGCCGGCCCGCTACTGCGCATCGCCGGTGGTTGGGAGTCCAACGACCTGGTCTTACCGGCACTGGGCGAGACGTTCTACTTGCGCACGCGCGGCCCGGTCGCATCGGGATTCACCAACGGCTCGCGCGGTTGGGTGCAAAGCGTCGGGTTGTTTGTACGTGGGGCGTTGGCGGACCCGTTGTTCGGCAATGGGTTTGAGTAAAAGCAACATCCCCTGTACCCAAGCGAATACCAGGCGCCTGCGGGTCCGACCTGCGGTCGGACGCTCTTGATGCTTTCGATGCGCGGATAAAAAGCGTCCGCCCGCAGGTCGGACCCACAAGGGCTCAGCGCGGTTTGGGCGGTAGCACCGGAAACGGCATGATGGTCTCGCCGGTGGCGATATCGCGGATGTGAGCGGTGCTGCGCTTGTCGACTTCCTCGATGCGCAGGATGCTCTGGATCGGCAGATGCAAGGCCTTGGTGTCCTTGAATTCGTCGCGCAGCTTCTCCTCCGACGGATCGACGATCAGGTTGTCGCCAGCGGCATCGAAGACGATATCGCTGATCGTGGTGAATCCCCAGAGATCGCTGGACTGCACGTGACGGGCGAACAGCTCATAGCTCTTGCCGAGATTCAGAAAGGTGATTTTGTATAGACGGTTCTTGCGCATGCCGCATTGTGCCGCAGCGCTGCGGCGCAGAAGTTGAACTTCAGCAACGTTACCCGACCCGGTCACAAAAAGACGCACTTGACGGTGCGCGCGGACTGGTACGCAGCATCTGTGATGCCCCGGCGACTCCCGGCGCTTCTGCGATTCGAGGCAACCCCTCGCGCAGCGAGATACCCGTGTCGGGATTTGCCTGGGTAGTCGACGGCGACCGCGATGCCAGACCACCGTCGTTTACGAAGAATTTACGCAGAAGCCTGGTCCCAAACCTAGTGGCTTTACGGCCCCGTACCGATACTGGTGGGCGAAGCAAAGTCTTTGGCCAATATGTCTCGACACCCGTTGCGCAATTCGCTGCTGTGCGTGCTGCTGAGCCTGCTCGTGGTGCTGCTGGCGGCGTCGGCGCGCGCCGACTCCTCCGGCTCTCGATCACAGAGTGACGTGGGCAGCGGGGTCGATTCGAATACCACCGTTCATTGAGGTAACCACCATGTCCACCGACCTGCTCTGGGTTCTGATCGTCGCGATCGCGATTTATCTGATTGTGGCGATGCTTCGCCCCGAAAAGTTTTGACCAGGAGCCCGTCATGCTTGAAATTCTGATTACCCTCGCGCTCATCGTCGCGTTGGCCTGGCCGCTGGGCCGGTACATGGCCGCTGCACTGGGCGAAACGCCGACCCGCATCGACCGTTACTTCGGTCCGCTGGAAGGCATTCTCTACAAGCTCGCCGGCGTCGATGCCGCGCGCGGCATGAGCTGGCGGGGTTACGCCAAGGCTTTTGTCGTGTGCAGCGCGGTGTTCGCCGTGATCGTGCAGCTGATCCTGATGGTCCAGCACCTGCTGCCGCTGAACCCGGACGGCATTCCCGGCATGTCATGGGACCTGGCGCTGCATACGATGGTGTCGTTCCTGACCAATACCAACCAGCAACATTATTCGGGACAGGCGCAGCTCAGCTATTTCTCGCAGCTGGCGGCGATAGTGACTCTGCAGGTGGTGACGCCGGCCATGGGTCTGGCGATCGCGCTGGCATTGCTGCGTGGTCTCTGGGGCGGCCGCAATCCCGATGCCGGCGAAGGTAAGACCCGCGATCTCGGCAACTTCTATGTCGACACCACGCGTTCGGCAGTGCGCGTGCTGCTGCCGCTGATGCTGATCTGGTCGCTGCTGCTGACTTGGCAGGGCGTGCCCAGCACCTTCCGCGGCGCGCAGACGGTTGCCGTCGTCGACGCCAGTGTCGAGATGAAGGAACAGGTAATTCCACTGGGCCCAGTGGCGCCGATGGTGGCGATCAAGCAGCTCGGCACCAATGGTGGCGGATGGTATGGCCCGAACAGCGCCGTTCCGCTGGAGAATCCGACGCCGCTGAGCAACCTGCTGGAGGTCGTCGGTATCGTCCTGGTGCCGATGGCGATCGTGTTCATGGTCGGTCGCCTGACGCGTCGCCCGAAACTTGCGGCGATGATTTTCGGTGTGATGAGTGTGTTTTCGCTGGCCTTCATTGCCGCCGCAATATGGTCGGAGTCGCAGCCGAACGCCGCCGTCGCCGGCCTCGTCGCGAGCGGGCCGAATATGGAAGGCAAGGAGCAGCGCCTTGGTCCTGACGCCTCGGCGCTGTGGTCGACGCTGACCACGCAGACATCGAACGGTTCGGTCAATGCGATGCATGACTCGCTCAATCCAACGGCCGGGCTGGTCGCGATCAGCGGCATGCTGGTGAATACGGTCTGGGGCGGTGTCGGCTGCGGCCTGGTCGGCTTCATCGTCTACCTATGGGTGGCGGTGTTCCTGTCGGGATTGATGATCGGTCGCACGCCGGAAATCTACGGGCGCAAATTGGAGGTGTCGGAGATTCGACTGCTGTCGGTACTGGTGCTGTTGCAGCCGGTGCTGCTGCTGATCGCGACCGCCGCCACACTGGCGTTGCCGCAGTTCACCGGCAATTCCAATCCGGGATTCCATGGCGTGTCGCAGATTTTCTATGAGTACGCCTCGGCCTATGCCAACAACGGCTCGGGCTTCGAGGGGCTTGGCGACGCGACGAAGTGGTGGAATCTGACCTGCGTCGTGCTGCTGCTGGTCGGTCGCTATGCCTGCCTGATCATTCCGCTGGCCGTGGTCGGCCGCCTCGCCGCCAAGCGCGTGGCGCCCATCGCCGCCGGCACCTTGAATATCGAAACGCCGACATTCGCGCTGACCCTGATTGCGGTCATCGTGCTGTTGACCTTGCTTTGCTTCCTGCCGGTACTCGCGCTTGGGCCAATCGCCGAGGCGCTGAGTCTGGCGGCGCACTGAGGATCATGAAATGAAAACCACTTCCGCAAGTCCCATCTCCAAACAGGGCGCCAAGGTGCATGGCCTGTCGCTGGACGCGCGCATGCTGCGCCAGGCCATGGTCTCGGCGTTCGCCAAACTGCATCCTGTGACCGCGGCGCGCAGTCCGGTGATGTTCGTTGTTTTGATCGGCACCGTGATTACGGCATGGCTGGCGATCGCCGGCGGCGTTTCCGACCCCACGTTCGGCTTCAACGTGACGGTGTCGCTGATCCTGTTGTTCACCGTGGTATTCGCCAACTTCGCCGAATCCATCGCCGAGGCCCGCGGCCGCGGTCAGGCTGCCAGTCTTCGCGCCGCGCGCGCCGAACTGACAGCGCGGCGGGTGCGCGGCGTGCTGGAGGAGACCGTGCCGGCCTCAGCACTGCGCATGGACGACCAGGTGCGCGTCAGTGCCGGCGAGATGATTCCGGCCGACGGCGAGATCATCAAAGGCATTGCCAGCATCAACGAAGCTGCTGTGACCGGCGAATCGGCACCAGTGCTGCGCGAGGCCGGCACCGATCGCTCCGGCGTGATCGGCGGCACCAAGGTGCTGACCGATGAGATCCTGGTGCGCATATCCAGCGACCCGGGACATAGCTTCCTCGATCGCATGATCGCGCTGGTCGAGGGTGCTTCGCGATTGAAGACACCGAACGAACTGGCGCTGACGGTATTGTTGTCTGCGATGACACTGGCGTTTCTGGTGGTCGTGGTGGCCCTGCCCTTCATCGCCAGCTTCGTCGGCGCCCATGTGGGGGCGGTGACCTTGATCGCACTGCTGGTGTGTCTGATCCCCACCACCATCGGCGGCCTGCTGCCGGCCATCGGCATCGCCGGCATGAACCGCGCGCTGGAAGCCAATGTGATTGCCAAGTCCGGCAAGGCCGTGGAACTCGCCGGCGATATCGACATCTTGCTGCTCGACAAGACCGGCACCATCACCCATGGCGATCGCCAGGCGACCGAATTCTTCGCCTTGGCCGGTGTCGAGAAGTCACGCATGCGCGATGCGGCATTGTTGTCGTCGCTTGCCGATCCCACGCCCGAGGGCAAGTCGGTGGTGGCACTGGCACGCAAACTCGGCAGCACCATCGAAGAACCCGCTGACCCGCACTACATCAGCTTCAGTGCGCAGACGCGCATGTCCGGTGTCGATCTTCCGGGCGACCGCCGCATCCGCAAAGGTGCCGCCGATGCGGTGCTGCGATGGACGCGTGAACAAGGGGGCGCTGAGGCCACCATCGAACTGACCGCCTGGATCGAGCAGGTCGCCCGTGCCGGCGGCACGCCGCTGGCTGTCGCCGAGGGTGCGCATGTACTCGGTGTCATAGCGCTGTCGGACGTGGTCAAGCATGGCGTGCGCGAACGCTTTGCACGCCTGCGCCTGCTCGGTGTCAAGACCATCATGATCACCGGCGACAACCCGATTACCGCCGCCGCCATCGCCGCCACCGCTGGCGTCGATGATTTCATCGCCGAAGCCACCCCCGAACAGAAACTGCAGCGCATTCGTGACGAGCAGGCGCAGGGCAAGCTGGTGGCGATGGTCGGTGACGGTACCAACGACGCACCGGCACTGGCGCAGGCCGATATCGGCCTGGCGATGAATGCGGGTACACAGGCGGCGAAAGAGGCCGGCAACATGGTCGATCTGGATTCCGATCCGGCCAAGCTGCTGGCCGTGGTCGAGATCGGCAAGCAGCTGCTGATCACCCGCGGTGCGCTGACCACGTTCTCGCTGGCCAACGACGTGGCGAAATATTTCGCCATCATCCCGGCAATTTTTGCGGCGCAGCTGCCGGCGCTGGCTGCGCTGGATGTGATGCATCTATCGAGTCCGGCGAACGCAGTGCTGGCGGCGCTGATCTTCAACGCGCTGATCATTCCGGCGTTGATCCCTCTGGCACTGCGCGGCGTCCGCTTCACGCCGAGCAGCGCATCGGCGTTGCTGCGCCGCAATCTAATGATCTACGGCTTCGGCGGCGTGCTGCTGCCCTTCGTCGGCATCAAGTTGATCGATATCGTGCTTGCTGCAGTATTTGGAGTCTGAGCCATGAGCCCTTCTGTTGCATATTCTCCTGATGAATCTGGCGCTGGCTGGTTGGTCGCCATGCGCTTCTCGCTGTTGTCCATTGTTGCCGCAGGTCTGTTGTTCCCGGCTGGCGCTGCGCTGATCAGCGGAGCGTTGTTTCCGCACCAGGCGCAGGGCAGTCTGATCGAAGTCGACGGTCGCGTCGTCGGATCGGCACTGGTCGCCCAGCCCTTCGCCGCCGATAAGTATTTCCGTCCACGGCCTTCGGCTGCCAATTACGATCCGCGGGCGCTAGCCGGCAGCAACTGGGCGCCGAGCAATCCGGCGTTGCAGGAACGCATCAAAGCCTCCAGCGCCGCGATCGCTGCTGCCGAAGGCGTCGCTGCCACGTCCATTCCATCGGACCTGGTCACGGCTTCGGGCTCGGGTATCGACCCGCATATCAGCGTCGAAGCGGCAGCACTGCAAATTGCGCGCGTGGCGCGGGCGCGCGGTGTCGATGCTGCCAGGGTGCAGGCCCTGATCGACGCCCACACCCTGGGCAAGACCTGGGGCGTGCTCGGACAGGCGCGCGTGAATGTGCTGCAATTGAATCTCGCCCTGGACGCGCTATGAGTGCCTGACCGATGATCGACGAACGCTCCGCCCAGGCAGATGCCCTGCTCGGTCCGCTGCAGCGAGAACGCGGTGGCCAGCTCAAGGTATTCCTGGGCGCGGCACCTGGCGTGGGCAAGACCTACGCCATGCTCAACGCTGCGCGTGAACTGAAACGTCAGGGTGTCGATGTCGCGGTCGGGCTGGTGGAAACCCATGGCCGGGTCGAGACTCAGGCACTGATCGAGGGACTCGAAGTACTGGCGCGCTGCGAGATCGACTACAAGGGCCGCAAGCTCACCGAGCTCGATCTCGATGCCGTGCTCAAGCGCCGGCGGGGGGTGGCGATCATCGACGAGCTGGCGCATACCAATGCGCCCGGCAGCCGCCACGAGCGCCGCTATCAGGACATAGAGGACCTGCTCGATGCCGGCATCGACGTCTACACCACGGTCAACATCCAGCACATCGAGAGCCTGAACGATGTCGTGCGCCAGATCACCGGCGTGCGCGTCAGCGAAACCGTGCCGGATGCCTTTGTCGATCGCGCCCGCGATATCGTGCTCATCGATCTGCCTCCACGCGAATTGATTCAACGTCTGCAGCAGGGCAAGGTGTACATGCCCGAGCAGGCGGCATCGGCGTTGCAGGCGTTCTTTTCAGCGTCCAACCTGACCGCACTGCGCGACCTCGCTGTGCAGCAAGTCGCCGACCGCGTCGATGCGGATATGCGCGAGCAGATGGTGGCGCGCGGCGTCGGCCCGGTGCCGGTGCGTCGTCGCGTCGTCTGCGCGATCGACGGACTGGAACACAGCGAGTATCTGGTGCGCGTCACGCGCAAAATCGCCGATCGTCGCCAGGCGCCCTGGGCGGTGATCTTCGTCGATACCGGCAGCATCGACGGGGAGCGCCAAAAAACGGTCGAGCAGAGCTTCGCGCTGGCGCGCCGACTCGGCGGCGAAGCGATACAGCTACGCGGTCATTCCGTCGTCGACGAGCTGCTGGCGCATGCCAGCCGGCACGCGGTGTCGACCATCGTGATCGGCCGCACGCGCGAGCGACCGTTTGCGCGCATGTTCAACCGCACGCTGACGCAGCAGTTGCTGCAGAAGGGTGCGCACTTCGAACTGACGATCATCAGCACGCCCTACGCGCGCGCGCGCGCGCGTCGTGCGCTGGAGCTCAGCGATGATCGTCACTCTGGCCTGGGCAAGGAAGTGATCTACGCCAGCGTCCTGGCGTTGCTGGCCACCGCACTGGCGGGCGCCGCCGACTACTGGCTGAATCTGCAGGACCTGTCGCTGATCTTTATCACCGCAGTTCTGTTCGTCGCGGTGCGCACGCGCATGGCGGTGGCGGTGTATGCAGCCACGCTGTGTTTTCTGGCGTACAACTTCTTCTTCATCGAGCCGCGCTTCACCTTCTACATTTCGGCCGGCGATGGCGTGGTGACGGTAGCGTCGTTCCTGTTCGTGGCACTGATCTGCGGGCGCCTGGCAAACCGCCTGCGCACCCAGGTGCTGATGCTGCGAACGGCGAACGCGCACACCGCGACATTGCAGCGCCTGGGCCAGCAGCTCGCCGCTGCCGCGGACGAGGAGCAGGTGTTTCGTGCCGCCACGCAGTCGTTGCGCGAGGCGATGGCCGCTGACGTGGTGCTGATGATGGCGCAGGAAAGTACACGGCGACTGATCGAAGTCGCGCACGACCCGGCCAGCGCCAAACTCGACGTGCAGGCCGCGGCTGCGGCCGACTGGAGCCTGGCGCATCAACATTTGGCAGGACGCTCGACCGACACACTGCAGGGCTCGGCCTGGTGGTGTGTGCCGATGATTGTCGGTGAGCGCGCATTGGGCGTGGTCTGTATGCGTTTTGCCGAGTATGTCGACCGCCTGCGCCCCGAGCAGAGCACGCTGGCTCAGGCCATGGTGCAGGACCTGGCGCAGACGCTGGCGCGTACGCGACTGGTCACGCAGCTGGAGGCCGCGCGTGTTCAGGCGGAGACGGAACTGCTGCGCGCCGCGCTGCTGTCGTCGGTCTCGCACGATCTACGCTCGCCGCTGTCCTCGATCATCGGCAGTGCCGAGAGCCTGGCGGTGTACACCGATAAGCTCTCGGAGGACGACAAGCGCGCCCTGGCCGAGGGCATACTCAGCGAGGGCCAACGCCTGGATCGCTATATCCAGAATCTTTTGGACATGACCAAGCTTGGCCACGGCACTCTGGACATTCAACGCCAGTGGGCCGGTCTGGACGAGATCGCCGGCTCCGCAATCGCGCGTTTACGCAAGTTGTATCCGAGTGTGCCAGTCGAGCTGCTGATCGCACCTGGTTTGCCGCTGATGAATGTGCATCCGGCGCTGATCGAGCAGGCAGTGTTCAATATCCTGGAGAATGCCGCGAAGTTTTCGCCTGAGAGCGCGTCAGTGACCGTGCGCGCCAGCGTCGTCGAAGACCGCCTGCGTATTGATATCATCGACCGCGGCCCCGGCATACCCGAGAACGAGCGTCGGCAGATTTTCGATATGTTCTATTCGGTTCAGCGCGGCGACCGCGGGGCCCAGGGTACCGGTCTGGGACTGACCATCTGCCAGGGCATGATCGGTGCACATGGCGGCAGCGTCGAGGCATTGGCCACCGAGTCGGGTCGCGGCACCACGATCCGCATTACGCTACCGATCAGCGAACCCCCACCACAGTCGCAGGATCTCTGAGAGTGTCCGATCGTATCCTGGTCATCGACGACGAGCCGCAGATTCGACGATTCCTCGGCATCAGTCTGCGCGCACAGGGCTATGACGTGGCCGAAGCCGGAACCGGCGACGAAGGACTGGAGATTCTCGCGACGCGCGGCGCGGATCTGGTGATATTGGATCTGGGCCTGCCGGATCGCGATGGTCAGGATGTGCTGAAGGAGCTGCGCTCCTGGTCTGCAGTTCCGGTTGTCGTTCTCTCCGTGCGCTCGAACGAGGCCGAGAAGGTTGCATTGCTCGATGCCGGCGCGAACGACTATGTCACCAAACCCTTCGGTGTGCAGGAGCTTTCCGCGCGACTGCGCGGCCTGCTCAAACGCAAGCCAGAGAGCGATCAGGTGCCGGTGTACGACGATGGTCATGTGCGCATCGACAGCGCGCGTCGGCTGATCACACGTGATGGCGAGCCAGTGACGTTGAGCCGCAAAGAATGGACGCTGCTGGCCCTGCTGCTCAAGCATAGTGGCCGCCTGTTGACCCAGCCGCAGCTGTTGCGCGAACTCTGGGGCCCTACGCATCAGGAGGACACCCACTATCTGCGCATCCTGGTTGCCAAGCTACGCACCAAACTGGGCGACGATGCGAGTGCGCCGCGCTACATCCGCACCGAGGCCGGCGTCGGCCTGCGCTTTATCGGAGGCGAATCTTGATCGGTACCCGATTACTGCGTTGCGTTGGAGCAGCACAGGCGAAGTTCGACGCTATCATCCGCGCCGCGTCGCTCGTGGTCTGCGCCGCAAACTTGCCGCTGATCCGCGCAGACACGGAACGCGTTCGCCGCAATCAGCTTGGGCTATCGCTGGTTATCCTGAATCCTTTCTGAGTCGTTAACCATGAAATCTCCACGCTCCGCCCTCGTGCTGGCCGCCCTCGGCATCGTCTATGGCGATATCGGCACCAGCCCGCTGTATGCATTCAAAGAGGCTTTCGTTCCGGGCCACGGCCTGGCGCCAACGCCCGGGAACGTGCTGATTACGCTGTCGGCGTTGTTCTGGGCGCTGATGATCGTGATCTCGTTGAAATACGTCTGGGTAGTGTTGCGCCATGACAACGATGGCGAGGGTGGCGTGCTGGCGCTGACCGCACTCGCACACCGCGCCGTGGTCAAGCGCCCGCGTCTGGGCGCCTCCGTGATCGTACTGGGCGTGTTTGCTGCGGCGCTGTTCTACGGCGACGCCATCATCACACCGGCGATCTCGGTGCTGTCGGCGATTGAAGGCGTGGCGGTGGCGGCGCCCAGTCTTTCGCACTGGGTGATCCCGATCACCCTCGGCATTCTGGTTGCGCTTTTCTTCGTGCAACGCCATGGCACCACACGCGTCGGCCGCATGTTCGGGCCGATCACATTGATCTGGTTTGCGGTGCTTGGCGTGCTTGGCGTACTCAGCATTATCGAAACGCCGGCGGTGCTGGCCGCCGTCGATCCGCGCTATGCATTGCGCTTCGCCGTCGAGCATCCCGGCGCCGCATTCATCCTGATGAGCGCTGTCTTTCTTGCATTGACCGGCGGTGAGGCACTGTATGCCGACATGGGCCATTTCGGCGCCTGGCCAGTGCGGGTAGCCTGGTATGGCCTGGTCTGTCCGGCACTGCTGCTCAATTATTTCGGCCAGGGGGCGCTGGTGATGCGCGATCCGGCCGCAGCCGCCAATCCCTTCTACGCGCTGGCGCCGGAGTGGTTTCTATGGCCGCTGATCGCACTTGCTGCGGCGGCGACGGTGATCGCCTCACAGGCGACGATCACCGGCGCGTACTCAATTACCTTGCAGGCGTCGCGACTCGGTTTTCTGCCGAGGATACGTTTGCTGCACACCTCGGATACCGAGCGCGGTCAGATCTATGTGCCAGCGGTGAACTGGTTGATGCTGATCGCGGTGCTGCTCCTGGTGCTGTCGTTCGGCTCGTCCAGCGCGCTGGCAGCCGCCTACGGCATCGCGGTGTCGGGCACGATGATCGCCACTACCCTGCTCACTGCCACGATCGCTGCGCAGCGGCAGGATGCGCGACGCCATGTGCTGCTCGGTTTTCTGGTCCTGGTGCTGGCACTGGAGTGCATCTTCTTCGGCTCCAACGCGATGAAGTTCATGCACGGTGGCTGGTTTCCGATCGCGCTGGGCGCGCTGATCTTCCTGCTGCTGATGACCTGGCGCCGCGGCAGCACCCTGGTTGCCGAAGAACGCGCGCGGCTTGACCTTCCGATGGACGGCTGCGCGGCGATGCTTGCCTCCGGGCTCAACCGCGTTGCCGGCACCGCGGTCTATCTCAACTCCGATCCCGGTCGTGTGCCCGGCGCGATGCTGCATGGACTCAAGCATTTCAAGGTGCTGCATGAGCGCGTGCTGTTCGTGCATATCCATTTCATGGAAGTGCCCTATGTCGCCACCAGCGATCGCATCCGTTCGACCCCTCTGGGTCATGGCGTGTTCGACGTGCGCGTCGAGTTCGGATTCCGCGAAGAACCCGATCTGCCGGCGGCACTGGCGCAGCTCGGGCCCGAGTTGATCGGCGAGGATGCCATCGCCATCACCTACTTCGTTGCGCGTTCCAGCATCGTCAATGGGCCTGGCCGCATGACGACCTGGCGCGCCAATCTCTTCGCCGCGATGAGTCGTCAGGCCGATGACCCCGGTTCCTATTTCGCGCTGCCGGCCAATCAGGTGGTGGAGTTGGGGACGAGGGTGCTGATCTGAAATCAAACACTGTGGGAGCGGCCTCCGGCCGCGATGCTCTTTGCCGATCCGCCACTTCAATTGACAGCATCGCGGCGGGACGCCGCTCCCACAAAATCAGCGGGCTGCACACGGAATGCTCAACCCGCCAACAGCCGCTCCACGATCAGTTCGGCGGCCTGCTCGGGACTGAGCTTGGTGGTATCGATATGAATTTCGGGATGCTCCGGCGCCTCGTACGGCGAGTCGATACCGGTGAAGTTCTTCAGCTCGCCGCGGCGCGCCTTGGCGTACAGACCTTTGACATCACGCGCCTCAGCAGCGGCCAGCGTGGTGTCGATATGCACCTCGACGAACTCGTCCTCGGCCAACAAGCTGCGCGCCATGCCGCGTTCGCTGCGGAATGGCGATATGAATGCAGTCAGCACGATCAATCCTGCGTCGACCATGAGCTTGGCCACTTCAGCAACGCGGCGGATGTTCTCGACGCGGTCGGCCTCGGTGAAGCCCAGATCCTTGTTCAGGCCATGGCGCACATTGTCGCCATCGAGCAGATAGGTATGGCGGCCGAGCACGTGCAAGCGTTTCTCGACCAGGTTCGCGATCGTCGACTTGCCGGCGCCCGACAGGCCGGTGAACCACAGCACCTTGGGCTTCTGGCCTTTCTGCGCAGCACGCGCCGATTTGTGGATATCGACGGCCTGCCAGTGCACGTTGTCGGAACGGCGCAGCGCGAAGTGCAGCAGGCCCGCGCCTACGGTCTGCTGGCTGATGCGGTCGATCAGGATGAAACCGCCGAGGTCGCGATTCTGCGCATATGGCTCGAACGCGATCATGCGGTCGAGCTCGATCTCGGCGACGCCGATCTCGTTCAAGGTCAATTGATCGGCACGCTGGTGTTCCAGCGTGTTGACATCGACGCGGTATTTCAGCGGCGCGATGGTCGCGGTCGCGGTACGCGTGCCGCATTTCAGCAAATAGCTGCGGCCGCGCAGCATCGGCGCGTCGTGCATCCAGATCACCGTGGCCTCGAACTGGTTGCCGATGCCGATCGGCGCCTCTGCCGAGGAAATCACATCGCCGCGGCTGATGTCGATTTCGTCGCACAGTGTGAGCGTGATGGCTTGGGTGGCGGTGGCGAGGGTGATTGTGTTGATGCCCGCTATTGTGGGAGCGGCCGCCCGCCGCGTTTGTTGGGCGTGCGGGGGATAGCGGCCGGAGGCCGCGCCCACAAAATCCAGCCGCGCGGC
>JANMUE010000439.1:0-1072 GCA_031391205.1 Lysobacterales bacterium | reverse complement strand
GCCCCTACAGGAATCTGCACATAGACAGGCGGAATACCGGTGGGCGAGGGCGCTCACTACACTGGCTGCCAACTATCTCAAGAACTCCATCATGGCCGCAGCCCGCCAATACCTGAAACTCGATAAGCCCTTCCCGATGCGTCGGGGCGGGATACTGCAGGGCGTACAACTGGCCTATGAAACCTGGGGCCAACTCAATGCGGCGCGCGATAACGCCATTCTGATTTTTACCGGGTTGTCGCCCTCCGCGCATGCCGCATCGTCGGCGCTGGATTGTTCACCGGGTTGGTGGGAAGACATGGTGGGCCCAGGCCGCCCCATCGATACCGGCCGATTCTTTGTGGTGTGTGTGAATTCCTTGGGCAGTGTGTTTGGCTCCACGTCACCGGCGTCTATCAACCCGCAGACCGGCCAAGCGTATCGATTGAGTTTTCCGATTCTCACCGTGGAGGACATCGCGCGTGGCGGCCATGAAGTGATTGGTAGCTTGGGTATTCAACAACTGCGTTGTGTCATTGGCCCGTCGTTGGGTGGCATGACGGTGTTAGCGTTCGCCGCCTTGTTTCCCGATGTAGCGCGCAGCTTGATTTCCATTTCCGGCGCCGCGCGCTCCACGCCGTTCACCATTGCATTGCGTTCCCTGCAACGCGAGATGATTCGCAAGGACGACGCCTGGCAAAACGGTAATTACTCACCGGATGCCATTCCTGTGGAAGGCATGCGTCTGGCGCGCAAGCTGGGCATGATCACCTATCGCTCCGCCAAAGAATGGTTGCAGCGATTTGGCCGCGAGCGTGCTTCGGTGGAACACAAACCCGATGATCCCTTTGGCATCGATTTCGAGATTGAATCCTATTTGGAAAGCCACGCCGCGAAGTTTGTCGGACAATTTGATCCGAATGCTTACTTGTATTTATCGCGTGCCATGGACTTGTTCGACTTGGCCGATCACGGCGAGGGTTCGTTACCGGAGGCGTTGAAGCGTTTCAAAGTTGAACGCGCCTTGATCATTGGCGTGGAAACCGACTTGCTGTTTCCCATCGAGCAACAACAAGAGCTGGCGGATGGCTTG
>JANMUE010000435.1:0-28359 GCA_031391205.1 Lysobacterales bacterium | reverse complement strand
CGCTGTTCCTTGTCACGCATGCGATGCCTTCGGAAGTGAGAACAGCGGCAGCAAGCTGCCGCACTCCACAATCGTTGTGATGTCCAGGCGCCACTGGGGAGCCATAGCGTTTTTTCCTTGGTTGCTGACCTGTACGCGGTTTGGGCCGGGACGGGGCCAAGCACCAGCGGTGCACGCGCCCAACGACGAGCGGTGCCGGGCGCCGAAACCGTCGTGGCAGTTTTCCCCGCGGTCTTGCGCTAACAGCAGCAAGACAGGCGATAAGGGGGAAAGTCATGATCACGATACGAAGCGTATGGCTAGTCGGCGTGCTGCTGGCTGGGGCGTCGTTGGCTTCGGCCAAGGATGTGGAATTGCGCGTGCTGCAGGGCGAATTCCAGTCGGCCCAGGATCGGCAGGCGCTGGTCAAGGCCATAGGCAGCGAAACACGATTGAGCAATCCGGCCGCAGGCGCCGGCGATGGCGCGGCCGACGATCAGTTTGGCTACGCGGTGGCGCTGTCGGGCAACACCGCGTTGATTGGCGCGCGATCCAAGGATGTGGGCGTGAACGGCGCCCAGGGTGCGGCGTATGTATTCGTTCGCAGCGGCACGACCTGGTCGCGTCAGGCGCTGTTGATCGCGGCTGATGGCGCTACGGGTGACCAGTTCGGCCGCGCGGTGGCGGTGTCGGGCGATGTCATTGCCATCAGCGCGCCTGAAGATGACAACGCCAGTGTGGTCGATCAGGGTTCGGTGTATCTCTATGCGCGCAGCGCCGGTGTGTGGAACCTGGTCGACAAATTTACTGCCAACGATGGCGAGGCCGGCGACCAGTTCGGCGTGTCGCTGGCATTGGGGCCTGCGCATCTGATCGTCGGCGCGCCGCTGGACGACAATGCCGCGAATACCAACCAGGGTTCCGCCCATGTGTTCGCGCTTGATGCGGGTAGCTGGTCGTTCCAAACCAAGCTCACCGCCAACGATGGCGGATGGGGTGATCAGTTCGGTAGCGCGGTGGCACTGTCAGGCAGTACGGCACTGATCGGCGCCGTAACCGATGACGTGGCCGTTGGTGATCAGGGTTCGGCCTATGTCTTTGTGCGCAGTGGCAGCGTCTGGACGCAGCAGGCGCGGCTGAGCGCGGCCGATGGTGCCGGAGGCGATGCGTTCGGCAGCAGTGTCGCGCTGAGCGGAAGCACCGCGCTGGTGGGTGCGCCGAACGACGACATCGGTGCCGACGCCAATCGCGGTTCGGCCTATGTGTTCACCGGCAATGCAGGCGTGTGGACCGAGCGCCTGCGCCTGAGTGCCAACGACGGCGCCGCCGGTGATCTGTTCGGCGCGGCGGTGGCGCTGGATGGTACGCGCGCCGTGATTGGCGCGCGCAGCGACGATCAAGGGGTCAACGCCGATCAAGGCGCGGTGTACTTGTTCGTTGGCTCGGGCGCCAGCTGGTCCGCCTCGCAGAAACTGGTGGTCGCGGGCGGTGCAGCGGGCGATGGCTTCGGTGCGGCGTTGGCAGTGGAAGCCGACACCCTGGTTGCCGGCATCGCCTTCGACGATATCGATACGCGCGTGGACGAGGGCTCGGCGCCGGTGTACTTCAACAATGGCGCGGACTGGAGTGTGCAGGCGACCTTGGTCGCGGGTGTGGGGCAGGCTGGCGATCGTTTCGGCGCCGCGGTGGCGCTGTCGGGAAACAGCGCACTGATCGGCATGCCAGGCGATGACATAGGCGCGAATGCCGATCAAGGCGCGGCCTATGTGTTCGTGCGCAATGGCGGCGTGTGGGCTATGCAGGCGCGCCTGACCGCGAATGATGGCGCGGCCGGCGACGTGTTCGGCGAGGCCGTGGCCATCGACGGCGACACCGCTGTGGTCGGGGCCTGGCGCGACGACAACGGTGCCAATGTCGACGAGGGCTCGGGCTATGTGTTCGTGCGCAATGGCGCGAGCTGGACGCAGCAGGTGAAACTGCTGGCGTTCCAGGGTGCGGCTGAGGACTTTCTCGGCCGTTCGGTCGCGATCTCGGGCAATACGGTTCTGCTGGGCACGCACTTCGACAATGTCGGCGCCAATCCAGATCAGGGCTCGGCGGTGGTGTTCACGCGCAGCGGCAACGCCTGGTCGCAGCAGGCGCGCCTGATCGCCGGTGATGGTCAAAGCAGTCATTATCTCGGCTACAGCGTAGCGCTGTCCGGCGACACCGCCGTGCTCGGTGCTGTTGGCGATGACCAGACGGCCATCAATTCAGGCGCCGCCTATGTCTTTGTGCGCAGCGGCGCGAGCTGGAGCCAGAGTGCGAAACTCAAGGCTGGCGATGCGGCTGCCAACGATGGCTTCGGCATTGCCGTCGCAGTGTCGGGCGACAACGCGCTGGTCGGCGCGCCGCAGGACGATGTCGACGGCGCCAACAATCAGGGCTCTGCGTATTTCTTCGCGCGCTCGGGCAGCAGCTGGACGCAGCAGCTGCGCGCCAGTCATTCCGATGCGCCCAACGATCTGTTCGGTGACGCCTTCGGCGCGGCGGTGGCGCTGGACGGCAATGCCGCATTGATCAGCGCGCCACGTGCCGTGGTCGGGGCCAATGGTCGCCAAGGCGCCGCCTGGACCTATGGCCGCGTCGATGGCGTGTGGCAGCGTCAATCCAAGATCATCGCCAGCGATGGTGTAGCCGACGACACCCTGGGTGGTGCAGTGGCGCTGTCGGGTGCGCGGCTCGTGGTCGGCGCCATCGGTGATGACGGCGCGATCAGCGCAGCCAATCCGGACGAAGGTGCCGCCTACGTGTTCGCCATCGAGCATACGGTCACTGCCAACGCCGGACCCAACGGCAGCATCAGCCCCGCCGGTGCGGTTGCAGTCGCCGCGAATCAAGCCGCGACATTCACGCTCACGCCCGCGACGAATTACGGCGTCAGCTCGGTGACCGGATGCGGTGGTACCTGGAGTGGCGGCAATCAGTACACCACCCTGCCTGTCGTTGCCGATTGCACGGTGAATGCGGCGTTTGCCAATACCCCACCGAGCGTGGCTGCGCTGAATGATGTCAGTGTGCTCGAAGACAGTCCCATCACCGGCATCGTCATCGACATCGCTGACGCAGAATCCGGCGGCGCGAATATCAGTGTGAGCGCGGGCTCGACTAATACCGCGCTGATTCCGACGCCCTCCATCAGCGCAGGCGCAAACGTCAACCAGCGTCTGCTCAGTCTGCAGCCGGTAACCCATACCAACGGCGGACCTGTGACGATCACGGTCACCGCCAGCGATCCGCTGGGCGCCAGCACGCAGCGCAGCTTCCAGGTTAGCGTGACGGCGGTGAATGACGCGCCAGAGATGAACACGACCAATTTGCCGACCTATGCCGCGGGCAGCAGCGGCGCGCGTACTGTGCCTGGTTTGGCCAGCATGACGGCAGGTCCGGCCGATGAGATCGCGACGCAGACTGTAGTCGGTTTCATCATCAACAGCATCACCGATGCCGATGCCGTGCTGGTGCCGGGTTCACTGAGCCTGAGCAACGCCGGCACATTGAACTTCACGCTGACCGGTGTCGGTGGCATCGCTACAGTGAATGCGCGCGTGCGCGACAGCGGCGGCACCGCGAACGGCGGCGTAGATACTTCGCCAACGCATGCCTTCGCCGTCGCGGTGGGACCCGGTGCCGATCTGCAGATCGCCAAGAGCAATGCACGCAGCACACTGGTCGATGGCGACACCACGGTATATGCCATCGTCGCCGCCAACGCCGGGCCCAATGCAGTCAACGGCGCGCGCGTACGTGATCTGTTGCCAGCGACACTGATCAATGCCAGCTGGATGTGCGTGCCCACCGCATCGACTGCGCCTTGTCCCAGTCCTGCGACCGGCACCGGCAGCATCGACGTCAACGTGAACCTGGGGGTGGCGCAATTCCTGCGCTTCGATCTGATGGCCGAAGTCGATGGCACGGTCGGAGGTTTTGTTACCAACACCGCGCGCATCGATGTGCCCGCCGGCGTTGCCGAGCTGAACGCGAGCAACGACAGCGCCACCGATCAGGACAGCATCGTGCCCGATGGCGTGTTCATTGATGGATTCGAAAATGCTGCCAGCGCGCTTACTGTGCCGGGCGCTGCTGCAGCGTTTCAGGATGAGGGTGGGCGCTGAGGAACGCCCGCCAGGTCGCCTGATGCGGGAGCTTTCAGGCTGGTGTCTCGAGGATCGGCGTGCGCGGTATCGGATCGCTGGTTGTCCGGTACTGCGTTGCCGCTTGGCCGTGCGTTGCGGGAATTCGGCGTGGTCCGGTCCGGTGCTTGCTGGGTTTCACGACGCGCTTGACGATGCCATTATCTTCCAGCAATCCTTCCACTTGACGGATGAATGCTTCGGCCATCACGTTAGGGTTCATAGGTCTTCTCCCTGGAGCTGGGGCGGGCAATCCGCCGGGTGGTCAGCTGCAGCAGAGGTAGACGCGCAGGACGAAAGCTAAACCTGTCATCGACCGGCCACTGAATCCATGTTCGGGCGGACCCGGTTGCCTCCGGCCTATAAAAAATACGAGCCGGATCGCGTCAGCAGAAATCCCGCAACGCCAAGCCCCACCATCCACAGCGCCAGAGTCCATTCGGTGCTGGTGTTGAATCGAACCCGCAATACCTGCCAAAGCGCCAGGGGCACGATGCCGTATCGGTGCTCAACCAGCCAGCTGGGGATCAGCACCAGCAGGGTAGCGGCCAGCCAGATCCAGGATTCGACGCTGCGATCCAGCGCCGCCATCAAGGACATCAACGTCCAGACCAGGGGCACGGTCACGATGACGCGGTGCATCGGCGCATTCAGCCACTGCACAATGTCGTTATGCAGATACTGCAATGCCAGGTTGTAGTGATGGCTGGCATGAAAGCCCAGCACAAACCAGGCCGCTATGCCGATCGTGGCCAGCGTCCACGCCCACGGATGGCGGCGCCACATCGCGACGATCGCAGGCGCCTGCATCAAGTGAACGGGGAGCAGCACGATCAATGCTACGACGAGAAAGAAAAACACATTCTCATCGTAAAGACGACCCACCGGATGACTGACGCGATCGCCCAGCGCCACGCCATGATTCCAACAGACGAAGCCAGCAAAGGTAGCCAGCGTCAGCAGCAAAGGCAGTGCCTTGACGATGACCGGCCAGGCGATGGCGCGCAACGACAAGACCGGGCGCTCGCGCACCACGAACAGCATCAGCGCCCACAGCACCCAGGCCACGTTCATCTGGCGTATGGCGATGGCCAACACACCCAGCAATCCGGCAAGCCACCAACGCCGCGCCTGCGTCGCCCAGGCCAGCGCCAGCACTGCAGCCAATCCCAGTGCATCGGTGAATACCAGGAACAGATAGGGGATGAGGATTGGCGTCACCACGATCAGCGCTGCGCGCAGTGCCGCGGTCTGCAGGTCGCCTTGCACGCGCCGGGCGTAGATCAGGGCGAACAGTGAAACCAGACCCAGCCCCAGCGAACCCGACAGCCAACGCAGCGACACGAGGGCATCGGAACCGATCACGCCAAGCCCCGACGCAATGATCCAGTGATAAGTGGCGAACGTGGTCAGATGCGGATTCTGCGCGCCATCGCCGTGCAGGAACGACTGAATCTGCGCGTGATGCGTATCTTCGTCCGAGAGCAGCGGCACGCCAAGCAGGGATTGCTGGCTGACGATGAGCAGAGCCAACAGCCCGAACACGAAAGCCAGCAACGTGAAGCGGGTGCTGACACGATCCTTGCGCGGGTTGGTCGGCAGCGCGCCATTCACCGGTGCGGCCTCGGCGACACGGTTGCGCCTGCCTGGTGCTCGCGCCCTTTGGCATGCCCTGCCGCAGTCGAACTGATCTGATCCATGCTGCAACCTGTGCGTAATCGATACGTCCATGAAAGCACATCTGCTGCAAAAAACCTTGGATGTAGGCTGGCGGTGAGCGCGTAGGGTGGGTGCAACCCACCATTTTCGAACGCTTGACAATGGTGGGTTGCACCCACCCGACGTTTTCCGCCGACCCACTGCCCGATATGCACTGTGCAGCCGCCACAGCTTATGTACGATGCGGCTCCACTACCCTGCCCGGATCCGGTTACGCTGATGACGCAACGTTCAGAACGCATCAAGTCGCTGGCCTCGATGTCGTGGTTTCGCGTCGGCACGTTGCTGGTGCAGCCTGATCGCCTGGTCGTTGTGCTGGGCGCGCGCGAGATCGCGCTGGAGCCGCGGATCATGGAAGTGCTGGTGGCGCTGGCCGAGCACGCAGGAGAAGTCGTCAGTGCCGAGCAACTGCTGATCGAGGTGTGGCACGGCACGTTCTATGGCGACAACCCCGTGCACAAGGCCATTGCACATCTGCGCCGACTGGTTGACGACGACAGCCGCGCGCCGCGTTTCATCGAGACCATACGCAAGCGCGGCTATCGGCTGATCGCCAAGGTCAGTTTCCCGGATGATTACCGTCGCGCGACAATCCAGCCAGCGACGCGCAGCGACCAGAGCCCCTATGTAGGCCTCAGCGCTTTCGACGGTGCGCACGCCGATGTGTTCTTCGGTCGCAGCCGAATGACCGCGGAACTGCTCGGCGCGATCCGCAAGCAGATCGACAACCAGCGGCGCCTGGTGATGATCGTCGGCGCCAGCGGTTGCGGCAAAACCTCGTTGCTGCGCGCGGGTGCGATTCCTCTGCTGCAACAGGAGGCAGGGTTCGATGGCCTGCATGCGCTATCGATCGCCAGCTGCGATCTGGCCGGCGTGCAGGGCGGCGATCTGCTGCTGCATCTGGCATTGGCACTGGCAGCGTGGACACTGGGCGATCGGCCGGTATTGGCGCCACAACCACCGGCTGCGCTGGCGCGGGAAATAGCGCAGAGGCCGGCGTTGATCGTGGAGGCTATCGACGAGGCAGTCCGCCGTCATCCGCAGCGCCATTTGGCGGAACAGCCCTACGCGCATCTGCTGCTGGTGATCGACCATGCCGAAGCGCTGGTGGCATCGCCCAGCATTGCCGCCGACGAACGCGCGCGCTTTGCAGCAGTGATCGACGCGCTCTGCGAAAGCCCGCGCGCCATGGTGACGATGACGGTGCGCAGCGACTTCTATCCCAAACTCGGTGAAGCGATGCCGGAGCTGGCTCAGCGCAAGGGCGGCGACGGGCACGTCGACGTGTTCACCCCACGCCGTGGCGAGATCGCGCAGATCATCCGCACACCGGCGCTGCTCGCCGGGCTGAGTTTCGAAGAGGATGCACAGAGCCTGCTGCGCCTGGACGATGTCCTGCGCGATGCCGCCACCGAACACCCCGACGCATTGCCGCTGCTGCAGCACACATTGCAATCGCTGTACGAGCGCCGCGACGAAGCCGGTGTATTGCGTTTCGCAGCGTACCGCGACATCGGTGGTCTGGAGGGGGCGCTGACACACCGCGCCGAAGCGGTGTACGCCGAGTTGCCGATCGATGCGCGGCGCAGTCTCGATGTCGTGCTGGCGCAGCTGATCGTGATCCAGCCCGACAGCGACAGCATCAGTGCCAGGCGCGTGCTGTGGTCGGCATTGGTGAATGAGCATGCCGCAGTGCTGGTCGAAGCCTTCATCCGCGCGCGCCTGTTCGTCGGCGAATTGAATGATGGCCGCCCGGCGTTCGGTGTCGCGCATGAGTCTCTGCTGCGCCAGTGGCCACGCGCCCGCGACTGGGCCCAGGACAATCGCCGCCTGCTGCAGGCGCGCGCTCGGCTGCAACGTGCTGCGGCGCGTTGGGTCGAAGAAGGGCGACGCAGCGACCATCTGCTCAATACCGGGCGGCCGCTCAGCGAAGCGCAGGAAGTGGCGCATGCCTTGTCGGATGATCTTGCCGGCGACGAACGCGCCTTCGTGCAGGCATCCGAGCGACTGCATCAACGGCGCCGCTGGCTGCGCATAGGGGCGACATCGGCACTGGCGGTGCTGGCGCTGGTGTCGACGGCGCTGGCGGTGCTGGCGCAGCGCGCCCGCGATGAGGCCGAGCAGCGCCGCGAAGAAGGGCTGCGGCTGACCGGCTTCATGCTGGTCGACTTGGCCGACAAGCTGCGCCCGCTCGGCAATCTCAAGCTTCTCAACAGCATCAGCAGCGAGGCGCTGGCGTCGCTCGATCGCCAGCCGACGACCGAGCTGCGTGCCGAAGACATGGTCAACCGGTCGCGGGCGTTGCGCACCCTGGGCGAGGTGCTGATGGAACAGGCCAAGCTGGACGAGGCGCATACCGCGTTCGCCGGCGCCGACCGGGCCGCACGCGGCGCGGTGCTGCAGGCACCGCAGTCTGCCGAGGCGCTGGCGGAGTCCGGCGTCGCTGCATATTGGCTGGGCTATTACCATTATCGGCGTAACGAGTTCGACGACGCGCGCGAACATTGGACGAACTATCTGGAAAGCAGTCAGGCGCTGGTGCGTCTGCAGCCGGACAAGCCCGCCTGGCTGGTCGAGGAGTCCTATGCGCTCAACAGCCTCGGAACACTGGCCCGCGACCTCGGTCGCATGGACGAGGCGATCGACCACTTCAAACGATCGGCGGAACTCAAACAGCGTGCGCTGGTCGCCCGGCCCGACGACGACCAGCTGCGCTACGACCTCATCGACACTCTGTCGTGGATCAGTAGCGGCGACGAATCCCAGGGCCGACTTGCCGAAGCGGCCACGGGCTATGCCGAACAGATCAGCATGCTACGTAGCTTGATCGCCGCCAATCCAGGCGCGCGCGCCTGGGAGCGGCGTCTGGCCACCTCGCTGTTGCGCATTTCATCGCTGGCGGTCATGCGCGGACAGCTGCACGAGGCCGCGACGCAGATCGACGAAAGCGTGACGCGACTGTCCAGGCTGACCGAGCAGGAACCCGACAACCGGGTGTGGACACGCGATCTTGCCCATGTGCATATGGAGGCCGCAGACATCGCACGTATGCGTGGCGATACCGCCAGCCAGCGGTCGCACCTGGGCATGGCCGAAACACTGGCACAAGCCATTCGCACCGATGCCGCCTCGCCCCTGTCGTGGAAGAAGCTGGACGCCATCATCCGCATCCGGGTCGCGCAGTCGCTTCCCGAGGCCGATGATCCGCAGGTGGAAATTGATCGGGCTATCGCCGATCTCAAATATGTTTCCGATCGCGCCGAAGGAGATATCTACGACATCAGCGCCATCGCCGAGGTTCTGGTGTCGCGTGGTCGGCAGCGCGCTGGCTCGGGTCAGAACGCCGAAGCCCGCGATGACTGGCTACGCGTGATCGATATGCTGCGCGATATCGTGCCGGATTCAAAGGACGCCCGAGCACTGGCGCCCTGGGTCAGCGCCCACACCTTGCTCGGGCAGCGCGCCGGGGTCGAATCGCAGATCGCATGGCTGCAGCGCATCGGCTATCGTCATCCCGATTTCGACGCGATCCTCGCACAGGATGCAGGCCGGACGCCGCAGGACGCGGTGGATGCCGGATAGCATCTGCATTGATGCCATTTTGAAACCCGGTTCCTGGCATGCTTGCGCTAGCTCCATCCGCAGCCGGCGAATAACCGTCCGCGTCGGGAACGTTGAAAGACCGTATATGTACGACCTCATCCGCCAATGAACTGGCCGATGGGATCACCGCCAATGCAACAATTCGACCCAGAGAGGACCGCCATGCCCAGACTCATGCTCCCAGCCAAGACTTCAGGTGTTTCAGAGCCCCACTACACCATCATTCTGACCATCTCGGGCAACCTCACCGCGGGTTTGTCGTTCTCTTACAATCAGTCCCTGGTCAACTGCGCAGGCGGCGTGGGTCAATTGACGGTGCAGCTGGTCAATCAGACGCCATATCCCACTCAGGACGTGTATCTACACGACTATATCTGCACCAATCCCGAAGCATTTAGTACGGTGGTCAGAACGCCGTTCGACCCGGGAACTGCCGCAATCACATTTGACCTGAACCTGGGCCCGCATCTGCTGATCGAATTCGGTGTCTTCGTGGCCGTCACCGACCCCGTTGATCCGAGAAATACGATATACCTTTTCTGCGATCCACAAGTCGGCAACGATCCGGACTGAATGCGGCCCGCACCAAAGAGCGAAAATCCATCCACGGATTGCGCACCCTGCAGATCGAGGGTGCGCGGTTCGCGTGCCTGAGTTTACGGCCACGCTGATGCCTGGCGGCGATACGCAGTGCAGCGATCGCACCGCTATACAGCAGCAACCCATCTGATACCGCCACGCACCCACATTGCACCCGTCGCGCCTGATCCAATCCTGCACCATGCAAGCGCGGACCAGATTCGGTTGCGGGCTGGTGCGCCACGTCCGACGCCCGCAGATGTGCATCCGCAGCTACGGTCAACGAACCCGCCCAGGAGCGCAGCATGCCGCACCACATCCCCGATGGCTGGACCGGCTTCGATTTCACGCTGACCCCGGATGCCAAGGATGCATTCGACAGCGCGGCAGCCAGCCTGCAGTGTGTGAAATACACACCCATCGCCTTTGCCACCCAGGAAGCCGCGGGCACGCATTACTCTTTCCTCTGCGAAGCCGAGCCGCATACCCAGGAAGCCGCGATCAGCCTGGTCAAGATGCGGATCTTTCGTCCGCTGGAATGCCGGGACCACCCGATCGAAGTGAAGCCGATCATCGTATCGATCGAGACGATCACACCCTGACCGCGGCGTAGGGTGGGTGACAACCCACCGTTGTCAGGCGATGGAGAATGGTGGGTTGGCACCCACCCTACATCCCTGCCTCTGGTCCGCCGGGTAAATAAACTGAAGAAAAACAACGATCTGAAAACCGTCAGGTTTCCGGAAGGTTTCCGCAGGCGCTTTCACCCAGTGTTCGACCCACGGCACCACGATCCACTGTCAGGTGCCCTGAACTGGTCGCCATCGTCTGCGATGGCGACACCCAATCCGACACGGGGACCGCCATGAACGACGATTTTTCCACCACCTCCGAAGCCGCCCTTGACGACTTCGACAGCGAATTCGCCGCATCTCAGGCCAACGCAGGCCAACCCAACGCCGTCGTCGCCGGCCCGACCAGCACCCTGATGCAGGCCGGCAGAATCATGCTGGACAGTGCGTTGCTGCGCCACTTGCGCCAGAGCCGCCTGCTCAGCCAGCAGGATCTGGCCAATGAATGCTGGCGCCGCAACATCCGCGTCTCCATCGCCACTATCAAGCGCGCCGAGTCGGGCCATGCGGTGCGCTTTCGCATCGCCCGTGAACTGGCGCGCTGCTTTGACGTGCCGGTGATGCAGATCCTGAATAACAGCCTCGCCGCTGCCAGCTGATACCGAATTCCATCTGATCCAGGCCCAGACGACCCAGGAGCACCGACATGTTGATTCGCGGATTTCTCGCCATGAATGGTTGTTACACCGGCACCGTGGCGTTGGTCGATACGACGGCGCAGACCCTTATTGTGCTGGCCTATGTCGCCAGGAACGGATACTTCCACTTCGACATCGATGCGGCACCTGCGGCGGCCGTGCTGTGCGGGTTTCCTGGACAGATGCTCAACGGGGGCGAGATCGAAGCGGCAAAGGCCGCATCGCGCGGTAAGCTCTATGAAGCGGCGTTACCCGCGATGTCAGGAAAGTTCGTGTATTTGAACAGCGCCTCTTCGTGCATGCTGACGCTGCAGCGCACGCATCCGGGGATGTCCGAAGCTGAGGCATCGTCTCTGGCAAAGGCACACATCTCCAGCGCGGTGGCTACGCAATTCATGTCCGGAGATTCGCCCCGATATCGTGCATACGTCGCGGCCGTCGGCAGTGACGAGCAAGGCCAGGCGCGCAGGGCATTTGCCTGAGGCGGGAGACGTCAGGGCTGTCTGCCAGTCGACAGTCGGTGAATGTCGAGGCCTCGGGCGACAAGCCTGCCTGCATTCTTCTTAGATACCAATGTGCCAGGTCGCTGTCGCCATAGCCCCCGAGTCAGGGGTCGAAAAAAAACCGCAGGTTGACCAGCTTCGCTGTTGAAAACGCGGGCTCGACAAGCGAGGCTGGCCCGCGAAGGCGATGTGGATCCCCATCCAGAGGTTCTTCAGGTCTGCGAGATTTGGTGCCGATGCCCATGCGGCTCTTGACCGTCTGGACGTGTAGCGTAGGATGGCGCGATCGTGGCGTTGGACGCCATATTTCATACTCTTCCCGGGGGCGTGGATGATCGCTCTATCCTGCATCCAACAGGCATTCGCATCAGCATTGCCATGCAGTTTTCTGGCGTGACGACGCCTGCTGCAGAAAGCAGCGAGATCACTGCGCTGCTGGTCGCCTGGAGCGATGGCGATCGCTCCGCGATCGAGCGGCTGATGCCTTTCGTCTACGAAGAACTCAGGCGGATTGCGCGCAGGCACATGCGCAACGAATCGGCCGGACACCCGTTGCAGACTACCGCTTTGGTCAACGAGGCCTATCTGCGCCTTATCGAGCAGCGTGATGTGAGCTGGCAGAACCGCGCGCACTTCTTCGCGATCGCGGCACAGGCGATGCGGCGCATTCTGATTGGCATCGCACGCGCACGCAGTGCCGACAAGCGCGGCGCTGATATAAGGCCGGTATCACTGGACGAGGCGCTGTTGGTACCCAATGACGAGCGTGCTGCCGGGCTGCTTGCGCTCGACGAAGCATTGACGGCATTGACTCAACTCGATGAACGCCGCGGCCAAGTCGTGGAGCTTCGCTATTTCGGTGGTCTGAGCGTGGAGGAGACGGCGCGTGTGCTTGGCGTCTCTGAGGAAACCGTGCACCGCGATTGGAAGCGAGCCAAAGCCTGGCTGCACGCTGAGCTCGTAGACAGCTCGGGGGGCGAGCCGTGATTAACGCCGTCAATCGACATTGAGTGCGCCCCAGCCGCCCAGGCAGCCAGTCAATGCACCGTTCGGTGCAGTAAGCCACGCGCTTTACCAGCGTGCCGAGGAGCTGCTCGATCGGCTCTGCGACCCCGACACCGCGCCCAACGCCGAGGCTCGTGCCGCTTGGCTGGCGCGCGAAACGGGCGGTGACTCCGATCTGCTGGCTCGCGTCGAGGCATTACTGCGGGCGCAGGAATCTGCCGGTGCATTTCTCGAAACCTCGGCGCTGGTCGAGATTGCGCGTGAGGCCACGGGCGCAGCCGGATCGATCGCACCCGGGCAGCGGATCGGAAGTTTCCGGATCGTGTCGCTATTGGCCAGTGGTGGAATGGGTGAGGTGTACCTGGCCATTGATGAGCGGCTCGGACGCGAGGTCGCGCTCAAGTTGCTGCCTGCCATGCGTCTTGCCGATCCCGAACGTGTACGTGCGTTCCGTCGTGAGGCGCGCACGGTGTCGACGTTGAATCATCCGGGCATCCTGACGGTCTACGAGTTGGTTGAGCACGAGGGCCACACCTGCCTTGCCACTGAGCGTGTAACCGGCGAGACGCTGCGCGAGCGGCTTGCACGCGGCGCTCTGAACTGGCGGGACAGCGTCGCCAGCATCCGTCAGATCGCCGATGCACTCGTTGCCGCGCACGACGCCGGCATTGTGCATTGCGATCTGAAGCCGGAGAACATCATGCTGCGCACGGATGGGCGTGTGAAGATCCTGGATTTCGGTATTGCGCGACTGGCACGCCCCTCGCATGAGGAATTGGCCACGTTGACCGGAGCCGGTGCAGGTCAGGATATGGTCATGGGCACGCCTGCCTACATGTCGCCCGAGCAGATTCGCGGTCAGCAACTCGATGGTCGCAGTGACCTGTTCTCGCTCGGGGTCTTGCTGTTCGAACTGCTCAACGCGCGTCGACCCTTCACCGGAGATTCGATTGCCAGCATTGTCACGGCGATTCTCGAGCGCGACCCGGCGCCGCTCGCCGCTGCAGACTCGCCGCTGCCCTCTGGGCTGATCGCGATCATCGATCGTCTGCTGGCCAAGGATCGCGCGCAGCGCTATGCCAGCGCCCGCGACCTGCTGTTGGATCTCGACAGCGTACTGCGCGGCGAGGCCAATCTACTCACCGTCAACGCACCTCGCCGCTTGCCGCGGCGCATGCAGACGCTGGCGATGCTCGTAGCACTGATCGGCCTGGTGGCGTTTGGGTGGTTTGCGCTGCGCCAGGCGCCGCTGTCCCCGGCGTCGGCGTCGGCCAATACTACACTCGTGTTGTTGGGCGAGATCGACAATACCACCGGAGAAGAGGTATTCGACCGCACGCTCGGACGCGCGCTCGCTGTGGCACTGGAGCAATCCCCGACCATTGCGCTGTTTCCACCGGAGACCGTGCGGCGCACCCTGGTTGCGATGGGGCGCGATGAACAGTCGAAGATTGCGGGCGTTACAGCGCAGGCGATTTGCGAACGGCACGGCATCGGCGTGATGGTGACCGGTTCGATCAGCGCTTTGGGGGATCACTACGTGATCAGCCTGGAGGCGCTCGTACCCACGGGTGATGAAGTCATCGCGCGCGAGCTGGAGCAGGCGGACCGGCGTGAGGCGGTGCTGGATGCTTTGGCGCGCGCAGCACGCAAGCTGCGTACCCGACTGGGTGAAACACGCGACTCTATCGTCCGCCATGATGCGCCGGTGGCATTGGCGACCACCTCATCCCTTGAAGCCTGGCGCGCGTTTGCGCTTGGATGGGATCGCAGCGCCGTCGGCGCTCATTACGAAGCTGTGCCGCTCTACAAACGCGCGATTGAACTTGATTCCGGATTCGCCCAAGCGCACGCCGAGCTGGCGCAGTCTTATTACCATCAGGGCGACAACGCGACCGCATCTGGGTATGCAGCGCGCGCGTTCGCGCTACGCAGTGGTGTCGGTGAACGCGAGCGTCTGCGCCTGGAGCAGATCTACTACCAGATGGTCGTGGGCGACCTCGACCGCACTAATGAAGTGCTGGAAGTGTGGCGCGCGCGCTATCCGCGCGACTACATACCGCTTTCCATGCTGGCTCAGAACTACAACATCACCGGCCAGCATGAGCGCGGACTGGAAGTAGCCAGGGAAGCAACCCGTCTGTTGGCTGCCGATGTCGTTCCCTATCTCAGCGAAGCCAACGCCCTGATCCTGCTCGGTCGTTTCGATGCAGCGCGCAACACACTACAGGGTGCCGCCGCGCGCGGCCTGGCGTCGGTGGAGCTGCGCCGTGATCTGGCCATGATCGACTGGTTGCAGGGTAATCCGCAGACGATCGAGACACTGCGTGCCGAATATGCAGGCACGGCCTGGGAGGCACCGCTATTGAACGCGCACGCTGCATTGGTTGCCGCAGCCGGGCAACGCAACCTTGAGCGCGAGTTGCTCGGACGCGCGACCGGGCTGGCGCAGCAACCTTCACTTTCCGCACGATTTACCTTTGAGGCAGCGCTGCGCGCCGCAGCCTATGGTGACTGTGTCGATGCGTTGGCGCTGGCCGATCGCACGCTCGCAGTGGTCGATGAGCGTTGGTATACCAGCGGTGTGGCGATCGCTATCGCCATGTGCGGTGCACCCGAGCGCGCGCAGGCGCTGGTCGAGGCGGTCGCTGCGCGCTACCCGCAGGAGAGCCTGATAGTGACCGAGGCAATGCCGGCGACCTTGGCCATCGCTGCTTTTCAGCTCGGTGAACATGATCGCGCCATGGAACTTCTGCACACTGCAGCCCGCTATGAACGCGGCATGTTCGCAGCGCTCTGGCCGGCCTATTTGCGGGGTCTGGTGCAACTCGATCGCGGTGAATCGCAGGCAGCGGCGCTGGAGTTTGAGCGTGTGGCCGCGAATCCCGGAATACTCGCCCGCTCCCGCTTCGCGCCGCCGCAGGCGCTGGTGCTGTTGGGTCTGGCGCGTGCCAGAGCCAATGCGGGCGAACACGACGCTGCAGTTTCGGCTTACCAGCGCATCTTCAGGCTTTGGAAAAATGCGGACCCGGAACTACCCGCATTTAAAGCAGCGCAGCGAGAGTTCGAGTTGCTCAGGTCGAAGCGCGCCGCATCTGGCGCGACTTCGCCCTGATTCCAATGTGGCTGCTCAAGTGCTGCGCTTGGGCCGAGCTGCGATGCTCGGGGTTTTAACGTCGACGCAGCAGCGATCCGCGAAACAACACGTCGAAATTGACGCCGTCTTCGCTCACCACGACGAAGCCTGCCGTGCCGAGCGCGTTTCTGAAGCGCCCAGTGCCACCATCGAATGTATAGGAACCGGCCGCAGTATTCGGCAGTACAAAGCGACCCACCACCAGCGCCCGCAGTTGATCGCCATCACGTGCGGTAAACACAGCCTCACCAGTGAAGTCGCCGGTCTGGGGATTGAGTAACAGCGTTTCGGTGCGGGTAAACCGGCCGATCTGTGTTGCTTGTCCGACGACACGCGTGGTCAAGGTCACGCCTTCGGGAGACGGCACAGTGTTGATGATGGCACCGCCTCCCGAGCCCTGAAATGTTTGCGACGCAGCGGCAGGTGCAGGTGCAGCCGCCGGCAGTGCAAAGGCAGCCAGTGACAACAGCAAGGCGGACAGAGTCGATTGCAGACGAGGAACGAACATTGCGATTCTCCTAAAGGGGTTCACCATGGCGGTCGATCCGCCCGGTCGTCAGATATGACGTAGACAGACGCGCAGTACGTGATCGAAAACTGTCATGCCCGCCTGAGAATGCGTTGGACGCGGGCAATGATCGGAAGGTGCCGTGCTGTCGATTGTGTGGGCGTGTATGACCTGCCCAGAATGCCGAAGAGCGATATTGTCGTCGACACCGACCGCGGCCGCGCGTATTTCGAACGCACAATAGGCGCCGACAAAGAATTCCTCATCAGCAATTCTCCGCTGCATCTTGCCGAACGCATCAAGGTGCCGGTATTCCTCGCCGCCGGTGGCTTGGATTGGCGCGCGCCGAAAATACACTCCGTGGTCATGCGCAAGGCACTCAAGCGCGCCGACAATCCACCCGAGTGGATACTGTTGCCGGAGGAAGGTCATGGTTTCTATCGCCTCAAAGTGAATGTCGAGTACTACCAGCGCCTGCTGGCGTTTCTCGATAAAGGCACGCGCCAGTAACCCAACGTCGCGCTGCGAGCAGCGGACGCCCCACGGGTTTTGCCCGGAGGGACTCTTGCTATCATTGACGCATGACCTCGCCCTCCGCCGTTTCGGACTTCAGCGTGACGACCCTGTTGGTAACGCCGACGGTACGCATTCGCGATGTGCGCTGCCGGGGTACCTGTCGTCATCGCAGTGCAGAAGAATGTGCTTCGAGCACCTATCTGGTGTTTCCCTATCGCGGCGTATACGTGCGCCATGTCGGCAGTGACGATGCCGTCGCCGAATCCAATCAGGTGCTGCATTTCAACGCCGGCGAAGGCTATCGCGTCAGCCATCCCATCGACGGTGGCGACTCCAGCTTCGTGCTGATGCCGGATGAAGCGATACTGCGCGAACTCGCGCCCAGGGATCGAGTGCACGAAGGTACCGAGCTGCGCTTTCGCCAGCAACGCGCGACGCTGGACACGCGCGCACAGGCGCTGGCGGCTTTGCTGCGGCATAGCCTGGTCACCGGCGTCATCGAAACATTGGAAGCGGAAAGCCTGGCGCTGACGCTGATTCGCCGCACTTTGGGCCCGCGCACCGCGCATCAGCCCGGCGGCAACCGCGGGCTGCGCAAGCTGGTGGATCGCAGCAAGCTGGTGCTATCGGCCGATCTGTCGCGGCGCTGGACACTGGCCGAGATCGCTGCCGAAGTCCGGGTATCGCCGGTGTATCTGACCCAGGTGTTCCAGCAGGTCGAGGGCGTGCCGCTGTATCGTTATCAGCTGCGTCTGCGTCTGGCACGTGCGCTCGACCTGATCGGTAAGGTCGAGGATCTTTCCGCGCTCGCGCTGGAGCTGGGTTTCTCCAACCACAGTCATTTCAGTTCGGCGTTTCGTCAGGCCTATGGGCGCTCGCCCAGCGAATTCAAGACGGTCGTCAACGGTGCAGGCAGAGCGTAGCCCCGCGTTACGTCATGGAGTGGCAACGCTGCGCCCAAATCGCTAAAGATTTCGACAGCGACGATCGCGCCCGGATGGTCTTCTAGGCGTGCCCGATTTGGGCGTAACTGGAGCGTGTCATGTCTGAGAAAACCTGTGCGGCCTGCGACTATGTGCTCGATGCCAATGCCATCAGCGTTAAAATCGGCGGGAAATCCGTGGAAGTGTGCTGCGAGGAATGCGCACAGAAGCTGCGCGAAGCCGGGGCTGCGTCGAAAAAGTAGTCGTTTCGGCAAGCCGCATTTCGAACTTGCCTCGGAGACGCTTCCCGCGACGGGAAGCGTCTCTGAAGGTATGGCGTGAGCCTGCGTGAATCCAAAAGCATGCGGGTGCCGGACCCTGGTATATGACCGAAGGGCTGTCAGCAGGCTTCAGCCCACGCGCAGCGCGATATCGCCATTGAAGATATCGCCCGCGGCGAACTGGCTCTGAACCTTCAACGTGCCGGAGCCGGAGAAGTAGAAACTGCTTTCACCATCTTCGGCGTCGATGCTGATCGAGGCGCTGCAGTCATCCTGGAATTCGACAACCAGGCTGTAGCGGTTACCGGACGGTGCGACAATCTCGACTTCGGTGTCGGTGCTTTCGACAAACTCATAGCGCGCCGTATTCGCCGAGCCCCGGCTCTCGATCGCCACACGCAATGTGTAGCGCGAGGGCTGAATCCGGCCGCCGGGGCGGAAAGCGACGGGGTAGTACTGATCCAGCGTTTCCTTGGAGAAGTAACGCACGTCCGCGTGCATCCAGTCGATGCCCTTGGCGGGCAGCAAACCCAGGAATTCGGCAAAGCTGGGGGCGAGCGAGATCAGCTCCATGCCATCGTGACAGAACAGGGCGATGTGGCCATTGAGTTCGCCGGCACGCACCAGAACAAAATAGGTCGCGGAGCCTTCGATACCACCGATCACCAAGGCCGACCCGAGCATCTCGCGCAGATCGGCTTCGATGTCATCTTCATCAAACTCGCGCCACCACACCGACATCTCTTCGGCAAGTTCGTTCCATTCAGCGGGGGCCGCCAGCACGATGCCCGGCGCCCCATCGACCACGAAGAATCTGCCCCCGCTATGTGCCGAATACAGCGGCAGCAGCGCTTCGCGCGAGACCGCGTCCAGGTTCTGCAGTGCCTGCTGATCGCAGACGTTGGGCGCTTCGCCGAACTCATGGCTGCAAGGCCATTCGCCAGCCTTGCCTTCTTCGCTGCAGCCGTGCGCAACGATGGTGCCGGGCACCATGGCCTGCTTGAATGCAGACAGCACGAGGTTCGAATCCATGGGTGCTCCAGGAAGTCAGGTTCGTAACGGTAGCCCGGGCAGATTGCGCGAGTGCGGCGGACTGGACCGGCAATCCAACCCCTAGGACCCTCTGAACAAGTCCCACGCGCGTGCGACATGTTCAGAGGGTCCTAGTGTGGTGTCCCAGAAATAACTTGAATAAATTCCGCGTCTTTTGGCCCGATGCCGCGTTGCTCGTCGTTGCCATAGCGCCCACTATGCCGCCTCCTCGCGCCTTGCCTCGGGCCAAAATCCACCGGAATTTTCTTCAACCTATTTCTGGGACACCACACTAGTGAGCATGATCGTCGAAATAATCCGTGGCGCGCAACCCGCCGCTGTCTCAAAAACCACAGCGGCTGAGATCGAGGCACAGGCGACTACTTGGATGAGCGCGTGCGTGGCTGCAGAACGCCGATGGCTTCCGCTGCACTGGCAAAGGGAGCGGCGATCGCTACTCGAAGCTGTCGCCGAAGATCAATGCTTCCTCGCTATGCACTTTGGCGACGAAGGCGTCGGTGCCGCCGTTCGCGCTAAGGTCCGGTCCGCCGATGTGCGGGAAGGTCTCGGTGCTCGACTGCATGTTGCCAGTGACGTAGGCATTGCCACTATTGTCCACCGCAACTTCGGCAACGACGTCATCGCCATCGCCGCCGATGTATCCGGCATAGATCAGCGCCGTGCCTTGGGGGTTGACCTTGGCGACGAAACCGTCGAAACCAATTTTGCCACCATTGTGCGTCAGGTCGGGTCCGCCCAGCACCGGAAAAGAGGATTCGTCGGATCCGGTTACACCGCTGACGTAGGCGTTACCGGCATCATCGATAGCGACGCCGGTGCCAGCATCATAAGTGGCGCCGCCGATGTAACCCGCGTACACCAGCGCGCTGCCGCTGGCGTTCACCTTGGCGACGAAGGCGTCGTCGAAGCCGCCGTTATAGGTCAGGTCCGGCCCGACAGTCACCGGAAAGGTCGCCTCAGTACTGCCCATTGTATAGCCCGACACGTAGGCGTTGCCGCCGTCATCCAAGACGATGCCGGTGCCTCCATCATCGCTGTCACCACCAATGTATCCGGCGTAGAGCAGCGTGTTGCCGGCAGCATTCACCTTGGCAACGAAAGCGTCGTAATTCAGAAAACCGCCACCGTTGTGACTGAGATCAGGGCCGATCAATACCGGAAAACTCGCTTCGGAGGAACCGGTTGCGCCGGTCAGCCAGACTTCGCCACTGGCATTCACCGCGATGCCGTTGACAACATCGACATCGTTACCGCCGATGTATCCGGCATAGACCAGTGCCGACCCGGCGGCATTTATCTTGGCGACAAAGGCATCAAAACTGCCGCCGTTGTAGCTGGTGTCCGGGCCGCCCATGGTCAGCATGCCCCTGGTGAGTCCGGCTACATAGGCGTTGCCGCTGCCGTCCACGGCGATGCCATTACCTTGATCGGTGTCGCCTCCTCCGATGTAGCCCGAGTAGACAAGCTCGGTGCCAGCCGCATTGATCTTGGCAACGAAGACATCAACATTGCCATTGGCGGTGAGGTCCGGTCCGATAAGCACGGGAAAGCTTGCTGCGGTCGATTCGGTTCCGCCGGTGACATAGGCATTGCCGGCGTCATCGACGGCGATGCCATAGCCCGTGTCGCTGGCATCACCGCCGATAAAGCCAGCGTAGATCAGCGCGGTACCGGCTGCATTCACCTTGGCAACGAAGACGTCCTCAAGCCCATTGGCACTGAGGTCCGGTCCGGCGGCGAGCGGGAAATCTGCGGCGGTCGAAGTCGTTGATCCAGTGACATAGGCGTTGCCGGCGCTATCGATAGCGATCGCGTAGCCGACATCACTGCCGCTGCCACCGATGAAACCCGAGTAGACCAGTGTGGGGTCGATGACCAATGCGTGCTCGGGATCGTACTTGCCGACATCGAAGGTCACGGTGTTCTTGTCGAGCAGCCGGTAGCGGCCGGCGACCGATACCCGGCCGCCGGAAATTTCCTGATAGAGGATGGGTGCGGTTTCCTTCACCTCGCCGACCGAAGTGGCGTAGACCAGATTGCCCGCGTCATCAATGCGCAACGACGCCTGGCCGGAATAGCGCAACTTGATGAGTGCCGGATCGGCATGCGGCGCTACGGTGTAGACCGATTCAAGTTTGCCGCTGCGGCCGTAGTAATCCAGATCGATGCCGGACCAGGGCTGGACGTAGCCAATTTCACCGTGCGTTGGGATGCCACTACGCCACTGCGCTTTGCTGCCTTTCCAATAGCTCACCACGCCACTCGCCGTTTTGCGGCCGGCAATACGCTCGGTCGCCGCACCGAGCAATTGCACCTTGATCACGTGCGCTTTGGCCCGGGCTGCGTCACCACCGCTCAGCCGCAGCGTGTGTCCTTGTTTGGTGAAGTAAAGATCGTAATTCGACGCGCGCAGATGGAAGGCGACACGCCGATCGATCTGGCCAAGGTTCTCGATGAACGACAAAGGCAATGTGTCGTACTGCCGGGCAATCGTTGCGCGATCGGTTGCGGTGACCTCGGCCACGCTTCGTTGCTTCGCCGCAATCGGTGCACCGGCGACGATGAGTGCCATCAGCAGCCCCAGGGCCCGCCAGGTGGCAGCGCGATGATCAATAGGCGTCGAGCCGTAGTGTCCAAAATAATGCATGTGCGAGCCTGGTTTTTTGTGCGCCGGGCCTGGGGCAGTTGCCATCGGCCAGAGCGGGTTGGGAGGACTGTCGGGTCTGGGACGTGGCGCGGCGCCGAAAAAAACCTCTCTTCGTTTTTCCACTACTCGTAAATAGAGCGCCATCAGAGTCAAGTAGCGGCTGTATAGACCCTGGCGACGACATTCGGTTCACAGCGATATCCGAAAGGCCGCCTGGGAATTGTGCCGAATCAAATTGGTATCACGAGTCCATTCCGATAAGGGCTGCTGCTAGCGTGGCAACGCGCACCAACGGAGGCGTGAAGTGAACAACGCACCATTGATCTGGAAGCAGCTGCCGCCGCAACAGCCGGGACAGACCGTGCCGTACTACATCAACACCGTGGCGATCACCGCGAACGGCGAGCGTGTTGTCACCGGCACCTACAGTCATGACTATTCATCGGCAGATGCGCGCCGCGGCATCGTCACGCCGGAGACGATCTTCGGCACCTATTGCTACGGCGCTGACGGCTGCTTGCTGTGGCAGGACACCTGGTCGGGTTACGAGGGTGTGTACTGGACGGCGACCACGCCCTGCGGGGATTGGTCGGCGAGCTCGGGTCAGTATTCGCAGGTGCCCTATCGCGGCTTCGTGTTCATCTACGATGCCAACGGCAATCGCACCGTCAGCTGGACCGACGCACCGTCGCGGGTATCGATGGTGCAGATCTCGGCCAACGGCACTGCCTGTGTCGCCGCGGGCGAAGCGGTCTACGTGTTTCTGCGCACAGGCTGCGGCTTTGGCAGTACACCGATGATCATCCCGTTGCCACCGCCCAGCACAGGCACCAGAACCGATTCCGCGCAGGCGCTGGCGGTGGATCCCACCGGCACCTGGATCGTGGTTGGCACGTATCAGGGCCGCATCATCATGTATCGCATCGACAATGGTCTGCCGGTGACCACTGGGAAGTACATGGGCACGTTGTCGGTGCATTCGATCGGCATGAATGCGCAGGCGACGGGTTTTCTCGCCGGCACCGGCGACGGGCAGGTGCTGTACTTCGATGTCGCGCAGTTCGCCATCAGCAATCGGCCGACCTGGTCGACGACACTGGTCAATGGCGCAGGCACGCAGGCGGCGTCGGTGTACGGTGTCGCCATCAACACCGAGGGCACGCTGGCGTCGGCGGTTGGCAACATCGGCAACTCCGCCGGTGTGCTGGGGCTGCTCGATCTCACGACGAGTAGCGCGACCTGGTCGTGGGTCGCCGATACCGAGCACAATCCCAACTCCACTTCGATGAATGGCGACGGCAGTTTGATCTCGGTTGCTGATGGCCATCCCGATGGCACGCCGGGTGCGTTTTATGCATTCAGCAGCGCAGCGTCCGATCCCGCACCCAAGACGGCGTTGTGGATTCAGCCCAGCGGCAATATGAGCTGGCCGATGCAGATCTCGAGTTCCGGCAATGCCGCGGTGGCGGGTAGCGATGATGGTTATGTGTACTACTTCAAGCCGGTGACTAGCTGAGGAACTGCGGCAGGCGTAGGGTGGGTGCAACCCACCATTGTGTAACGTGCGAGAACGGTGGGTTGCACCCACCCTACGCGCGTCATTGCATCAATTCTCGAAGCCGCTGCTAAAAATTGCATTGCCCGTCGGCGTTCCGTTGTAGGTAAAGCGCGCGATGGTGGCGCTATAAGGATCGGTGAGCGCTGTGGGTTTGTAGATACCGCCGGCCAGGATGCGACTGCCGGGATCGATGCTGCTGATCGCGGGGCGGTTGTCGCCGATGTCCCCGAGGCCGTTGCCGGCGCTCCACAGATAGACGCTGTTGCCGGGACCGATAAACCCCCAGCCGCTGCTGGGCGCGAGCGCGGCATCGAAACGTTGCGCGAAGAAGAACTCTTCGTTCGGACCAGAGGCGCCGGTCAGTACCACCAGACCGTTGCTCCAATGCACGCCGCCGATATAGACGCGGCCACCCGCGCCGGCGCCACCCTGGGTCGTGGTCTCGTTGGTCCAATTGCCGCTGCTGTTGAACTTCTGCACATAGCCCAGGGTTTCGCCGCTGCCGGGCGTAGTGCCTGCGGTGAGCAGCTCGCCTGCGGCATTGATCGACATCGTCTCCAGCGAATCGGCATGCGCCGGCGCTGCGCTGCCGTAGTAGATCACGCGGCGTCCATTGTTGATGCCGGTATAACTGCTCATGAAGTTGCAGGCGGTCGGGCAGAAGCCGGTGTCATAGCTGCCATCGCTGTTAAGGCGGGCCAGGCCGACGCGGCTGACACTAAGGTTTCCATCCAGCGCGATGCCGCCGATGCTGATCCTGGCATCGCTGCCGATGACCACCGCGGTAGCGCTGTCGATGCGCAATGTCGGAGCGAGATCGAATGAAACCTGGCGCCGGCCGTCACCGTCGAAGCCGGTATCCAGGCTGCCATTGGTGTTGATGCGAGCAATACCGTAATCGGTGTCGTCCGCCGTCATGCGTTGCACCTGACCGACCACGACGATGCGATCGAGGGAATCCACCGCTACTGCATTGGCGTAGTCGCCGTTGTTCCCGCCGAGGTCGAAGGCGACATTGATCATGCCGCCGGCGAAGCTGGCATCGACCGCGCCGTCGGGCATGATGCGCGCGATACGGAAATCGTGGTCGCCGCCGGAAATCAGCACTGAGCCGACCACGATGATGCGTCCCTGACTGTCGATCGCCGCGCCGCGCATCGTGCTGAAGTTGATGCTGGATGGCACCGTCAGCGCCGGCAGCGCGGTGCCGTCATGGTTGTAACGATACAGCCCGATACAGTCGCGATCAGCGGGACACACGGTCGGGTTGGCGCTGTAGCGATAATGCACCACCGCCACCGAACCGCCGCCAGGACGCGGCAGGTGCGCCAAGGTCTTGAAGTAGTCGCCATAGGTCAGGTTGACGCGACCGCCAATGCCGAAGGCGGGATCGAGTGTGGTGTTGTCGGCATGCGCAACCGAGCTGGCGAACAGTGCGGCAGTCAGCGCGAGCCAACGGGTCGGAAAACGAGTCATTGCAGGCTCCAGCGGGAAGGATCGTGCACGGGGATACGCAGGAACCGGGGGAAGACTGACAATGCCATCGTCGCGGGATTAACCGCGGCTGTCCGGGCAGGTTGCCGGCAAAGCCTGTTTGGCTGCGGCAGCGGTTAGATTGCAGGCGCGCCACTACCGGCGCGCTGCCGGATCCGAGCAATGAAAGCGATGCCCGTACTGGTTTTCCTGTTGCTGTTCGGTCTCCAGGCAGGCTGCAGCAAGAAAACGGTCGACACCGAAGCCGGTAACGCAGCGCCCGAACGCATCAGCGGCGAATCACCCAAGACGGGCGCATTGCTCGCGTACGCGCACGATATTCAGTTCAGTGTGGCTCCGGATACCATGACGCGCCGCGTCGCTGCGGTGCAGACGGCCTGTAATGAGGAACGCTTCGGTACCTGCAGTGTGCTGGGTATTGAATCGAATACTGGCGACTACGCCAGCGCCAGTATCAGCGTGCGTGTGGTGCCGGCCGGCGTTGAACCGCTGATCGGTTTGGCCGGCGAAGGCGACAAGATCGAGAAACGCAGCACCAAGGCCGATGACCTGGCCGACGCCGTCGCCGATGTCGCCGCGCAGCAGGATCTGCTGCAACGCCAGCGCGAAACTCTGCTGGGTTTTGTTTCGCGCAAGGACATCGCCGTCGCCGACATGATCGCGGTATCGCAGCAGCTGGCCAGCGTCGAATCGATGCTGCAGGGCCTGGCACAGCAGTCTGCCGATCAGCGCCGTCGCATCGAGACCAATCTGCTGAGCATCCAGCTGCACAGCAATGCGGTTGCGGAATCCGATGAGGGTTTTTCGTTCAGCGAATCCTGGGACACCTTCAGCGAGAGTCTTGCCGAAGGCGTTACCGCCAGCGCCGAATACGTCGGATTCTTTCTGCCGCTGATGCTGGTGGTGTTTCCGCTCGCCCTGTTATGGCGTTGGACCTGGCGCTGGGCGACGCGCCGCTCGCGTGATGCGGCGAAATAAGCCGGCTCAACGCGCTCGTCACTCAGTAGGTGCAGCGCAATCGAGCGTCCACTCGAACTTGAGTGCATCACCGCCCAGGCCATCATCGACCGTGGCGGTGAGTTTTGTGCCCACGCGCTGATAGCGCAGACGCTTGGGAAAGTCGTGCTGTGGATTGCTGAACACCGCATAGCGCGTGCTGGACTCCACCAGCTGGAAAGGTACCGCGGGTCGTCCACCGGGCTGCGCCTGATAAACCGCGCTGCCATCGCCGATTTCGATACGGAGAAATTCGAAGCCACGCGCACGGCCATCGCGGGTGTCGCGATGCATGCCCAGCATCAGGCCGCCGCGCGCTTCCACCCACCACTCCTCAGAGCGTTCCGTTGCGTTCTGGCTGCACCAATTGCCGGCCAGCCAGTCCAGATGCACCTGGCCATCCAGACTGGCCAGATAATGCGCAAGCGCATAGGTCTCGGCCGCGCTCAGTCCCTTCATCGATAGTGCTGCCTGTGGCAGCAGCAAGGGCCGGTGTCCTTCGTTGAATTCGCGCAGCTGGCGTGCCAGGTATTCGGCATTCTGTCCGGCCAGGCGAGGAATCACGCCGGCCCCGCGATAACCGGGGCCATGACATCCACTGCAGCCCAGCGCCGCAGCCAGTGGTTGACCGGTTTGTGCGGATGCCGCGTCGACGCGTTGCGGCGCGCTCGGCCAGGGGCGCCCATTCAATTCCACTGCCAGCGCCTGCAATTCGTCCTGGGTCAATTCGTCCTGGGTTAGTGCACTGGCCAGCATCTGCATCGGAAATCCCTTGCGGTGCGCGCCGCGAAAATTCGCGATCTGCTGCACCAGATACTCGACATTCTGGCCTTCGATCAGCGGCAGCTGCGGACCCAGGCTGCCCTGATCGCGATGGCAGCTGATGCAGTCGGAAGCCATCAGCCTGGCTTCGGCAGCGGAAGCAACGAACATCGCGCAGATCAGCAGAATGCATCGTTTCATGGCGAGTTCTCCGTTACGTCCGTGATGAATGGGCTGCGACACCCTTCAAGCAAGCATACGCGCTTCGCGAAAGCAGCAATGTCTGCTACACCACCAGAGTAGGCGCTGCGCATTGCCCTGCACTTGAACGGGGTCAATCGCCTGCATGTCTTCGCCAAGGAATGCGGGCTGACCAATGCGGCGCGGGCCGGCGCCGACTTGACGCGGCGTTGAGCCTTGAAAAAATAGCGCTCATCCATACAATGTACAGATGCTAAGATTTGCCTGGGATCCGGCTAAAGCTGCATCAAATCTAAGGAAACACGGTGTTTCCTTCGAGGAAGCCCAGTCTGTTTTCTACGACGAATTCGCCATTCAGTTCTACGACGTGTCCCACTCCTCCGACGAGGATCGCTTTCTTATGTTGGGTATGAGCAGCGGCGCACATCTCCCGCTTGTTTGCCACTGTGAGCGCGACAGTGGCGATGTGATTCGCATCATCTCCGCGCGACAAGCAACGAAACTCGAAAGCTCCTCTTACGGGCAATGACCGCCATGAAAGCCGAATACGATCTCTCTAAGATGAAGTCCCGCAAGAACCCCTATGCGGCCAAGCTGAAGAAACCCGTTTCAATGCGTCTTTCGGAGGACGTCGTGGCGTACTTCAAGGGCATGGCAAATGAGGCAGGGGTTCCATACCAAAGCTTGATCAATCTTTATTTGCGCGACTGCGTCATGAAGCACCGCACCGTGCAGATTGCCTGGCCAAGCAACAAGGAATCTGTTTGACAACTCATACGCGCCGAATCGCCACTTGGGGTTGGCAATGGCTGAGTGCGCGCCGCGCAACCGTCACTACACTTGCCGTAGCATGATCATGGCCGATTTCGACGCGCTCTCCACCGCCGCCAACGTCGAGGATGCCGGCATCGGCGCCAAGGGCGCCTTGTACAGCGCCGCGTTCAAATTGACGGCATGGCACTTCATCGCCCGCGGCGAGTTTCCCAATATCCGTCCATACGTAGCGGCCAATCCCACCGTCGTCGATGGCGCCGCCATGCTCAAGGCATTCACCGATACCGACCGCCTGCATGCCTTCGCGAAGGAATGCGGGCTGACCAATGCGGCGGGCGACTCGCTGATTCTGTCGCTACCGGTCGAGGGCATTCTGCCGATGCTGGCGTTGTGCGCCGAACGGGGCGTCTGGGGGCTGCACTTCAATGCCGATTCCGGCAGCCAGGGCTTCTATGCGCCGCTAAAGCAGATGCCCATCATCCGCGAGCATCTGGCGAGTACGGGGCTGATCTGATGCTCTCGCCGTTGAGGTTGTAGAGCGGGGCTTGCTCCGCGGCCGTTGTTCTACCTGTCCGTTGGGGAAGAGCAGCGGAGCCAGCCCCGCGCTAGAACCGCAACGGCGCGGGCCGCTGATCCGCCCCGGGGTCGCCAGCGGCTCGCGGGGGGTGGGCGAGTGGGTT
>JANMUE010000389.1:0-6323 GCA_031391205.1 Lysobacterales bacterium | reverse complement strand
TTTTGAGAATTTTGAATGGTGTTTTGGGTCCGACCTTTGGTCGGACGCTTGCGCCATAGGGGGCCGAGTCGACAAAAAGCATCCGACCACTGGTCGGACCCACAAAGACAGTTGCTCCCATAACCCTGATCGCTACGGCCTGGTCAGCAGATCGAACAACGCCGCCTCTACCTGCCTGGGTTTGCTGAACAAGAACCCCTGCCCCTGCGTGCAACCCAGTGCCAGCAAGGCTTCGCGTTGCTCTACCGTTTCTATGCCTTCGGCGATGACTTCCACGCCCAGGGTCTGCGCCAGCGAGAGCACCGCTTCGACCACTGCCTGCGAGTTGCCTGCAGGATCGGTCAGACCGCTGACAAAAGATCGATCGATCTTCAAGGCATGCATTGGAAATTGATGCAGGTAGCTCAATGACGAATAGCCCGTCCCAAAGTCGTCGAGCAGGGCAACCAATCCATTGCGCCGCAACTCCTCCAGCATGCGGCGCGCCTCGGCCGGGTTGTCGAGCAAAGAGCCTTCTGTCACTTCCAGACGCAGGCGATCCGGGGAAACGCCATGGCGTTCAATCATTTCGACCAGGCGCACGGGTAGATCGCGGTCGCGAAAGTGCCGCGGTGAGAGATTGACGCTGACATAGATATCATCCGGAAATCCGATCAGATCGGCGCAGACACGTTCATAAATCTCCATATCGATCTGCTCGGCCAGACCGATCTCCTGCGCGACATCGAGGAATTCGCCGGGGCTCATCCAGCCGCGTTGCGGATGACGCCAACGCAACAGCGCTTCATAACCCTGCACACCACCGTCACGCAGATCGACTATCGCCTGGTAGAACGGAACGAATTCCCCCAGTCCCAACGCACGGCGCAATTCCCCTTCCATATCCAGAAGGCGCAGCGCTTTTTCGTGCAAGGTTTCGTCGAACACTTCGTACCGCTTACGGCCGCGTGACTTGGCCAGATACATCGCGGCATCAGCATCGCGCAGCAATTCATCCGGAAGCCGATAGCGCATATCGCTGAACGCGACGCCGATACTGGTCGAAGTAAATAACTCCTTGCCCTGCGCATACACCGGCTGACTCATCGCATGGATCAGTCGATTGGCAACAATGCCGACGTCGGCAAGACCATGCACGCCAGGCAGCAGTACCGCAAATTCGTCGCCACCGAGGCGCGCGATGGTGTCGATCTCCCGCAGCGAGGTGACGATGCGCCGGCTCGCCTCGCGCAACAAGTCGTCACCAACGGCATGTCCCATGCTGTCGTTGATCACCTTGAAGCGGTCCAGGTCCAGATAGAGCACCGCGAACGCCTGGGTGTTGTCGCGCCGAAAACGTGCTATCGCGTTTTCCAGGCGGTCACGCATGAGCACACGATTGGGCAGGCCGGTGAGCGCATCGTGCAAGGCGTCGTGCTTGAGCTTGTTCTCGATGACCTCGCGCTCTTCAGCCTGGCGCCGCAGTTCTGAATTGGCTTCGGCCAGCAGCTTGGTGCGCTCACTGACGCGGCGGTCGAGCTCGGCACTGATGACTTTCAACGAATCCTGCAAGCGCTTGCGCGAAATCACGATCGCGACATGATGCGCGGCATGACGCAGTAACAGCGGGTCCTCGATGCGCAGCGCCAACGCTTGCCGAAATCCCCACACCACCATCATCGCAGACATTCCCGATTCGTCGCGAATCGCCACGATATAAGCATGGTGCGGCAAATTCGCCGGCAACAACTCCCGCGACTGGGTACGCAGCATCTCGCCTATCTCGTTCTGCTGCAGCAGTACCACGCCGGTAGCGCGAGTCAGCCGATCGGCAATCGGTTTCATCAAAGTGCGCGTCAGGCGCTGTGCCGAAACTGCCTGCTCGCCACCGCTGTGCGCAAAGGCGAGGTCATCGCGGGAACTGTTGAATTGGGCGACGACCCAGGCATCGCTTTGCATGCCTGAAGTGAATCGGCGATTCAGATACTCATAGAGATCCAGCGCGTGCGCCGACGTAGCCGACAGCTCAGCCATCGTCATCCATGCATGCAGCGTGTGCTGTGCCTGGTCCGGCGACAGCCGCGGCCACTCATCCATGCGTTGCGGCTCAGGGGAAGCGCTCATTGTGTCAGTCTAACTTTCATGCGTTCGGGGGAACAGCGTCCCGAACGCATGAAAGTGCTAAATATTCCCTAACCCCTCCCCAACCCTCCCCGAACATCGGGGAGGGAGTAAGAGCGTTCGACGCGATCGCATCACTCTTGCTTGCCTTGACTCTGGACGCACTCAGCGAGGGAACAGCGTCCCGAACGCATGAAAGTGCTAAATATCCCCTAACCCCTCCCCAGCCCGTCCGGCCCGTCGGCATAGCCGCCGTGTGTTTGTCCGGTCGCGTGCCTGCGGCACCCCGCCGACCTTCTTTACCCTCGGACATCGGGTCGGGAGGGCGTGCGCTCGTTGCGGCCGCTGTCGTAACTTTCACGTTTACTGGGGTCCTGCATTGATGAGCGTGCCGCCAAACAGGTAGAACGACCCTGTCAGGGATGTGGTCTCGGACCCAGTCCAGCCGCGGCCAGTGCCCTCTGCATAGGCTCCAGCGCCGCTTCATAACGTCGCCAGCGACCGACACAGCGATCGTGCAAGGGTTCCACCACGCGCACTGCAGATGCGAGCGGGATCGACCGACGAAACAACGATGGGTCGGCATATCCATCCTGCCATTCCAACCCGCAGAAACGGTACAAGGCCCGACCCACCAGTACCGGAGCGCCGACCAATTGCTCATAGCGCAGGGTCAGTAGCCGATCCGGCAAGGCTGCTCCAACCTGCCGCATCCAGTCTTCGTAGGCGATGTAGTGTTGCGCCATTTCGGTCTGGTCGAACGAGAACGGATTCACGCCCTCGTACATCTGACGGAGCATGGAGAAACAGTTATCCATCGGTTCCCGCACCACGCGCACCAGGCGCGCCTCGGGCAGCGCCCTGGCGATCGCTGCGGCAAAAATGTAGTTGGCAGGCAGTTTTTCGATCACGAAACCGTTGTCGCCGTGGTGGGCGCGCAGACGCTCGCGATATCGCCTTGCCACCCCATCCCAGTCAATATCGACAAGACGGGCGACAATGGTTTCGCTCAGAAAACCATCGGATTCGATGCCGAGCTCACGCTGCACACAGGTGGCAAATTCCCTACTCTCGCCAGCGTACTGCACATCGTGATGCCGCCCCAGCATTGCCTCAACCAGGCTGGTGCCGGAACGTGGCATGCCGATGATGAAAATGGGAACCGGCGCGCCGTCAACCCCAGCGGGCGTGTGCACGCGGTCGGAGGCTTTGGCGCACTCAGCCAGTTGCTGCTTCATCTGCTCGAAAATACGTGCATTGCTCTGCGCATCGTAATCGATCATTTTCCGTTGGCTGGCGGCTCCGGTCAGCAAAGCGCCGATGGCGGCTTCGTCCTCCCCCAGTTCCTCATGCTCCAGATAACGCGCGAAATCAATCCAGCAACGCCGCAGCCCGTGTCCGGGCAACTCAGCTACCAGTCGATTCAATCGATGAAGGTGATTGCGCTCCGGCGTCCAGCCCCCGAGCTGAGCCAGGCCCCAGTGTGCCTTGCCGATCAAGGGCTGCACCTCAAGCACCGCCTCAAAAGCCAACTCTGCCACATCGCGGCGTTCCAGTGCGCATAACAGGAAGGCGCGCGTCAGCAATAGCGATATTTGCTTCGGCATCTGCTCCAATGCGCGTTCGATCAACATCAACGCCTGTTCCCAGACCCCGCCGAACTGCAGTACCTGAGCCAGCGCATCCAGTATCGGCACGTCAACGGGGTTGAGCGAAACACCGCGCATGGCTGAGGTCACGGCCTGATGGGTATCACCGCGTGCCAGCTGGCTGCGTGCCAGGATCGCATAATATTCCGGGCTCTCCGGATCGAGTTCTATGGCCTTTTGCGCATGCGCGACGGCCACGACATGGCGCCCGGCCAACTGTTCCACCATCGCCCGCCAATACCAGGTGGCCGCGACGGCACCGAATCGCAACGTTGTAGCCTCGGCTGCCGCCGCTGCCGCCTCCAGGTTGCCCTGATTGAGGTATTCGAGAATCTTGCGCAGATCGCGACGCGCCCGCTCGGCGTCCAGTTTTCGCATCAATGTCCCGGCGATTGTCCGCAGCAAAGGCGGCCACGGGTGACAGCATAGCGGCCTGTGACGGTCAGATGACGCGCATGGCGCCGCGTTAACGATCATTACCAATCCGCTGCTGTGCAAAACACGCTCGCTGCAGGCCCGCGTGAGGCGCTCCCGGCGCCTTGCGGCACTTCCTGCATCCATGCAGGTCGGCCTGAGGCGCTCCCGGCGCCTCGCGGCACTTCCTGCATCCATGCAGGTCGGACCCGGTCCAGCAACAGCGTCGGCTGTGATTGTGTGTCACGGTCGTTCAAAGCCAGGGTTTCGCAAATGCGAATCTTTTTCATCGTCGCTGCTCCACGCTACGCACCCTTGTGGTTGCCTTGCTGGTGTTCGGCCTGGTGCTGCAGCCGCTCGTGGTGTCGGCGTCCGAAGTGCACGAGTCGCAACAAATGCTGACGACCGGGCATTCGCATGAAGGCGGCAACCATGCTTCCGGCATTCGCGACGGTGCGCTTGGACGATTACGGCCGGTACTGATGACCGCCTTGGTTGCCTCACTCGGCTTCGTGCCGATGGCCTTCAATGTCGGTGCCGGTGCCGAAGTGCAGAGGCCGCTGGTGACGGTAGTCATCGGTGGCATTGTCTCGTCGACCTTGCTGACGTTGCTGGTGTTGCCGGCGCTGTATCGAATGCTGCACAGCAACCGCGAGCGGATGTAGGCGCGGACTACGGCGCTGAACTACCGACACACCGCATCGATCGAAAAAGCATCGATACGGGCGTCAGGCGGTTGCACCAACGCCGATGTGCGCCAGGTCAGTGCCCAACGCTTCGAGTCGCTTTCGGCAAGGCCGCGTTCCTTGTCTGTCAGTATTTCCAACGTGCGCTGCAGCAGCTGTCGAACCTGCGAGCCCAGCATGTCGCTGCCGTAGACCTCTTCGGCCAACAGCGCCAACGCAACAAAACGCCGCGGATCGGGAAGGCGAAAGGCTGCGTCGGTGCTGGCACTCGGCACCAGCACATCCGGTGCATGCACCAGGATCAGCCCCTCCAACGCCAACGGATCGCGCGCTCGAAATCCCTCGTGCAAATAACGCAGTGCGTTGTCGGCATAGAATTGGCTCGCCATCGAAGATACCCAAGGATCCATCGGCAACGTATGCACCGGACCGCGCGGCAGCCGCAGCAGACTCCCGTCAGGCTGGATCAACGCGGCGATGACTCGCTGCCTGGCATTGCCGGTCGGCGCGGCCGCCTGCAACAACGCCACCACATCCGTATCGCCCTCGCTCTCGATGCCCGCACATTCTTCCGCCACATCGACCGCCGATTCACGAACTGTCGCGATCGCATCGATCACCCGCGCATCGCGCCGCACCGATTCCGACGTCGCCGCCGCATACTCCATCGCCCTGCTCATGTCCTCGCGCTTGGCCACCGCACGGCAGGCGCTGCGTTCCAGCGCCAGCTGACATGCGGCCTTGGCGTCGCCCGCCTGCGCACGCGCACGCAGCGGCGGAATTCGATCGAACAGCGGGCGATCCAACACCGCCGCATCAGGCGAACGTGCAGACTCATCGGCAACGCCCCCATCTGCCACATCCGTCGCCGCCGGCATCTGTGCGACGGGACTCGCAGTAAATTCCGACAGCCCGCGATCTCGCCACACCCGCACAAACATCAACGCGATCACCAGCAGACCGCCGAGAAACAGCCACGTGCGCACCGGGGCAATGTTCATGACGAAGCATGCTACACGCGTTGTCAATACGCTGGCAGCGCCCCTCGAACGCCCCTGCCCTGGCCCGCCAAAAGAGTAACTTTAACCAACGCATTGAGACTCCTACAGTGTCACCGCGCTGCAACGCAAATTGAACACGCAGTAAGTTTCACTTCATTAGAATGGAACGAGTCAGGCAGCTGTTTGTCAACCGTACGCTATATAACATCGTGTCAGTTGACGATACTTGCAGCCGCGGATAGCTTGTCCATTTGCTCACTCGATTTTGTGAGCTTCTGCGTATTTGAATCGCTCAAACTTCTTCCTGATTAGTTCCCATCCTCAGCTCACAAAGTAGCAGCGCGGCCGCCCGTGGTCACCAACACCGTGTGCGCATGCCCCTCATCAGAGAACCTGCGGAACGCGCCCAGGCCGTCGGTATACACCTCGGTCTCTGGCATCAAGCGTCGCTCCGACCAATCGGTGATTGTTTC